>JAITKA010000100.1 GCA_031278635.1 Deltaproteobacteria bacterium | reverse complement strand
GATTTCGGCGAGAGCGACTTCCTGGCCGCCCTCTGCGATTTTCACGGCCGCCAGCGGCGCTACGGCAGGGCGGACTGAACCGCCCCGCCGCCCCGCTCGCGGGGGACATCGTAAGATAGGCCCGCCGGTCGCCAAGGCGGCGGCCGGGCCCTGGGCCGGTTCCGACTTCACGGCCACCGAGCCGGTCGGTAAATATAATTTAATTATCTGTAACCGTCCCTACGTCAGGCATTATTTAATTAACCCTGACATGAAAAATTGCGTCAAACACAGGACGAAACTAATTTCCGGCATTGATTTGTCAGGCTTGGCTGGCCTATATTGCCATTTTCTACTTCAATCAATCCAACGGATGGACGAGGGCGCCATCGCCGGCTGGCTTATCCCAAGCGAATTCATGGACGTGAATCAGGAACGAGCCGCCAACCCCCAAGGCCATCGTTTTCGACTTCGGCGGATCGCTCCCCGAGCCGAAAACCATCGGCCGGTTCGAACCGGCCGCCCTCGGCAAGGAAACCAAACGGGGCCGTCCGTCGTCCCCCCGGCCAGCCGTGAACGCCTCCCCGGCCCCGGGATTGGGGGACTATTTCGAGGTCGGACGGGGTATCGCCACCGGCGGGAAGGATTTTTTCATCCTGGGCGAGCCCGGAATCCGCGAGCTTGGCTTACCCGCCGGTTTTTTCCGCCCCATTTTGCCCGCGATTTAAAGACTTTGGTCATGGGCCCCGATGGATTCGGCAACCCGGCGCCGCCCAACCCCCCGTTCCCGCCCGACCGCCGCCTAAACGGGGACGGGGTCCGCCGAAACCATCCCAGCCTTTGGGACTACCCGAAGGCCGGCCAGGACACCGTGGCGAACCCGTACCCGCGCCGGAACGGAAAGCCCTGGTATTTCCAGGAACGAAGGGAGGCCCCGCTCCTGGCCCGTACCCATATGGGTAGGCAAACCGACGCTAACGAAAGCGCCTTTAGGTTCATTCTCAACCATTCGAAAGCCATCGTTTCCAATACCTACCTTGGGCCCTATCCGCGTAAACGGTTGGCCGACGAACCTAAACCCGCGCCGAAAACCCCCATCCGGGAATCGCTTAACGGCATGGCGCCCGACGACACCCAAAACGAGGGCCGCGTCCACGGCGGCGGGTTAAAAAAACCGGAACCAAGGGAACCGACGAACGTCAGGGTCCCGTTCCCCAAGGACCATTTTCCCGAAACCGCGTGCTCCGGCCGCTTGCCTTAAGCCGGCCGGAAAGCCGCGGGATCGGGCCCTTCGCCCCGGCTTCCGGGGCGCCTCGCCCCGGTTTCCGGGGCCCCTCGCAGGTGGGTTGCCCATGGGAAAGATAGCCTTCGTGAAAAAACACCCGGCCGTGGGAGGCTTGGAAGGGGTCTATCGGGACAAGGAAGGATGGAGGTTTATCTTCCAGCCTTCCGATGATTCCCCCGACGATTCCCCCGACGTTTCCTTGGAAGGCGCGGTAAATTTACCAGAGCTTGAATTGAAAGAGTCTAAGATTTTTGACAATACATATTTTTATGGATATAAGTTTGCCTCTCACGTACCTTCTTCCATAAGAAATGAATTCATTAAGCAATTGAAAGGGCTTTCAACAACTACCATTAATAAAAAAACTTGGGAAAAATTTATCTTTGAACCAATTAATTTATTGAGTCTCAAATTACAAGACGTGGATTCTATCATATGCCCTAAGTCAGAGCGAACTCTTATAAACGAAATCATGGTAAACCATATATGTAATTTTTTCACCACCAGTAACAAATTTTCTGATTTACGTCTCTTTAAAATGAACAAGGCTGACATTAAATTCAATCATAATCAATTCGAAATTGATAACAAGGATAAGCTTACCGAAAAACAATATAAAAATTATTTAACAAACATAAACAATTTAATGAATACCATTAACAATGGTTCTGGTTATTTTTCCATATCAGAGGAAGTCAAAAAGCATTTATTTAGAAGATATCTATACGATTTCTTAACGATAAAAGGCGAAGACATGGACAAGGCCGCTAAGTCCCTCCACGACAAACATGTTTTACTGATAGATGACATTAACACAACCCAATCTACCCTCATGGAGGCATTACGGGTTATCCACAAATTGGCCTTACCAAAAAAACTCACCATTTTCACGCTAATAGGAAATGACCACACCACCCTAAGCTAGCTTTCTTTCCAACCTAAACGCCGGCGCGTTTTAGCTGGGCCCCACGCGCCCAAGCCAACGACATCAACCGGCCCCCCCGCCCATGGCGGCCAGGGTCCCGGCGGATCGGCCTTGGCCGGGACGGTAGCCCCGTTGGCGGCGGGCGGCATCATCCAAAGGCGAGGTTAAGCCATGAAACAAGTCCTCACGACCGATCGGGCCCCGGCGGCCATCGGCCCGTACTCGCAAGCCATCATCTCGGGGAACGTCGTCTACGTCTCCGGCCAGCTGCCTATCGACCCCAAAACCGGCCAGATGCCGGAAAAGGTGACCGATCAGGCCAGGCAATCGCTCCAAAACGTAAAGGCCATACTGGAAGCCGCCGGGAGCTCGCTGGATAAGGCGCTCCGGGTGGGCATTTTCATGACCGATCTTTCGGGCTTCGCGGCCGTGAACGAGATCTACGCGACTTTCTTCACCCAAAACCACCCGGCCAGGAGCACGGTCCAGGTGGCCGCCCTGCCCAGGGGGGCCCAGATCGAGATCGAGGCCGTGGCCGGCCTCTAGGATGGCCCTAAGGACTTATTTCGACGGGGCTCCCGACCGCCCCGGGCAAGGCCTCGCCGGGACCGTTTGGCTCGGGGCCGGGGACCTTTACGCCCTGCCCCTCTCCCACGGCCGCCCCTTGGCCCCCTTGGCCGGGTCGATCGGGGCCCTGGGCCTCCTGAGGCCCCTTTGGGTGGCCCGCGACTCGGCCGGGCTGCCGGTCGTCATCTCCGGGGGCCGGAGGCTCGCGGCCCTGCGGTCCCTGGGCATCGAAAAGGTCCCCTGCCTGGCCCTGGAAAACGTGAGCCAGGCCCCCGACCCGGCCTTCCTGATCATGGCGGCCATAACCGACAACCTGGGGCGGGGCTTCAACCAGGCCGAACTGACCCTGGCCTGGGACACGGCCAGGCGGGAGGCCCCGGAGGGGGCCTTGCCCAAGATCGCCGCCCTCCTGGGCCTTAAGCCCAACGGCCAAAGGCTGGCCGCCCTGGAAAAGGCCGCCCTTCTCCCAAGGGCGGCCCTGGACGCCCTGGCCCAGGGCGCCCTCGATCCCGAGAACGCCCACGTCCTGGCCGAGTGGGGCGAACCCCAGCGGGAAATGGCCCTGGAACTGTTCGCGCGGGTCGGCCCCAGCCGCCAAAACCGCCGCCAATGGCTGGAGTGGCTAAACGATCTGAGGGATTCCCGGGGGGACGATGGCTTGGCCCGGATCCTCTCTTCCCCCGCCCTTAAATCCCTAAGCGGCCCCATGGCCGAAAGGGAGGCCAGGGACCATATCCGCTCGCTCCGCTTCCCCTACCTCACCGCCCTGGCCCAGACCAGGAAGCGGTCGCTCAAGGCCCTGGCCCTGCCCGGGAACCTTAGGCTTGAGCTGGACCCCGACTTCGAGGACGTCTCGGCCACCCTGAAAATGACCTTCTCCGAGCCCCATGAGCTAAGGGAGCTGGCCGCCTTCGCCCTCAAACTCGCGGCCGACGGGGCCCTCGAGGCTCTCTGGGCCCTAAACCCCCCCCGCCGAGGGGGCCCCGGAGGACCCCCCGTCATTAAAGGGCCGACCCTCGTGACCCCGGGACGGGCCCGCTTTTTGGTCGAGGCCGAGTTTATGGGCCTTGACCTCGACGGCGAAAAGATCCCCACGCCCCCGGTGGCCGCCGCCGATTACCGTGACCTAAAACCCGGCGGGATATTGGTCACGAGGCACCGGGGCAGCTTCCTCCGGCCTTGCCCGGCCACGCCCCGCTACAACTGCTGCGGCCTCAATATCTTCCACGTCGGCCAGGGCTGCGACATAAACTGCTCCTACTGCATCCTGTCGGCTTACCTAAAAACCCAGGCCATCATATTTTTCGGTAACTCCCTGTCCGACGGCCTCGGCGAGCTGGCCAAACGCCTTGACGCCGAGACGTCCCCGCTCCCCGACCCCCCCACGGGCGGGCCCGCCCCGGCGACCCCCCGCTCCCATCGCTACTGCACGGGGGAATTTACCGACAGCCTCCTCTGGGACCGGCCGGCCAAGGTCTCCCAAAAACTCATCGAGCTTTTCGCCCCCCGGGCGCCCTTTACCCTGGAACTCAAGACCAAGACCGACAAGGTCAAACACCTCCTCGGTCTCCATCACGGCGGGAGGACGGTCATATCCTTTTCCGTCAACGCCCCGGAAGTCTGCGCCCGCGAAGAGCCCGGCGCCGCCTCCCTTACCGATCGCCTAAACGCCGCCGCCCTGGCCTGGTCCAAAGGCTACCCCATAGGCCTTCACTTCGACCCCCTGATCCACTATCCCGGCTGGGAAACCGGCTACGCCCGAACGGCCAAGCTCATCGCCGAACGCCTCGATCCCCGGTCCCTGGCCTTCGTCTCCCTGGGCTGCTTCCGATACCTCCCGGAACTCAAGGCCGTCATGCGAAAGGCCCGGCCCAGCCGCCTCTTTGGGGCCGAGTTCGTCCGCGGCGGCGACGGCAAAATGCGTTACCCCAGGCCCATAAGGCGCCTGATGTACCGGACCCTTCTAAACTACCTCGAACCACTCGTCTCGCCGGGGACGAAAATTTACCTGTGCATGGAAAGCGGCAGGGTCTGGCAAGAGACCTTCGGTTACGACCCCGGGACCATAGGCCTAACCAACATGTTCCGAAACCAAACCCCCCCCGATGCTTGAATCGACACCACCATCCACGTTTAAACACACGTTTAAACCCCCTCCCGGCGGCCGACCCCGGACTTTGGCGATGGCGTCAAAGAAAAAAAAATGGCCGATGCCTGCGGGGGAAACGGGTATACGGAAAGCCGGGCGGCTAGGGCTGGCCCAATGGGGCGGCGAAAGGCGCGCCCATTCAGGCAACCAAAAGGCGGGATCGGCGGATGGGGTGTCGGCGGATGGGGTGTCGGCGGATGAGGCTTGGACGGATCGCGTCAGGATTGTCCAATTTTAGGGGCGCAAGTTGCCTTAAGTTAGGCGGAAATCTTGCCCACGTGCTTTTTTTTCAAAATAGAGTTACAAAAAAGGGCAAGGACACTGCGAACGGCTCTTTTTTAGATTTTTTAGAATAGAATTAATAACACTTGGAAGCGGAGGCGGAGAATCTTTTTTATTATCGGGATTGTAACCTAGCGAATAAACACTTGCACGTGTGTAAGGCTCTATTTCCATTTTATAACCTAACTGATCTCTGGTAATAATAATGTAATCTTCCAAAGAATCGTTGTTTGAGGTGTTTTTTTGTTATTATCAGTCATTATCGAAATCCTCCTTAAGTTTTATTAGCCGTTATGCCTAGCCTTTGGCCTTTGAACCTTGGTCTCCGGGTCAACGCGTTCGTTTACCGTTAACGGGTACTTTTTAAGGCGTTTCGTTTTCCCTGGGCCTTTGGGGGGAACCGCATGGGGGCTTACTTCATCGATCACGCTTTGGCCGAATGGTTGAGGCGACGCGGCCGTCCGTTTCGGGGATTGAGCGAGCTTTTCGGGCCGGGCTCCATCCGGTATTGGGTAGGAGGGGCAAAGGGTTAAAAGCGGCGGAAAATATGTGCCGACAGTAACCGGGGCGTCACCAGGCGAAATTATATCATAGAGCGCAAAATTAGATAGCGTTAGGGCGAAAAATAACTAAAGTTGCGCTAGTTTATTGCCAATGATCAAGAGTTCGGTGATGGCCCCCCGGCCGGAGGCGACGGAATTGATTACCCTTACGGCCTTGATACGTTCTATGGCGTGCTTGACATAGAGCTCGTCGAAGAAGTCGTCCGTGGGGGAGGTATTTTTGGGATCGGAATTACTGACCAGGACGTAAGCGCCTTTGTCGACGATGGCGTCGACGAAACGGGCCAGGCTCGCCTGCTGATCGTCCCCGAAGGCATACTGGTCGTAGGAGGTAAAGCTCGAGGTGGATGACAGGGGCCGGTAAGGGGGATCGATATAGACGAAGCATTCGGAGTTTATGAAATCCATCGACTTGGGGTATTCGGCGCAGGTTATGGTCACCCCGGCCAGGGCCTGGCTGACGGCCCTGAGGTTGCGGCCGTCGCAGATGGTCGGGTTACGGTAGCTGCCCATGGGCACGTTAAACTCGCCGTCGGAGTTGACCCGGTATAGGCCATTGAAGCACGTGTGGTTTAGGAAGATGAACAGGGCGGCCAGCTCGGTGCCGTGGGAGGCCTCTTTTTTGAGCTGGTTGAACCTATTGCGGGCCTCGGCGTAAAATAGTTTCCGTTCGGCGATGGAGCCGGGCAGGTAATCCTTCTCGATCTTTTCCAGGGTCGTGACGACGTCATCGACCCTGTCCCTGACCATCTCGTAGCAGGTGATGAGCTCGCGGTTTATGTCGCCGATGTAAATTTCCTTTAGGTCGTAGCGGTTCAGCACGTCGAAAAGGACCGCCCCGCTGCCCACGAAAGGCTCGGCGTAGCGGTCGAGCCTCCGGCCCAGGCCCTCGGGGTACCTGGCCCGTATCTGGTCGAGGATCTGGGTCTTGCCGCCGGCCCATTTCAAAAAGGGTTTGGCCATCGGCACGGCCTTGTGGGTCACCAGATCCTCCTGCAGGGGCCTGGGCGAGGGGCTGGGTATTTTCCATCGGCCCTCGGACAGCTCCGCCCCAGGCACCAGGGCCCGCGCGCACCAGTTAACCACCTGTTCCCTGGTGGTCTTCCATTCAACGGCGGCCCTGGTCTCGTCAATGTAATCCATGCGGGGGGTACCTTTCTAGGGCGGCTTAGATCCGGGGGGCGAGCCCCGCCCGGGGGTTCCAAAAAAGCCGCTGTTCGCGACGTTTGGCGGGCGGCGAAACTGGCGTTGACCTAAAATTTAAGCCGTTTGAATTAACATAAAAAGTGTATAATGATGTAGCTAATTCTGGTTTAGTCACAAAATGACCGAAATGTTCGCAATAAGATCCCTCTAAGCTGACTGCTTATAATAGCACTATTTACCCCCACCTTTGCAACAAAAAAATTTGAATTTGCAAGGGCTCCAAGAAAAGCCTTGATATCGGCTTTGTAATTCATGAATCATACATTCTTCTATTTTACATAATACATCAAAATTTTGAATATGTAAAGACTTTAAAATGCATTTTCAAAAATATTTTTGGGCTTTGTGGTGGGTCGTTTTGGTTCATTTTTTTACTAATTGACCGTTATCATTACAATTTTTAGCCCAAATTACCTTGCCTTTTCTTTTTGGAGATCAAGTCGATTTTAACTGAACGGAGTTTTTATGTGAATATTGTATTCACCACCGAGCCTTGGGACGGTGAGCCCAGGTCAGGGGAAAAAATAACCAAAGGGTCGAGGGCGGCCTCGCCGGGTCGCGAGGCGCGCACCCTTTGGGTGGTCATATTCCCCTTTACCAGCCATGATGCCGGGGGGGCGCAAGGGGCCAAAATTTTGGCCTTGACAAGCACAGGCAGGCCCGATATAATGAAATCGTGGGAATACGGAAGAAGAAGTAGACATAATAACTGAATTTTTTAGCCGAACTCGCTGATCGGTTTTCCGAAGGCGGGGCGTTTCAAGCATGAAACGCCCCGCCTTCTTTTTTTTGGCGTAAGAGGATGAACGTAGTCGATCTCGTGGGCCACACCCCCATAGTCACCTTGGACAAACTTACCCCCCCGTCGGGGGCCAGGGTCTGGGCCAAGGCCGAATTCTTAAACCCAAGCGGCTCGGTCAAAGACCGGGCCGCCCGGGCCATGATACTGGAAGGACTGTCCAACGGGCGTTTCGGGAGGGACAAGGCCCTGATCGACGCCACCAGCGGCAACACCGGGGTGGCCTACGCCATGATCGGGGCGGCCCTGGATCGCCGGGTGATCCTTTACATGCCGGCCAATGCCAACTATGAGCGAAAGTCGCTCATTAAGGCTTACGGCGCGGAGATCGTCGAGACCGACCCCCTGGAGGGTTCCGACGGGGCCTTCCTTTCCGCCGAGAAGGCCTACCTGGGTAACCCCGGCAAGTACTTCTTTCCCAACCAGTACCATAACCCGGCCAACCCCCTGGCCCATTATGGGTCGACCGGGCCGGAGATCTGGGAGCAAACCGGGGGGGCGGTCACGCATTTCGTGAACTCCCTTGGCACGAGCGGGACTTTCGTGGGCACGGCCAGGTTCCTCAAGGAAAAGAACGGCTCCGTCAAAACCCTCATCGTCCAGCCGGACTCCCCCTTCCATGGCATAGAGGGCACCAAGCACATGGGCTCGACCCTAAAGCCGGACATATACGACGTGAGCCTGGTCGACGGCGAGGAGAGGGTCTCCACCGCCGAGGCCGTGGCCATGGCCAAGCGCCTGGCCAAGGAAACGGGCCTGCTGGTCGGCATAAGCGCCGGGGCCAACGTGACCGCGGCCCTGCGGATCGCCTCGCGCCTTGGCCCCTCCGGGAACGTCGTGACCATATTGGGCGACTCCGGCAGCCGCTACTTCTCGGACGGGACCTGGGACGGCTAACCATGATGGTCCTCCCTTCCGTCCTGGAGTCGATCAGGGCCCACGGCGCCCGGGCCTACCCGTATGAGGCCTGCGGTTTCGTCCTGGGCGCGTTTGACCCTTCCGGCCCGCCCCTGGGCCTCAAGGCTTGCGAGGCCCGGAACTCCAGGGAACCCGGGAAGCGCCGCCGCCGCTTCAGCATAGAGCCGGAGGAATTTTTGGCGGCGGAGCTTAAGGCCGGGAGCGAGGGCCTGGACATTCTGGCCATCTACCATTCCCATCCCGATCACCCGGCGCTGCCCTCGGCCAACGACCTGGAAAAGGCCCTACCCTTCTACCGTTACCTGATCGTTTCGGTGGAAAAGGGCGTACCGGGGGATCTGACTTGCTGGCTTTTGGAAAATGATCGGTCTAAATTCACGGCCCAAAACATAACCTTAAGCGAATGAGATTACTTTTAGGGGTATTTTGGCCTAGGGTCATTAGCCCATAAAACTCGCGGGGTGAATACTTTCGCGCCCCAGGCGGTAAGCGAAGGATCAAGCCTTGGAAAAGCCCGTCAGGTTATAGGCCAAAAGGGAAAATCATTCACCCCTTCGCCATTTTTTTCGCAGGCCCCCCAGCCATAGGTTCCTCGCGAAGTCGCTACCGATTACCAGAAAACTTTGGCCTTAGCGCCAATAAGGATCATGACGATGCCCATCCCCTTGAGAATTCCCACGGCCCTTAGGGGTTTCACCGACGGCTTGAACCAGGTGGAACTGGAGGGGGCCACGGTCAGGGAGCTCCTGAAAAGCCTGACCCAAACCTATCCCGATCTCACCACGCATTTATATGACGATGAGGGGACCCTAAGGTCCTTCGTCAACGTATTCGTCGATAACGTCAATGTGAAGTCCTTAAATGGCCAGGACACCGAGGTCAAGCCCGGCCAGACGGTCACGTTGGTGCCGGCCATAGCCGGCGGGGGGCCCAGGTGACCACGGGTTTCGATAAGGCCGGGGGCCAGGGCGAGCCCGATGGGCTGCCGCGGTTAACCGGGGAGGAAATATCCCGCTACAGCAGGCACCTCTTGCTGTCCGAGGTGGGCATGGCCGGGCAGAGGAAGCTTAAGGCGGCGAGGGTTCTGGTGGTCGGGACCGGCGGCCTGGGGGCCCCGTTGGCCCTGTACCTGGCCGCCGCCGGGGTCGGGAAGATTGGCCTCGTGGATTTCGATTTCGTCGAGGCCTCGAATCTCCAGCGGCAGATAATCCACGGGACCAGGGATATCGACAGGCCCAAGGTCGCCTCGGCCCAGGATAGGCTCAGGGGCCTTAACCCCGACATCGAGATAGTCACCCACAACGTGAAACTGTCGGGTAAAAATGCGGAAAAAATATTCAGTGGCTACGAAATAATAGCCGACGGTACAGATAATTACCCTACCCGTTACCTTATTAACGACGTCTGTGTCTTCCAAAAGAAACCCAACGTCTACGCCTCGATCTTCCAGTTCGAGGGCCAAGCCACCGTCTTCGGGGCCCCGGGCGGGCCTTGTTACCGATGCCTCTACCCTTCGCCGCCCCCTCCGGGGCTGGTCCCCTCCTGCGGCGAGGGCGGGGTCATGGGGGTCCTGCCGGGCATCCTGGGCTGCGTCCAGGCGGCGGAGGTCATCAAGCTCATCGTCGGCGGGGCCGAGACCTTGGCCAATAGGTTGCTGCTCGTCGACGCCTGGAGGATGGTATTTAACGAGCTGAGGATTGACAGGGATCCGGGTTGCCCGGTCTGCGGCCAAAACCCGAGCGTGACCGAGCCCATCGATTACGAGGGTTTTTGCGGGCTGGGGCAAAAGGCCCAGGACGAGGCCGCGCCCATCACGGCCAAGGAACTCAAGGTTCGCCTCGACAAGGGCGACGACCTCCAGGTCGTGGACATCCGGGAACCCCACGAGCGGACCCTATATCCCTTCCCGGGGGCCAAGGCCATGCCCTTCGGGCAGCTGGTCAGGAGGATGGGCGAGTTCAAGCCCGGCGGGGATCTGGTTTTTATCTGCAAGATCGGCCAGAGGAGCAAATTCGCCATCAGGGCCCTAAGCCGGGCAGGCTATACGGGCCGCATGTACAACCTCGAGGACGGCCTGGCCGCCTGGGCCAAACTGGTCGGCGGGCCGGACGTGCCCTACTGAGGGGCCACGCCCGCCCCGCCCGCGGGGGGCCATGATCCCCCCGGGGCCCGGGCCGTAAACGACTTTTCCCTTGGGACCGGCCGGTGATTTGGGCCAGGCCCCCGCGGGCCATCCGCGCGCGGGGGGACTATCCCGCTAAACCCCGGCCGGTCGATTGAGCCAACCCCAAACCGATTTTCAAAAGACGATTTTTTTAAACCACTGCCGGCCGTTAGGTCCCAAATTTCACGAAAGATTAAAAGGAGACTTCCTTCATGACCGCTAACCCACCGAAACCGAACGCCCTTAGCCCCCAGGCGGCCTACCAACTGGCGGACATTTCCAAGACCAGGCCGCAATACGGTGCGCTCACCCCCAGATGGCCCACCAAACTCCTCGAGTTCAAAGCCCTTGCCAGCGGCATCTATCGGGTCAACAAGGTTCTCGAGGAAGGGGACACCCCCCTGGACGCCTTGTGCAGCCAGGACCCCGACCAAACCGAGATCCCGCAGGGCTACGTGCCTTACCAGACCAAGCCCAGGGAGTATATCCTAAACTCCATCAGCGCCATCATCAACGTCGACACCAAAGTGACCGACGTCTACTCCTCGCCTTACGACCAGACCGCCGAGCAGCTGGCCCTGGCCATCGAAAGCCTCCGGGAGCGCCAGGAAAGCCAGATCATCAACAACGACGACTATGGCCTCCTGAAAAACGTGGCCGACTCCCAGAGGGTAAAAACCCGCAAGGGTTCCCCGACCCCGGACGATCTCGACGAGCTTTTGTCCAAGGTCTGGAAAGAGCCCTCTTTCTTCCTGGCCCACCCCAGGGCCGTGGCCGCCTTCGCCCGGGAGGCCACCCGCAGGGGGGTACCCCCGGCCACGGCCAACATCCTGGGCGGGGTCTTCATCACCTGGAGGGGCGTCCCCCTGATCCCGACCGACAAGCTTTTCGTCGACGGGCTTAAATACCCCAAAGGCCCCACCGGCAAGACCAACATCCTCCTGCTCCGGACCGGCGAGGCCCGCCGCGGGGTGGTCGGCCTTTACCAGGCCAACCTGCCCGGCGACCAGTCGCGCGGCCTCTCCCTGCGCCTGAGGGGCGTTAACGATCAAGGCCTGGCCTCATACCTGTTAAGCATTTATTGCTCCGCGGCCGTTTTGGCCGACGACGCCCTGGCCGTCCTTGAGGAAGTCGAGGTCGGCAATTACTATGACTACAAGTAACCCAACCCAAGTCCAGGGCCGGGGCGAGACCGGGGAAAGGGCTTACGCCCCCAGGCTGGGGCCGGATCCCGGCCCCGGCGCCTCCCCCACCGTGGACCCGGATCCCAGGCCGGGGAAAATCCCCGTGGTCACCGACCCGGCCGGTTTCCAGGCCGGGGCCCCCGACCCCGGCCTTTCCGTCCCGGAAGGCCTGGGGACCTCCATAACCGGCCCCTGGCCGCCAGGGCCCGACGACCCCAGGCTTTCGCCGTGGCCCAAAGATATCGGCGCGCTTTTGTCCGTGGCCTTAAGCCTTGCCGAGGGTCACGGCGCCCCCGGGCCTGGCGGGGCCGCGCCCCTAATCCAGGCCTTTGGTTTCCCCGAGGCCGAATTCCCCGGCATCGGGGCCATAAACGACCCGGCCGCCGAGGGCCAAGCCCTTCCCGGCTGGCTCGCGGCGACCTCCCCGGCCCCGCCCTGGGCCAGCCAGCCCCTGGCCCCCACGGGCTTGGCCACCGGCCCCGGTTACGGCTTCCCGGCCGCGCCCGCCCTGGCCCCACCGCCTTTCGTGGGGCCGTTTCCCGTCGAAAGGATCAGGGAGGACTTTCCCATCCTCGGGACCACCGTGGACGGGGGTTTGCCCCTAATCTGGTTCGACAATGCCGCCACCACCCAAAAACCCCAAGCCGTGATCGACAGGCTGGCCCTCTATTACCGGGAGGAAAACTCCAACGTCCACCGGGGGGCCCACTACCTGGCCAACAAAGCCACCGAGGCCTACGAGGAGGCCAGGCGCAAGGTGGCGGCCTTCATCGGGGCCCCGGGGCCGGAAAACATCGTTTTCGTCCGGGGCACGACCGAGGGGGTGAACCTGGTGGCCCAGGCCTTCGCCGCCCCGAGGCTCGGTCCGGGGGACGAAATCATCCTGACCGAGCTCGAGCATCACGCCAACATCGTGCCCTGGCAGATACTGGCCCAACGGAAAGGGGCTTTCATCAGGGTCCTGCCCATAGACGACCATGGCCAGCTTATCCTGGAAAAACTCCCCGGGCTTATCGGCCCCAGGACAAAAATCATCTCCCTGTCCCACGTTTCCAACGCCCTGGGGACGGTGACCGAGGTTTCGGAAGTGATCTCGCTGGCCAAGTCCCAGGGCATCCCCGTGGCCATAGACGCCGCCCAGTCCGTGGCCCACGTGCCGATCGACGTCAAGGCCCTGGGGGCCGATTTTTTGGTCTTCTCGGGCCACAAGATCTACGGCCCCACGGGCATCGGGGTGGTCTACGGGACCACGGAGGCCCTAAACGAGGCCCAGCCCTGGCAGGGCGGCGGCAACATGATAAGCGACGTCACCTTCGAGCGCACCCTCTACCGCGAGCCCCCGGTCAGGTTCGAGGCCGGGACCCCCAACATAGCCGGGGCCGTGGGCCTGGGGGCGGCCCTCGATTACCTGGGCGCCCTGGGCCTCGACCGGGTGGCCCTCTACGAGGAAGCCCTCCTCCATTACCTGACCGGGAGGCTTGGCTCCGTCCCCGGCCTAACCATCATAGGGACCCCGGCCAAAAGGGCCGGCGTCGTCTCCTTCGTCCTGGCCAATAAATCCGTCGCCGAGGTCGGGGCCCACCTGGCCCGCCACGGCGTGGCCCTGAGGGCCGGGCACCACTGCGCCCAACCCGCCGTCAGGCGCTTTGGCCTTGAGGGCACGGTCAGGCCATCGCCCGCCTTCTACAACACGCCGGCCGAGGTCGATCGTTTCATCGAAATCCTTGGCCTCCTCGTTTAACCCGGGCCCGCCCGGCCCCCACCGGGCCGGGCCCCGGCACCCCCGTCGCCTCCCGTAAACGCCTCCCCCGGGAGGCGCCGGGGACCTACCCCTCCTTTATGGCCACGTAAAATTCCGCCCCAAAGGGAACGACATGAGCAAAAAACAAGAAGAAAACCCCAGCATTGGGCCAATAGTCAAGAGCGTCTTAAACAATTACGAGGAGCATCTGCCCCTCATTAAGGTCGACGCCTCCAACCAAATCAACAAAGACATCATCATAGACCTCATACATAGGCTTAGGGAATTGATATTTCCCGGTTTTTTCAACCAAAAGCCAATCAAGGCTGACTACCTAGTCTACTACGTTGGTAACTTGGTCGAATACATCCTATACCAGCTCCAAAAACAAATTAAGCGGGCTTTCAACCAACAATCCACCGACCGGCCCAGCCTGACCGGCGCCGAGGCCGTGGCCAGGGTCTTCCTGGAGCGAATCCCGGCCATTCGCGACCTCCTCGCGACCGACGTGGAGGCGGCCTACGACGGCGACCCGGCGGCCTTTAACCACGACGAGATCATCCTCTCCTACCCAGGCATCTTCGCGACGACCGTTAACCGCCTGGCCCACGAGCTCTACCTCCTGGGGGTCCCCCTGATTCCCCGCATGATGACCGAGTACGCCCACGGCGTGACCGGCATAGACATCCACCCGGGCGCCAGCATCGGCCACCATTTATTCATAGACCACGGCACCGGCATAGTCATCGGCGAGACCACGGTCATCGGCAACCATGTCAAGATCTACCAGGGCGTGACCCTGGGCGCCCTCTCGACCCGCGGCGGCCAGCTCCTGGGCGGGGTCAAGCGCCACCCCACCATCGAGGACCACGTGACCATTTATTCCGGGGCCTCAATCCTGGGCGGCTCCACGGTCATCGGGGAAGGCGTGGTCATCGGCTCCAACGCCTTCATCACCAAAAGCATCCCGGAAAAGACCAAGGTCAGCGTCAAGAACACCGAGCTCCAGTTCATATCCAACGGCAAAAAGGATCGCGCCCCCGGGTCGCTCCAGGACGAGTTCTGGGACTGGGTCATATGACCCGCCCCAGGCGGCTCCCGCCCGGCGGGCCCTGCCGCCTGGCCGTTACCCTAGCGGCCCCCTAACCGCGTCCCAACCCCTACCAACCTACCCATCAACGACCCTTAACTAAGCCCCAATCGCGGCCCAAAAGCCATAGGCGAGAAAATTACCCCCGCCCCGATGGCCCCAAAACCCCCCTTTTGCCTCACCCGCCCGGCAAGGGTCTCAGATTCTCCCGCCCCGATCCCCCAGGGTTGATCCAAAACGTGGCAGGGTGGGGGTAAATCCGTGTCACTTGCCACCCCTAAAATCCAGTTTCCGGCCGATTTGGCTAATCCCTGGCCCATGAATCGCCTTCCCGCCCCATGCCCCGTTATTTTTCCCCAGTCTTGCCCAAACCAAAAAAAACCTTGCCATATACTGGGTTACGGACACCCTATCCCTCCCTTCCTAAGCCCCCGACCGGCCAGGGGCCTTCTTTTTTCGGAACAGCCCCCTAGAATGGCATGGCTATTGCAGTAACCTTAGCCCGACGAGACAAAAACGACTAAAAAACTTTTCAACGATTTTTAAAAACCTCGGGTTGGCGATAAAAATACAAATTTTAAACTTATAATAAATATCAATTTTAATTTTCCAATTTACCTTTACCTAGCTGGCTAAATTCTAAACCAAAGGATACGATTTAGCCGCAAACGAGGACAGACCAATGAAAAAAGCTCTCCTACCGGCTCTTCTGATAGCCCTACTGGCCATGGCCGCCCCGGCCCTCGCCCAAGGCGACTCCCGCTACGGCAAAGCCCGGCCGGACAAGGCGATCCAGCAGCCCCAGAAAACCCACAAGCACAACGGCCCCGGCCCCAACGCTGAAATGCGCGACCCCAAATTCAAGCCCCCCCAGGGCCACAAGCCCCCCCAAGGCGTCGACCATCGCCGTCCCAGGCCCGACGGCCAGGTCTCGCACCGCAGACCGCCCCATCGCAAACCGCCCCAGGCAGGCGAAAGGCCCCGCCACCACCGCGAGGAAACCAAAGTGATCCATGAGGTCGAGCGCGAAGTCGTCTACGTCCCGCAACAGCCCGTAATCGTCTCCCAGCAGCCCGTTTACGTCGAGCCCCCGACCCCCTCCGCCGGAATCAACTTCGGCATGAACGACGGCAACGGCAACGGCGTGAGCTTTGGCGCGGGCAACGGTGGCTTTGGCCTCGGCGTCAGCGTAAACACCTCCGGTGACTGATCGACCCTTTAATGACCAGAACAAAACAAACATTACCAATCAGCGTATAAGGGGAACCTAATCATGAAAAATTTCCTAAAAATCTCCGCCTTCCTGGCAATAATCGCCCTGCTCATCCCTGGCCTGGCCTCGGCCAACCCCGGTCACCGCGGCGGACAAAACAAGCAGTACCAGCAACGCCAAGGCGGCTCCTCCAAGGCCTACGGCGGCCAGCGCTCCCAGGGCCGCTCCAACAAGTCCTTCTCCAACCAGCGCTCCAGCCGCGGCTCGAACAAGGGCTACACCCAGCGCTCCCAGGGCCGCTCCAACAAGTCCTACACCAACCAGCGCTCCAACCGCGGCTCAAACAAGGGCTACACCACCCAGCGTTCCAACCGCGGCTCCAACAGGGGCTACACCAGCCAACGGTCCAACCGCGGCTCCAACCAGGGCTACAACCAGCGCTCCCAGGGCCGCTCCAACAAGAACTACACCAACCAGCGGTCCAACCGCGGCCCCAACCAGGGCTACAACCAGCAGCGGTCACGGCGGGGCGGGAACCAGGGCTACAACCAAGGCTCAAACCGTGGCTACCGCCAGGGACAAAACCAAGGCTACGGCCACCGCCGCCAGCAGGGCTACCGCCAAGGCCCTAACCAAGGCTACGGCCAGCGCCGCCCCCAGCGCCCCGGCCCCGGCTGGGATCGCCCCGGCCCCGGCAACCCCGGCAACGGCCCCGGCAACCGCCAAGAACGGCCTAACGGACCCCCGCCGATGGGCGATCAGGGCCAAGGCCAAGGCTACGGTCAGGATTCCGACCAGCTAGGCAGTCAGGATTCCAACCAGTGGCAGGGAAGGGGTTCCAGCCAAGGCTCCAACCAGTGGCAAGGCCAGAATTCCTACCAGGGAGATAGCCAATCGACCGACCAAGATTACGGCGACGATTACGGCGTGGACTCCGACCTTGGAAGCTCCCTGGACACCGACACGACCACCGAGCAACAATACTCCCGGGGCTCCCGTCAGCGCACCAGCGTGGTTACCACCGAGTAACGAAGTCCCCGTAAAACCTAACCCTTACACGACCAAAGCCGGTCACCGCCTCCAAGGCGGTGACCGGCTTAAAATTTCCGGCCCATGCCCGCGCTCCCAACCCCGGGATAGTCGCCGTTAAAAAAGCCCGCTACTTCGCGGGCGTTTTGGTTATCTAGAACGCGGTGAAATTATGGGCTTAAATCGTTTGGCCATACCCAACGCTCCCCTGGGGCGCCTAACGTTCCGCCCGTTTGGGGACCGCGGATGGGCTCGCGGCCCTTCGAGCCGTCCCCCAATCCCGACCGAAGGGCGCCTCACCAAAAAGCTTGCCCCTTACCAGCGAAATTCCCTAGCCAAGGCCGTTTCGGCCTTTGGCCAGTACCGGCTTGTCCGGCCCTAAAACGCTGGGGTCGCCGAAAATGGCCCCCCTAAGCCCCCGGCCGCTAAACCCCGCCGGTCAACGGCCAATAACCAAAAGGGCTGAAAACGCCTTGCGGGGCACTTTCAGCCCGTTTTCCCCGACGGCCCCGCGAGCATGTGGGTCTACGCCCCAACGGGAACCGTTTCGGGCCGCCCGGCTTTCGGTAATCCCGCGAAATGTCGGCAAGCGGCCCCATCAGGGAAATTTCGAATCACGGGCGAGGCCGGCGAAAGTACCTTTGGGACGGTCCGGGAGATTTTGGCAA
Organism: Deltaproteobacteria bacterium; assembly: GCA_031278635.1. Classification (GTDB taxonomy): domain Bacteria; phylum Desulfobacterota; class Desulfarculia; order Adiutricales; family Adiutricaceae; genus JAIRNQ01. Next base: position 1,399 of record JAITKA010000100.1, on the reverse strand, counting down.
TCGGGACTCAGCCGGTTAACATCTAACGAGGTTGCCAAACCGGCGCCTAAAAAGGCTACCCCCGGTGTCGCTAAAACGTGTACGAGAAATCGTTTCTTTCTCTAATCGCTATACCCTGTTTAAATTATCGGAGTTGGCCATATCGTACCATGACATAATATTCCCAAGTTTTACCATAGGAAGTGTCAACGTCATAATTAATACCTGTTGACGTAGTACCTCCCTCTCTAACATTCGTAAGTACCATTTTTGCCGAACATTTACATGATTTAAAATTATATTTATCTTTTTCAATCCCTATAATTTCTATATTCATATTTTGTTTAAAAGTATCTACATCCCTACTACGTTTATTGGCAATATCCTTATATAATATATCTTTTACAGTTTCTATATAGTCTTGATTATTACATATCGGAGAATTAAACATTAAATAATAATTTATAGCCCCAAACAAACAAGCTACAAGAGAAACTAACCAGAAATAATTCCATCTTTTCCTCCTATTTTTTGCAACAGAAACTTTACATTGTTCAAAATTATGGCCACTTTCTTGCCATACTTTATTTATTTCTTGGTTAACTGATGAATATAACCATTTATTTGCTATCAAACCAATTAATATAGGGATCACAAGCCAAAATATTCCTGTAGCGTATTGAAAATTTTGACGAAGAATTAGAACCAATATCGTGGAAAGGACACCAGCAAATAACGCTAAAATTAGCGCCCTTTTAAGCATAAAGCTATACGCAAGCCATAAATAACCTAGTAAAAAAGCACAAACGTTGAATCCTCCCGACTTACCGTTGTCTATGCCAGTAAAGATATCAGCGTATTTATAGTCTTTTTTGTGCGGTTTTTTTGTTTTCCTTACCGAGACGGCGCGAAGTTCCCTCAGGTCCTCGTAGCTCATCCCTTCCGGATACACCGGATTTCGAGGGAAAAACCAGTTCTTAACCTTATCGAAAAATCCTTCTTTCGTACCCCCATAAGCTGGCATCGCGGGATTGGCCGCGCCAAAACCGCCGCCCTGCTGCCCTATCGGGGGCAGGTTATAACCTCCCTGGCCGGAGGGATAGGCCGGGTTGAAACCGGCGCCTTGCTGCCCGAGCGGGGGCAGGCTATAGCCTCCCTGGCCCGGGGGGGTGGCAGGGTTAAAACCGCCACCCTGTTGCCCTATCGGGGGCAGGTTATACCCTCCCTGGCCGGGGGGATAGGCCGGGTTGAAACCGGCGCCTTGCTGCCCGAGCGGGGGCAGGCTATAGCCACCCTGGCTCGGGGGATTGGCCGCGCCGAAAGCGGCTCCTTGCGGAACGAGCGGCGGCAGGTTATAGCCACCCTGGGTGGGCGGGTTGGCCGGGTCGAAACCACCGCCTTGCCCGTGCGGGGGCAGGTT
>JAITKA010000134.1 GCA_031278635.1 Deltaproteobacteria bacterium | reverse complement strand
TTTAGGCATATATCATACCCGTAAAAAAATCATTGTATATTAATTTTATTATCGCCCAATTGGCTACAATGGCATCCAACCCATCGGCCTTGGTCCCCCAAAGCCCCGGCGCGGGCTTTTGGGCTCCCGGCCAAAATAATTTTTGGCGACAAATAATTTTTGATTACCATGCAAAAACCCCGAAATCAGGTAAAACGACGAAAATTTAGCAAATAAATTCTGCTAGTTACGTAAGAAGCTTTCAAAAATTAGGGGTTTTTGCAGCTCGATCATTTTTGGCGCCGCCCCCCCGAAAGCCGCGAAATTATTGTTCCCGCGCCTTGCCCGTTTCCCTTGCCTACGCGACCCAAGGTCATGGGAGATTTGCCCCAAAACGCGGTCCCCAATAGGCTCATGTTACACCCTCGGGCGTATACCATGTCTGTAAAAAAAAGAAATCATGGAATATTAATTTTATTAACGCCCAATCGGCACATGTCACAACCCCGGCATGTACCATGCCCGTAAAAAAATTAAATTATGGTATATTAATTTTATTAACGACCAATTGGGTACAATGGGAGCCAACACATTGGCCTTGGTCCCCCAAAGCCCACGCGCGGGCTTTTGGGCCCCCGGCCAAAATAATTTTTTTACGCCGCCCACCTAATGCGGCGAATTATTATTTTCCGCGCCTTGAACGTTTCCCGATTAAAGCAATGATTCCGGGATGTTTTGGTGCCTGGGGCTAGTTTCTTGGCCACGGGTGGTTTTTTGAAATAAAGCGAATAATGTTGGGCGACCTTGATCGCGATCAAGGAAATGTTTATCCTAGTGAAGGATACTGAAGGCGTCAACCATGGAGGCACGCCATGACGACAAGCGGCAATAACCCAACGGATTTTATGGTACCTGGGGCGTTAACCAAGGAGGTTCGCCATGACGTATGGACAGAACGAGACTCGCGGGAGACGGAGAAAGTCACTACGGGACATTGTTGAAATAAACGAGAATCTTTGCGACGGTTGCGGCGAGTGCCTACCGTCGTGCGCCGAGGGCGCCCTGGTCATCGAGGGCGGCAGGGTGGCCCTGAAGGCCGACGCGCTGTGCGATGGCCTGGGGGCCTGCATAGGCGTCTGCCCCAAGGGGGCCCTGAGCCTCATCAGGAGGCTTTCGGACGATTTCCAGGCCCCGGGGCCGGCCAGGCCCAGGCGCAGGCCCAGCGCCCCGTGGGCCCGCCCCGGCGCGGGGCCCGCCATGGCGGCCCCGCCGCCGCCCCCACCTGAGGGGGACGGTGTCATGGAAGCCCTGGAAGGGTCGGGGGGCGAGCGGGAATGGCCCGGCCTTACCGGCGTGGGCGATTGCTGCCCGGCCACGGTTCCGGGCGGGTTGCCCTGCCACGGTGAGGCCATGCCGGGGGACGATTTCGGGGGCGAGGCCCGATCCCTTGCCTCCTGGCCCATACAGCTGGCCCTGGTGCCCCCGAAAAGCCCATTTTTAGGCTCGGGGACGCTGATTTTGGCCTCCGATTGCGTGGCCTTCACCGGCCCGCACTTTCATAGGCTCTTTTTGGGCCATGGCCATCCCGTGGTCATCGGCTGCCCCAAGCTCGACGACCGCGAGCTCTACGTGGCCAAGCTGGGCGCCATCCTGAGGGATAACCCGGGCCTCACGAGGGTCCTCATACCCATCATGGACGTCCCCTGCTGCCGGGGCATGTGGCGGCTGGCCAAGGAGGCCCACTCCCGCTCGAGGCGCCACGACGTGGCCGTCCTGGGCTGGGTCTTCTCGGTCTCCGGCCGGCCCCTGGAGAGCTCGGTGAACGTCCTCATAAGCTAGCCGCCCACGGCGCGAGGTGCCATTATGGCCGTGACCATGTGCCCTGGCCAGAACACCGCCTTCTGGCGGCCCGGGGATATATTCGAGATCACCTGCCCGGCCTGCGGGGACAAGGTCGAGTTTTTCAAGGACGACGCGAGGCGCCGCTGCCCGGGCTGCGGCTACCTCTTCGCCAACCCCAAACTGAACGAGGGCTGCGCCAAGTGGTGCAAGTTCGCCGACAAGTGCCTTGGCCTCAACCCAGACCTCCACGATAAGAAATAAAAAAAATCGGCCGGGGAAAGCCCCGGCCGATTTTTTTTATTTAGTTGGGCGCGCGCGTCAGGCGGCGGCCATTTTCCGGTTTTCCTTTTTTTTGGTCAGGCGCAGGCTGTTGGCCATGACCATGAGGGTGACGCCGATGTCGGCGAAGACGGCCATCCACATGTAGGTGTGGCCCATGAGCGTGACCACGATGAAGCCCAGCTTGACCATGAGGATGAAGGCGATGTTCTGGACGAAGATGGAGTGGACCATCCTGGAAAGCCTGATGAAGGCCGGGATCTTGGCCAGGTTGTCGTCCATTATGGCCACGTCCGCCGTCTCGATGGCCGTGTCGGTGCCCGCGGCGCCCATGGAGAAGCCGATGTCGGCCTTGGCCAGGGCCGGGGCGTCGTTGATGCCGTCGCCGACCATGCCGACCTTGCCCCTCGCGCCCAGCCGCTCGATGACGGAGAGCTTGTCCTCGGGCATGAGCGAGCTCTTGAAGCCGTCCACGCCCACGGCCTCGGCCACGGCCTTGGCGGCCAGGGCGTTGTCGCCGGTCAGCATGATCGTCTCCACGCCCAGTTTCCTCAGCTCGGCCACGGCCTTCTTGCTCTCGGGCTTGACCGTGTCGGCCGTGGCGAACAGGGCCGCGACCCTCTCGCCGTCGGTCAGGGCCACGACGCTCTTCCCGGCGCTTTCCAGCCCCTCGAAGCGACTTTCGAGATCCCCGGTCATGAGGCCCAGCGAGGCCACGAGGTTGCGGCTGCCCAGGGCCAGCCTGCGGCCCTGGTATTTGGCCGAGACGCCCTTGCCGGGCAGGTCGGCGAAATCCGTGAGCTCGGCCAGGTTGCCCTTCTGGCCCGAGGCCTGGGCTATGGCCTGGGATATGGGGTGCTTGGAGAGGGAGGCGAGGCTCGCCGAGAGCCTGTCGGCCTCGGCCGGGTCATAGCCGCCCAGGGGGACGAAATCGGTCCTCGAGGGCTTCCCGCTGGTCAGCGTGCCGGTCTTGTCCATGGCCACGACCTTGAGGTGGCGGCCCTCCTCCATGTAGATCCCGCCCTTGACCAAAAGGCCCGCCTTCGTGGCCGTGGCCATGGCCGAGAGGACGGCCACGGGGGTCGAGACCACCAGGGCGCAGGGGCAGGCGATGACCAACAGGGCCAGGGACCTGTAGATCCAGGAAAACCACTCCCCGCCGAAAAACAACGGCGGGATGAGGGCGGCCCCCAGGGCCAGGACGAAGACCGAGGGCGTGTAGTACTTGGCGAAACGCTCGACGAAGCGCTCGACCGGGGCCCTGGAGTTCTCGGCCGACTCGACGACCTTGACTATCCTCGAAAGGGCCGAGTCGCCGTAGGCCACCGTGACCTCGTAGTCGAGGGTCCCGGTGACGTTGAGGGTCCCGGCGAAGACCTTGTCGCCCACGGACTTTTCCACCGGCACGCTCTCGCCCGTGATGGGCGACTGGTCGATGGCCGAGGAGCCCGAGATCACGTGGCCATCCAGGGCCAGCTTCTCGCCGGGCCGTATCCTGATCACCGTGCCCAGGGGCACGTCGGAGGCCTTGCTCTCGACCCAGGTGCCGTCCCCGCGCCTCACGGTGGCCTTTTCCGGGGCCAGCCGCAAAAGCTTGGCTATGGCCTTCCTGGCCCTGTCCACGCTCCTGTCCTCCAGCGTCTCGGCCAGGGTGAAAAGGACCATGACCAGGGCGGCCTCGGAGAACTGGCCGATCAAAACGGCCCCGGTGACGGCCACGGACATGAGGGCCAAAATGTCGAGCTTGAATTTCCCGATGGACTTCCAGCCGGCCAGCCAGGTGGACACGCCGCCCACGGCGACCGAGATGACGGCCAAAGGTATGCTTACCCATTCCGGGAGCCCCACGAAGTGGCTAATCTCGGAACACAGGGCTAATATCGATGCGAATATGAGTCTATTAAGTGTCGCTTTGGCCTTGGCCTCTTCCTCGGCATTGCCGTCATCGACCCCCTCAACCGAGTGGGTCAGCAGCGGGGCCGTGTCGCACGAGTCGCAGCAAGCCACGCGGCCCGTCCCCTCGGCGGCGTGGCCATGGGCGTGGCCCGCGTGGTCGTGGGCCGCCTCGCCCGCGCGGCAGGCGTCGTGGCAGGCATCTTCCTCGTGGGCATGGTCGTGGGCGTGGTCATGGGCATGTTCGTGGGCGTGGGCGGCCTCGCCCGCGCAACAGGCGTCGGCCGCCGGGACGTGGTCCGCGTAGGCGGGGGAGGGGGTGAACATCTTGATTTCCATGCCCGCCTGACCCCCCTGGGCTAGGGCGGGCGAGCTACTTCTTGGCTCCTCCCCATCCCCGGCGGGGGTATCCTCCCCGTGTCCCAGGCTCTCGAAGGACCCGGGGCTGTCGAAGGTTGCGGTGGCGTTTGGCGATTGGGCGTTGTATTGGTGGTTTTGGTGCTCCTGGCAATGGAGCTGACCGCAAACCGAGCAAGCGTTTTCCATTTTATTTACCTTTTGGGCGCTTCGCTTTCCGAAGCCTGAATCGGGCCCCGCGTAATTGGTGGCGAAACCCTGGGTTGGCGGATTAAGGGGCCCAAAGGGCCACTTTCGACTCGAGGTTCTCAACCTCTCATTGACAAATATAAGGCTTATACTTACTATAGGGTCAAGGGCTTTTTGGCCCCGCGGCGAAATTTTTTTTAAGCCTTCAAAGTGAACCTTTGCTTGGGCAAAACCACCGATTGGTCCGTATAGATTGAACGTTTTTGACCAAAGGGACCTAAAACAGCACGAATAATTTTTTAAGTCACGGTTATAATTTTTTCGAACCCACGTAACCGATAACGGCTAATCGATTTACCGAAAAGGCTTTAAAAAAGACGATAAGTTTCAAAAAGCGCATAAATTTTTCGGCCCAAAAAGAGCGGCCGCGGGCGAACCATTCGCCCAGGCGGCCGCGTCAAGGGGGAAACCGATGTATAAAATAGGGAAGCTCGCCGAACTGGCCGATTGCCAGCCGGTGACCGTCAGGTATTACGAAAAGGAAGGCCTTTTGGATAAGCCCATAAGGGGGGAGAACGGCTACAGGGAGTACGGGACGGACGATCTCGAGCGCCTCAGGTTCATACGCCACTGCCGGGACCACGGCATCGCCCTCACCGACGTGAAGCTCCTCCTAAAGCTCAGGAAGGCGCCCGAGGGCGACTGCGGGCCGGTGGACGATATGGTCAACCGCCTGATCGGCCAGCTCGACGATCAGCTTAGGTCCATAAAAAAGCTCAAGAAAAACCTCGAGACCCTGAGGGGCCGTTGCCACGGCGGCTCGATCGCCGAGTGCGCCATCCTCAAAAGCCTCTCCGACAGGGGGCATTGCTCCTGCGCCCCCTCCCAGGAGCCCGCTTGAGCGGCAAGCCCAAAAAGGGCCAAGATCCCTCGGCCCCCACCGAGTTTAACCTCCTGGTCACCGCCTCCTCCATCGGCCTGGCCGTGGTCATAGCCATAGTCCTGGGCCTCGGCCTGGGGCTCCTCCTCGACAGCCGCCTGGGGACCAGGCCCTGGCTGACCATAATCGGCCTCCTCATGGGCATCGTGGCCGGCTTCCGGAACCTGTGGGTCATGGCCGCGAGGCTCGAGCGGGGCCAGGCCAAAAAATGGCCCCTCCTTAAATCCCAGGGCGACGGCTCCCGCAGCGAGCTCAGCCTGCCCACGCCCCCGGCCCCCAAAGGGCCGGAAGCCCCGCCGGGGGCGGGGGACGACGATGATTTCGGCGACCTCGATGGTTTCGACGACGACGATTTCGACGACGACGAAAAAACCCGGTGAAACCGCCCCTTTACGCCAATGAACCAAAGGATACCATGAGCCCCGACAACACGCCCCCCGTGGCCTCAGCCAATATCGCCACCGCGCCCAACCTCGCCGGTTTATCCAACGTCGCCGTCAGGTTACTGGGCACCGAACGCGTGACCCGCCTGGTCTTCCGGGTCTCGGCCGCCCTGACCGTAATTTTGGCCGTCGCCATGGCCGTGGCCAAGGGCTGGCACCACGGCCTGGGCGCCCTGGAGGGCGGGGGCATCGTGGTCGGGGACGTGGCCATATTCATGTGGTTCCTGCGCAAGGTCATGTCCGGGCCCCTGACCACCCCGATCTGGAAGACCATAGTCAAGTTCTACCTAATCAGCCTCGTCAACATCATCGTCTGCGTTTTGATCATAAAGTTTGGGCTCGGCGCCCCCCTGGCCTTCGTGGCCGGCCTGGGCCTGTTCCTGCCCGCCCTGATCCTGGGCCTCCTCTTCTCCCTCTTCGGCAAACCCCCGGCCGGGCCGGCCCAGGCCGATCGGGCCGAGACGGGGCCGCCAAGCGACGCGTGAGCGGGGAGGCGAAGCCCAGGCTGGTCATCGTCGCGGGCCCGACTGGCTCGGGCAAGAGCGAGCTGGCCCTGGCCGTGGCCCAGGCCATCGGCGGCGAGATCGTGAACGCCGACAGCCTCGCCTTCTACCGGGGCTTTGACATCGGCACGGCCAAACCCAGCCCACGGGACCGCCGCCTCGTCCCCCATCACCTGATTGACATAATCGACCCGGGCGACCATTTCAGCGCGGCCGACTTCACGCGCCTCGCCCGGCCCCTGATAGCCGGCCTCTGGCAAAAAAACGTCCCGCCGCTCGCGGTGGGCGGTACCGGCCTTTACCTAAGGAGCCTCACGGGTGGCCTTTTCGAGGGGCCGGCCAGGGATCAGGCCTACCGGGACGAGCTTAGGGCCATGGCCGCCTCGGGCGCGGACCTCCACGCCCTTTTGCGGGAAAGGGACCCCGAATCGGCGGCCCTCATCAGGCCCTCGGACCCGACCAGGATAGTCCGGGCCCTGGAGATCCTGCGCCTCACGGGGGAGGGCATTTCCGTCCACCAGAGGCGCCACGCCCTCTCGGACAGGCCCTTCGAGACCCTGACCCTGGTCATCGACCGCCCCGGCCCCGAGATGGACGACCGCCTGAGGCAAAGGACCAAGCGCATGTTCGGGGCCGGCCTCATCGACGAGACGAGGGCCCTCCTGGCCCAGGGCCATTCCCCCGACTCCAAACCCTTCCGGTCGGTGGGCTACCGCGAGTGCCTGGCCGTACTGGCCGGCTCCCTCGACGAGTCCGCGGCCCAGGAACTCGTCCTCACCCGGACCCGGCAGCTGGCCAAGAGGCAGAGGACCTGGTTTAGGGGCCAATCCCCCGACGCCGTCTGGCTCTACCCGGACCCCGCCGCCGCCCTCTCCCTGATCGCCCCATTTTTGGCCCCCGGGAAACCCTAATGGCGGCCCCCCGAAAAAAAGGGGGGGCGGCCCCCCGGAAAATAATGGGGGCGGCCCCCCGGAAAGGCACGGACGGCATAACCCCCCTGGCATCCATCCCCTGGCCCCCCCTGACCGAGGGCACGTTGATCAAGCGCTACAAGCGATTCCTGGCCGACGTGGAACTGCCCGGCCAAGGCCAGGTCACGGCCCACACGCCCAACACCGGCGCCATGCTCGATTGCTCCGAGCCCGGCCGTCCCGTCTACCTGAGCCTTAGCGATAACCCCAGGCGCAAATACCCCTACGCCTGGGAGATGATCGCCATGCCCGACGGCCTGGTCGGGGTCAACACCGCCCTCCCCAACAGGCTGGCCCACCTCGCCTTCTCCATAGGGGCCGTGCCCGGCTTCCCCAGGCCCCTCATGGTCGAGCGGGAGCGCCCGGTGGGCCGGAGCCGCCTCGACCTGAAACTTACCCTCCCGGGCGGCGACGAGGCCTTCGTCGAGGTCAAGAGCTCGACCCTGGTGCGGGGCGGTGTGGCCCTTTTCCCCGACGCCGTGAGCCAAAGGGGCAAGCGCCACCTCGACGAGCTTACGGGCCTTGCCCGTGGGGGCAAAAGGGCCGTCCTCCTGGTCCTGGCCCAAAGGCCCGGGGCCGATAGCTTTTCCCCGGCGGATGCCATAGACCCGGCCTGGGGCGCGGCCTTGCGCCATGCCGCCTCCGCCGGCGTGGAGATACTCGCCCATACCGTCGATCTCACCCTCACCGATGCCAAACTGGGGCGCCCTTTGGAGGTCCGCCTGTGATCTTGCCCAAAAGCCTAAGCGGCCTTAGCCTCGCGGACATATTCGAGCCCGCGCTGCCCACCCCGCCGCCTGGCCCCCCGCCTTTCTGCTCACCCGACCCCGTCCACGCCGGCGACGTCCCGGAAGCCTTCCTCGGCGAGCCCGCCTGGACCCTGGTCGAGAGGCTTTTCCCCGACCTGGGCCAGGACGGGGCCATGGGCCTCATCGATTTCGGGGCCCTGTGGTTCGATGACCGCCTCTCCCCGGACCCCCTGGCCACCATCTGCGCCAAGCGCTTCCGGCTAAACCTCCCGGCCTACGGGCCCCGGATCTATTACCAGGCCGACCCCGAAAGGCTCATCGTTTCCGGCCCCGACGTGCTGGTCTACGACAAGGAGGCCGGCCCGCCGACCGTGCCCGTCCCCCACGACCGCATGAACAACGTCATCGCCGCCCTGGAAAGGCTCACCGGGCACACGCTCCGGGCCCCCCACCGCCTGGACGCCCCGACCTCCGGGCTCGTCATCGCCGCCGCCAGCCGCGAGGCCGCGAGCCGCCTGGGCCAGGCCTTCCAGCGGGGCGACGTCAAAAAACGCTACCTCGCCCTGGCCGGCGGCCCCAGGCCGCCCTTCGACCATACCGTGGCCGACGCCGTCATCTCCAAGGTCGACGGGCGCTACAGGGCGGACGTCTCCGGGCCTGGCTACCCAAGCCTTACGAGGCTCTCCGTTTTGGGGGAATACGGGGACAAGGTACTGTTCCTGGCCGAGCCGCTGACCGGGAGGACCCATCAGATCAGGCTGCACATGGCCCACCTGGGCTACCCGATAGTCGGCGACCCCCTCTACGGGGGCGAGCCCGCCCCCAGGCTCATGCTCAGGGCCTCGGGGCTCTCCTTCGGGCATCCGGTGACGGGAAAGACAATCACCCTGGGCGGACCCTGGCCGGATTAGTCCGGCCAGGGTTTGCCCAGGGTGATTAATGGCTTGTTTTGGCGGGGAAGGGGGGGTGAATCAGCGGATGGTCTTGCGGGCCTTGCCTTCCTTGGCTTCCCCGGACTCAAGCTCGTCCTTCTTGAAGCGCTTGAAGCCGCAGGTGTCCTCGTGGAGTTGCTCGGCGGCTTCCTTGAGCCCGCTGCTCCTCATGAGGCCGGCCAGGGCTTTGGCCGCCTTGAGCCGCAGTTTGGTCACCTTGGGGTAGTCGCCCAGGGCCGACATGCTCTGGTAGAGTTTTTTGGCCTCGGAAAGCCAGCCCATCGACTCGTAGGCCTTCATCAGGCAATAGGCGGCCTGGGCCCTTTTCTCCATGACCTTCATGCCCTTGCCGAGCTCGGCCATGGATTTGTAGACGACCAGGGCCTCGTTGTACCGGGCGGCCTGGGTCAGGTTGGCTATGGTGTCCAGGGCGGCCCTGGCGATGTAGTCGCCGAAGGGCCCCTTGGGCTGGATGCCCATGAGTATGTCGTAGACGGTCTTCGAGATGTGGAGCTTTCTCTGGGCGTTGTTGTTCAATATGTTTATGGCTACCAGGCACCTTTGGTGGTTCAGGCTCTGGGTTTTGGGGAGCCGCTCGAAGGACTCGAAGACCCGCATGGTCAGCGGCCACCTGCCCACCGGCGCCGCCGTGGAGACGATGAGGTACCCGGCCTGGAAGACATCCAAGGCCACGGCGTGGTTGTTCAGGTCCAGGCTGAACATGGTCTGGTAGAGGGTCTCGGCCTGGGCGAAATTCCCGGCCTCGATGAAGTCGAGGATGATGTTGAAGGAGGCCTTGGCCAGAAGCGAGGAGATGCTTTCCACCTCGACTATGTTCGGCTCGAAATCCGTGTCCACGCTGTTTCCCAGCTGGTAGGCGTCGTTCTCGAACTCGATGTACTGGCCGATGTACTCGGAGAAGCCGCCGATGGGGTAATTGCTCATCCTGGCCAGTTCCTCGTTGTCCTCGAATAACGCGTCGACGTCGAAATCCTCATCGAACATGGACTTTTTGTTGTTCATGTGGGTGACGGCCTTGTCGTGGAACTCCAGGTAATGGCGCTTGGCCAGGGTCGTCAGGCCCAGCCCGCCTATGAAGGTCACCATGTTGACAAGGGCCTTGCCCCTTTCCAGGAGGACGTCCTCGGTGTCGCCCAGCTCGTCGAAGACCTCGTAGAGGCGGATGGTCTTTTCCAGGTCCTTTTTGTGGATCTGGTAGGCCAGGAGGCTGAAAAGGGCCCTGGCCTTGAGTATGGCGATGTTGGGGGTGTTGGCGTACTGGGCGAGGTTCTCGAAGAGCTCCTCGGCCTTCTTGGCCTGGTTGGACTTGAGGTAGCCGGCCATCAGGTTATGGGCGCCCTGGATCTTGGAGGGGGCCAGGGTCGCGTGGTCCCCGAAGGTCATCAGCCGCCCGTACAGGTCCTCGGCCATGTCCAGCCGCTTGAGGGAGCAATAATCGCTCATGAGGTTGACCGTGGACTTGGCCCGGACGGCCAGTATGTCCAGGGAGTCGCCGAAAGAGTCCAGGGAATCGTACAGCCTCTGGGCCTTTTCCATCTCGTTGAAATCGCCGTAAATGAAAATCAGGTTGCCCACGGCCCGGCAGCGCTCCAGGGTGAAGGACTCCTCCTGGCTCAGCCCCTCCAGCGAGGAGCAGATATACTCGGCGTCGGAAAGGTTCTTCTTGCCCGCGAAGCCTATGAGTTCCACCGCCGCCTTGGCCACCAAGATGGAATTGTCGCTTTTTTTGCGCAAGCCGATAAGCTCTTTGTAGTAATGGAAGGCGTCAGGCCAGCGATGCGATTGGATGTAGGCCCTGATTAGGTTTACCGCGGCCATGCTCTTGATGGTCACGTACTCCTCAGGGTCGTCATATTCGGTGATTGTCTTGTATACCTCCAGGGCCTTGTTGGCCTGACCGGTCAGGGCGTACCCGGAGAGGAGGTTTATGGCCGCCTGGCCCCTGACCAGGTTGGCGTCCTCGTAATCCAGCGCGTCCCCGAACTCGTCGGGCCCCGGCCCCCTCTGGCCCTCGCCCCCGCGCGCGGGCCGCACCAGCGTGAGGCCCAGCGGCTTTTGCCAGCCGGCCCTCTCGCCCCCGCCCGGTCTCCCCGAGCCGACCAGGCTCAGGTCCGGCTTGATGGGGCAGTAAAGCCGCATGGTGTTGTATATCTTGTGGGCCCTGGCCAGCTGCTGGCACATGACGAAACGGCTGATCAGGTTAAAGGCCGAGCGGACCAGGCCGTGAACCATCTCGTCTATGTTACTGAGCTTCAACATCTCGTAATAAAGACTGGAAGCGTGTATGTACCTTCCGTCGTCCAGGTAGCCGATGACGATCAAATTGAGGCAAGCGGCCACCTGCCAGTGGGAACCGTTGGCCTTGATGAGCGGCCTTAGTATGTCAAAGTAAGTCCTTGACTCGTCTATCAGTTCCATCAGGCTATAGACGTTGATGAGCTTACCCATGGTCGTGGCCAGGTTTACCGGTTCCTGCCGCCTGGCTTCCCCCGAGTTGCCTATGGCCTCGACCAAGTCCCTGACCTTGACCTGGGCCAGGGCCAGCTGGGCCCTCTTGCGATGGGTCTCGCTGTCCTCTTTCTCGAGCTTGACCTTGTAATCCCCGGCCGGCGTGATGCCCAGCCCCAGCGACCCGGCCAGCGAATAGATGACGTCGAGCGTCTCGTCGAGCTCGTTGATCAAGGCCCCTGGCCCGAGGGTTGTTAAATCGACCATGTTGTCCGTTCTCGCGAATTAAATCCATGCCCCCGGGGCCGACCGCCCCGGGTCACGGGTTTGCCAAAAAAAACGATTCGCGATAGACCTCCCAAGCCGGCTCACCGGGAATTATTTTCATTAAAATAGCCAAGTTGCCCAGTTATCACCGAAATGAAGATATCAGTTTTGGGTGGGTTTGGCAAGGGAAAAATGGCCCCATTCCTCCCCGGGCCGTATCCCCCCTTAAATGCCGCCAAAGGCCATATACTTAGCCCCAAAAAAGTCATCATCGCGGGCCCTTGGTTAGCCGATAAGGCCAAAGCCCCCCGGCCGGCCAGGCGCCCCCACCATTGTACCACGCCCCGGCCCAGGATGTTGTGGGAATCCCGCCGCCCGGCCCGAGACTTTGTGCCCCCGCCGGTTGGCCCAGGCAGATTAAAATGGATTTTTTTCCCGTAAGTCTGTAAAATCGGAAACTGATCGACCGCGGCGGTTCGCCGTTGGCAAACGAGGGCCCCCCCAGCGGGCCCACGGGAGGTAAATTTGGGAGACGAGATTTTAGCCGGCCCGGCCGAGCCCGGGCCCCTGGAGGCCCCGGTCCCCGAGGGGGCCAACGGTAACGGCCCGAACGGCGGCGGCCTGTCGGGAGGCCTTGCCTTTTTCGTGGGGCTGGGCACGATCTTCATGCTGGTTTTCCTGTTGATCGAGCTGAAGTTCATACTCCTCCCCATCGTCCTGGCCTTCCTGATCTCCTCCATGCTTAACCCCCTGGTCAAGGTCTTTTGCGGCTGGCGCCTCCCCAGGCCGCTCGCCATCATCGTGACCCTGGCCCTGGGCCTCGGGGTCATCTGGCTGGCCCTGAACTACGCCATGATCAGCATGACGGCCCTCTTTGACGGCATCCCCAAATACAAGCCCAAGTTCGACGGCTTCATCGACTCCGTGGCCCTGGCCTTCGGCGACAGGCTCAGTTTCGTCACCCCCGAGCTCCTGACCTCCCAAATCTCCAAGCTCTCGCTGGGCACGGTATTTTCCAACTTTTTCTCCTCTTTTTTCAGCCTTACCGGCTACATAGCCCTGACTTTCGTCCTGATCCTCTATTTCCTGCCCGGCCTCCCGAAGCTGCCCCAAAAACTGATAAAAGCCTTCCCCGGCAAACGTGGCCACAGGCTGGGCCAGGCCGTCGCCCAGATCTCCAACCAGGCCCAGCACTACGTCCTGTACAAAACCGTCCTCTGCGCGGGCCAGGGCCTCCTCGTGGCCGGGGCCTGCTACCTCTTCGGGGTCGATTTCGCCGGCAGCTGGGGGGTCCTGACCTTCCTCAGCAGCTTCGTCCCCAAGATAGGCGCCCTCTTCGCCGTCATCCCGCCCAGCCTCGTCTGCCTCGCCCAGTTCGGCTGGAGCGCCGCCCTGTGGCTGGCCCTGGTCCTGTCCCTGACCTGCTTCGCCTGGGGCGATCTGATCGAGCCCCGGATCTTAGGCAAAAGCGTCGACCTCTCGCCCACGGCCACGTTCCTGTCGATACTCCTCTGGGGCTGGCTCTGGGGGGCCGTGGGCATGATCATAGCCGTGCCCCTCATGGCCGTGGTCAAGTTCACCTGCGACAATTTCCCCTCGCTCAAACCGGCCGGTTCCCTCATGGAAAACAAGTAGGCCATGCCGTACGATCGAGTCCCCCCCATCAAGGCCCATGCCCATGAATAAAGAAACCGAACTGCCCCTGAGGGTGGCCAGGGAGATCTGCCAGCGGCTCCTCGAGCGCCGGGTCCTCTCCGCGGCCAAACTCCCCGACGCCCTCTCCTCCATCGGGGCCGCGGCCGCCGGCCTCCTCGCCGGGAACGGCTCCCACCGCGCCCTGTCCCTCGCCGCCGATCTGACCATGCGGCTCATCGAGCGGGGCCGCCTCGGCAACCCCGGGACGGCCATCGAGGCCCTGACGGAACTTAACGCGACCTTGCGGGAAATCCTGACCAAGCTCCCCCCGGGCAAGGCCGAGGCCGCCCTGAAAAGCGCCGTCGATCTGGCCCTCAAGCTCCTCGAGACCAGCGCCACCGGCTCCGATCCCCTGGCCCTGACCCTCCTGAGGCTGGCCGAGGCCTCGGCCGCCCTCCTGCCCGAGCCCCCCAACCCCAAAAACAAGCGCCAATAGGCATCCAAAATTTTCTTTTGACCAAATAGTGTGACTGATTTATGCCCAATTCTTCCAAATTTAAACTGACAGGCGAACAACAGGCCATAATAGACGCCGACGAGGATCTAATGGCCATAACCGCCTACGCCGGGACCGGCAAGACCTTTACCCTCCGGGCCTTCGCCGAGAACCACCCCCGCGAGAGAATGCTCTACCTCGCCTACAACAAGGCCATGGCCGAGGAATCCAAGCGGGCCTTCGCGAATTGCCCCAACGTCGAGGTCCGGACCATCCATAGCCTCGCCTACGGCCAGGTGGGCCACAAATATTCCGCCAAACTGGGCGACATCAGGCCCTTCAACCTCCTCCCCTTCGTGAGGCCCGTCAAAAATTCCAGCCAGGACGACCAATACTTCCTGGCCAAGGAAATCCTCCTCTGCCTGAACGACTTCTTCGTCAGCCGCAGCCCCTCCCTCGAGGCCTTCCTGAAGGAAAACAAGCGCAAGATCAAGATAAAGCTGAGCGGCCCCAAGCAAAGGCCCAAGGACATGACCAAACTCGTCGAGAAGGTCTGGGGCGAATCCCGCGACGGGAAATTCACCATGCCCCACAACGGCTACCTGAAGCTCTTCCAGATGGACCCCGGCAAAAGCCTCGACCGCTACGACCGCATCCTCGTCGACGAGGCCCAGGACCTGAACGACTGCATGATCGACCTCGTCATCAACAGCCGACCCAAAAAGATCTTCGTGGGCGATCCCTACCAGCAGATCTACGGCTTCAACGGGGCCGTGAACGCCCTCTCCAAAAAGGACCTGAACGGCGCCGCCCGCTACTTCCTGACCCAGTCCTTCCGCTGCCCCCTCCCGACCGCGGCCATAGCCAACCAGTACCTGACCCTCCTCGGCGCCCCCAAGCCCTTCACCGGCGTCGCCAACCCCCCCGAGGGCCAGGGCGCCCCCGGCAACCTGGTCATAGCCCGGACCAACGCCGGCCTCTTCGATTTCGTGGCCAAAAACCTCCCCGACAAACTCTTCCACTATAACGGCGGCTTCGACGGCTACCAGTTCTACACCATCCTCGACCTCGTCTACCTGATCAACAAACAGGCCAACAGGATCAAGGATACCTTCATCAAGCAGTTCGCCTCCCTTGAGGAAATAGAGAACTACGCCGAGAAGGTCAACGACTCGGTCTGCCTCACCCGCATAAAGATAGCCAAGCGTTACAAGAACGACGCTTTCCAAATCTACGACCAGATGACCAGAACCATGGCCGAGGAGCCCCGCGCCGACTACATCGCCACCACCGCCCACAAAATAAAGGGCCGCGAGTACAAAAATGTCATCCTCCTCGAGGACTTCGCCAAACTCACCGACATAGTCGGCCAGGGCCATAAGGTCAAGGAGATCCGCGACAAAACCGGCTCCCTCCCCACCGACTTCAAGTGCCGCGTCAACCTCGAGGAGATCCGCCTCCTCTACATGGCCATCACCCGCAGCAAAAACGAACTGACCCTCCTCCCCGCCTACCACCTCTCCGACGATCTGATCGACGACTTCCATGCCCTCGCCGCCGAGGGCTGCATCGAGGTCATCGACTGAGATCATTCCCGACCAACCCCGGGCCCCAGGGGCCCGGGGTTGGTCGGGTCCGGGTTTCCCGATAGGCGACCCCCAAACCAACCCCTCACGCTCGCCCCCCCCAATGGCCTTGAAAATACCTATCCTCAAATATCCCCATACCGCAAAAAAAATTTTTTGAGGAAGCGATTATCCTTGACATCATAAATTACCATGATATAATGAGTTTAAGATTGGTTATTCACGAAACAAATTCCCCGGTCTTTCCGGCGCCCATCCTGGGCCACGGGAGTCACGTTTGGCCGATTCGTAATCCATCCTTTCCATTAACATCAAAAATTGGGTGAAAAAATGAAAATCCGTCAAGACTTTGTCACCAATAGCTCCGCGACATCTTTTATAATCTCCATCAAGGGAGAGTTTACCTTAGAAAATTTTCTTAAAGGCTTACGTATAAATAATAAAAGTCCGCTTTACGAAATGTTTAAGCGTTTTTTTAAAATTATAGATAAAAGAAAAGGAGATTTTGAACCGTATCAGTGTAAAGGCGATTCCTTAGAAGATACAATCAAAAGTTTTTGTGAACATGATGATGAAAAGTTTGAAAAAGTAAAGCAGCTTATAGCCGATGGTAGAAAGGTCTATTGCGGTTATTTTGAAGACCAGGGTTGCCCCGTCGAGGAGGTGTATTTATGCTGTACCTCGCAATTGATATCAAACGATGATCTATACTTCGATTTCGAGGAGGATGCATATTAGCGATTCGCGGGCGTGACGCCCGCCAAATCGCTACCGTCACGCCCGGCTGCCGGCCTGCCGGATAACCCAGGGTTTAAACCTCCCCGGGGCATTCTTCAGTCATTTGGGTATATCTTTACCCATTAACATACAACTAAAAGGGGTGAAAAAATGAAAATCCGTCAAGACTTTGTCACCAATAGCTCCTCGACATCTTTTATAATCTCCATCAAGGGAAAGTTTACCTTAGCAAATTTTCTTAAAGGCTTAAGTATAAATAATAAAAGACCGCTTTGCGAAATGTTTAAGCGTTTTTTTAAAGTTATTGATGAAAGAAAGGAAGCTTTTGAAACGTATCAGTATGAAGGTGATTCTTTAGAAGATACAATCGAACGTTTTTGTAAACATGATGATGAAAAGTTTGAAAAAGTAAAGCAGCTTATAGCCGATGGTAGAAAGGTCTATTGCGGTTATTTTGAGGACGAGGGTTGCGCCGAGGAGGTGTATTTATGTTGCGCTTCGTACTTGATATCAAACGATGATCTATACTTCGATTTCGAGGAGTATCGTTACTAACGATTTCGCCAGCTGGATTCCCGCTCGCGAAATCGTTAGCGTCGCGCCCGGCTGCCGGCCTCGGCTCGCGACCGGCCAACCCATCGACAAGAAAGGCGCTTCCCCGGTCGTGGGAAGCGCCTTTTGGCTTTCGCGATCAAGGGAAAACCCTGGTGCCTGGGGCCCCGGGCCAAGCCCCCCCGCGGCCGGCAAGGCCGTCAGTATTCGAGCTGTTCCAAGACCTCGGGCTTCCCGGGTTTGCCGCCGTGGAGCCTGGCCTGGTTGTTTGTGGCCATGGCGTAGCCCCTGGCGGCGGCGAGGCCGTACCATCTCCGGGCCTCGGCCTTGTCCGGGGTGACCGCCAGGCCGTCCTCGTAGATGGCCCCCAGGTCGTTTAGGACCCTGGGCGTGGTCTGGGGCAGCCCGGCGGCCTTCCTGGCCCAGCTGGCGCCCTGGAAGACGTCCAGGGCCACGCCTTGGCCCGTGCGGTACATGTAGCCCACGTTGCCCATGGCTATGGGGTCGTTTTTCAGGGCGGCCTCCATGGAAACCTTAAAGGCCTCGATGTGGCCCATGCCCTGCAGGATCCCGCCCTGGTCGGCGGCCCCCGTGGGTATCAAAAGGGCCGCGGTCATGTTCATGGCCGGGACGAAGCCGCCCGAGGCCGCCCTGTGGGACAGTTCCAGGGCCCTGGCCCTGTCCTGGCCGCCCTCGATGTGGCCCCTGAAATAGGCCAGGGCCAGGCTGGCGAGGTAAATGTGCCGGTCGGCGGCGGGGCCACTGGTCGAGAGTTCCTCGAGGCGTTTTCTCGTGGCCCCCATCAGGGCCACGTAACGGTTGGCCTCGTCGGGGTTGGGCGCCTGGCCGTCGAGGCCGCGCTCGGCTATGATCCTTAGGAAATAAACGGCCCTGAGGCTTCCCCCGCGGCCGGCCTCGGTCAGGAGGGGCCTCGCCGCCTTGTAGTCGCCGGCCAGAAACTCGTCCTCGCCGGCCGGCTTAAGCTCCCCGATGACCGAGCCGTTGGCGGGGGCGTAGACGCCGCGCTCGTCGGTCGTCCCGCCCGGGCCCGGGGAACAGCCCAGCCAGAGGGTTAAAAGGCCCACGGCGGCCAGAAGGCCCATGGCCCAGGGCGCGGGCCTCGCGCGTACGGTCATAACGAAGCCTCCCCGCTGGCGATTTTGGCCAGCCTGGCCGGGTCGATCACCCGCAGCCCGGCCTTCCCCTCTTCGATAAGCCCCGCCGCCTTCAGTCTCGAGAGGGCCCGGGACAGGCTCTCGGCCGTCATGCCCAGATGGAGGGCCAGCTTGGCCTTGGTGGCCGGCAGCTTGACCGGGGCGTTCGCCCCCGCCGGTAAGCCCATTATGAAACCGGCCAGCCTCGGGAGGGGCCTTTTCTCGCCGCCCTCTATCATTTTTTTCAGTTCGATAAGCTTCTGGGCCATGGCCGCGAACAGGGCCAGGGAAAAGTCGGGGTTACGGGCCATCAGGTCCTTCAGGCCCTGGCTGGGGAGGAGTATCGTCTCGGTCTGTTTCACGGCCTCGGCCGAGGCCGGGTAGCCGCCGGGGTTAAAGACGGCCGCGGCCCCGAACACGTCGCCCGGCCCGCACAGGTGGAGGACGCGCTCCTTGCCGTTCGGCTCGAGGAGGTAGACCTTGGCCTGGCCCGAGGCGACCATGTAAAAGCCCAGGGCCTTGTCGCCCTGGCCGAAGATGGTTTGGCCGGGCCCATGGGTTTGGCTCAGGCCCAGGGAGGCCAGGCTTTCGATCAGCTCCCCGGGCAGGCCCCCGAAAAACGGCGACAGTCCCATGGCCCTGGTTTTTCTCCCAAGGGGCGTCCCCTGGCCGGGGTTTTTCCCGCTCCCGCTCACCTCGATGGCCCCACGCCGGTTTTCATCGGTAATGGACCTCTTCCAGGCAAAGGCCATGGGGCGGGGCCACGGGACCGGCCTTGGCGCGGTCGAGGGACTCGATTATGGCCAAAAGGTCCTGGGGGGCGAGTTTGTGGCGGCCTATGAGCCACAGGGTGCCGGCGATGGTCCTGACCATGTGCCTGAGGAAGCCGGAACCGGTAAGGGATAGCCGGAAGAGGCCTGGCCCCGCCTCGAGAATCTCGGCCCGGCTTATGCGCCTCACGGTCGTTTTGACTTCCCCGCCGGAGCTCCCGAGGGCCTTGAAATCCTTGGTCCCCAGGAGGCTCGGGAGCGAGGCCCGCACGGCCGCCCAGTCGAGGTTGGGGCCGACGTGCCAGGCCCGGTTGGCCAGCAGGGGATCCCTCACGGGGGAGGACAGGAAATCGTAGCCGTAGGTCTTGCCCTTGGCGCTGAAGCGGGCGTGGAAGGCCGGGTCCACCTCCATGGCCGAGGTGATGGCCACGGTCATGGGCAGCATGGCGTTGCCGCCCTTGACTATCTCGGGCGCCTTCCGCGGGGAATCGGTGAAAAAATTGGCCACCTGGGCCTTGGCGTGGACACCGGCGTCGGTCCGCCCGCTGCCGTGGACGGTCACGGGGTGGCCACAAAGCCTGGCCATGGCCCCCTCGACCAGGCCCTGGAGGGTCTGGCCCTTGGCTTGCCTTTGCCAGCCACTGAAACCCGTCCCGTCGTAGGCCAGGGTCAGCATGATGTTGCGGGCGGGAGGGCTACTTTCCCGGTTCATGGTAATAGATGCCGTGGCGGGGCTCCGCCTTGGGCCTGTCCGGCCCCGGGAGGGCCGCCCGGTCGTAGGGCTTGGTGAACCGGTCCCCCACCCAGCGAAGCGGCAGAAGCTTAAACTGTGGCAACAAATACGCGCACGAGTGGCCGTTGATGCTGGTCACCGTCACGATGTCGATGGTGGACGAGTCCTCGACGCTGGAATGGCAGGTCAGGCAATCGTCGAAGACCTGGTTTATGGCCTTTAGATCGCTGAAGGCGTTTTTGTCCGTGACCGTGTCCCTGGTGACGAAATCCCAGACGCTTATCTCGGGCAGGTAATCGGCCACGTCGGCCGTCAGCAGATCGTTGGTCGCGCTCACGGAATAGAGGGTCAGATCCAGGAAGGACTCGTGGGGCAACTCGTTGGCGTTGGCCGGCCCGTATGTCTGCCGGCTCCGGCATATGGCCAACAGCTGCCAGCCCTTGCTCGTGGGGAAGACCTTGTAGGAGATGGGGGCGTCCCTTATGCCGAAAAGGGTCAGGGAATGCGTGCCGTGAATCTCCAGCCAATAGCCGTTGGCGTCCGGGGCCGTGTAGCCCGAGGCCCCCTGGCCGTGGTTATCGATGAGGGCCCTCCTGTCGACCGGGGTCAGATCCCTGACCTGCTCGGGGGGAAGCATGACAAAGATTTCGGTGATGGTGGCCGCGAAGGCCGGGAGGGGGGCTATAAGGGTTAAGGCCGCGGCGAGGAAAGCGAATGGGACCAAGCCTTTGAGACGTTTCGTTACCTGGTGGCGTTTTGCCGTGCGGGTATTTTTCGATAATATCATATTCCTGCGTTAACTCACTATGCTTAAATTTTAGATGCCTAAAACGTTATCGGGAACAATCTAGCGTAATCGGCTCGAAATCGGCGCCATCGGTAAAAATCTCAGCCAGTCCAAGCTAAATAATCGTTACCGGAAAATATCTAGCGTAATTGGGGCGAAATCAACGTTACCGGAAAATATCTTGAGAAATACATGCTAAATAATCATTACCAGAAAATATCTTGCGTAATTAGCTCGAAATCAACGTTACCAGAAAATATCTTGCGTAATCCATGCGAAATCGACGTTACCGGTAAATATCTTGCGTAATCCATGCGAAATCGGCGCAATCGGGAACAATCCCGCCTCATCGGCTGGCGAGGGGCGTCGGGGCTTTCACGCGGCCCTCGGCCAGGTTTTTCTCAAGGATTTTCTCGGCCAGCCAGAAGTCGAATTCCTCGTCTATGTCCACGTTTTCCTCGCGGCTGGTGACCAGGGTCTCGGCCTTCTGGCCAAAGAGCGTGCCCATTCTCAGGTTGGCCGATTTCAGGACGATGACGCTGCCGTCGTTGATGAAAACGCTTTTTATGTCCTGGCGGCGGTGCTCGACCCCGTGGGGCGGGTACTGGAGCTGCAGGCCGCCGGTTGACATCGAGTCGAAGTCCCCGGCCAGGAAGGAGGAGATGACCAGATCGACCAGGCCTTCCCGCCTGACGGGGCTGGTGGCCTGGAGGAGGACCACGATGGTCTGGGAGTCGCCCAGCTCGATGGCCGAGTGGGCCAGGACGTCCTTGGTGGTGGCGTCGTCCTCGGCCAGCTCGGGGGGCCTTTTGGTGACCCGGGCCCCGTAGAGCCTCGACACCTCGGCTATCTCGTCGTCCTCGGTGGAGACGTAGAAGCGATCCAGGAGTTTGGCCTCGGCCGCGGCCTGGATGGTCCAGGCGATCAGCGGGTGCCCGGCTATGGGCCTTAGGTTTTTGCGGGGGATGCCCTTGGAGCCGCCCCGGGCCGGGATGATGCCAAGGGTGTGGTTATCCCCCGACCGATCCTGTCTCTCTCCCAAAATGATTCACCGTGAATGGCCCCAAGGATTGCGGCCCGTCTTTGATTGTAAGGTTGCGGCCCCGCGGCTGTCAACCGCTGGCGGGCGGGCTATTTGCCGCCCCGGTCCCGGTTGGGTTTGGCTATGACCAGAAGCCTGCTGCCCCAGAGGTTTTTGTGGATGACCTCGGGGGTCAGGTTGGGGATGAAGGCCGGGGCGTTGCCCAGGTAAGGGTCCTCGAAATTCAGGTAGTTGTTTATGGTCCCCAGCTCGGTGATGACCGTTTCCATTTCAAGGATATCAAAGTGTAGACCCTGTAGGATACCGGTGAGGCTTTTGGGGTTAAAGTGGTTAAGGTGCGAGTGGCCGCCGAAGGTATTGCTTTTCTCGTGGAGGAGCCTCGTGACCAGGGACGAGGAATTGGGCACCAAAATCAGGGCCACGCCGTCGTCCCTCAGGAGCCTGCGGGCCTCGGCCAGGACGGTTTTCGGCTCGGCCAGGTGCTCCAGGACCTCCCACATGCAGATGACGTCGAAGGAGCCGGTACCGAGGTCGGCCAGCTCAAGGGGTTTGACGATGACCTCGATGCCCTCGTTGCGGAGGCTCTCCGCCGACTCGACGTTTATCTCCAGGCCCATGGTTTCCCAGCCCCGGAGCCCGGCCTGCCGCAGGAAAAAGCCCGTGCCGGTGCCGATGTCCAGTATTTTCCCGCCCTCGGAGTAGGCCGTGAGCAAGTCGAGGCCGTAATCGAACTTGGCCTGATCCATGTCCATCTGCGGGCCGGTCTGGAGGACCCTGGTCCAGGCCAGCTCCTCCCGCCAGTACTTGAACATCAGATCCTCCCGCAGGATCAGGCTCACGTAGATCAGGGTGCAGTTGGGGCAACGGACATGCCTGAAACCGTCCTTGACGAACAGCCCCGGGCCCGGGGGCGCGTCGCAGACGGGGCAGTTGCGGCTCCTCAGGAAATCGCCCCTGATCAGGCCCGTGAGCGGGTCGACGTACTGGCTGAAGGGCGGGTGGAGGCTGTCCTGGCGGCCCGTGTTGCGGTTAAAGTTGGCCGTGCCCATGACCAGCGAGCCGTCAAAGGCGTTTTTGCGGATAAGGCGTTCTTTTGGGTCGGTCAACCAGTCTGCCGGTGTGGTTTGCATGGGAGCTACGCGGGTTCCCGCAACCGATGGTTGCGGCGATTTAAACCTAAGGTACTGTGAGTTACTTGATTGTCGTAAAAATGGGTATTTAAATTATTTTCTTTCGTTGATTCCTTGTTAGCTAGCCTAGTGGGCCGACTAAAATTATTATTTTGCGAAAAGGCGCACCCGGGGCAAAAAAAGGCGACTTTTTTTTGCCCCATTTGCGCTAAAGCCTGGTTTTGGCCGGGCAAAACGGCGAAGCCGGTCACGCCCATCGGCGCTTTCATGGTTCCGGGCATGTTTGGCTTCGTAAATAAACGTGGAAGGATACGTCAAATATGCGTCACGCCCAATTCTACCCGAGCCCTGGGTTATTGTCTAGGTTCGGATCGGATCTTTGGCCATGGGAACGCGAATTTACCGACCCCTGGGTCACCTTTGGCCCCCCATCCGCCAACCGGGGGGGCCCAGGGGGCGCCCCTGGGGAAATGATGATTTCCCCAGGGGCTCCCCCTGGGAAGGCGGGGTTAAAAGATGCCCTTATGGCCATGGCTCCTTAGGACGGCGTCGGCGTTGCCCAGGTGGTACAGGGGATGGCCGCAAAGGAGGGTCACGGTTTTGGCGATGGTCCAGTTAAGGCCGATGCCCTTTAGCTTCTGGTTTTCCTTCGGGAGGTCGTCGTCGGAAAGGCCCGCCAGGAAGGCGTCGATCTTGGCCTGGGCGCCCTTGTAATAGTCCTTCAAGGCGGCCTTGGCCACCGGCTCGGTCCCGACGACCTTAAGGCCGGCCACGTCCGGGGTCAGGCCCTGGGGCAAGGGGACCGAGTCGCCGGGCAGGAAAAAATCCGTGGCGCTGGCCGAATGGGCCACGTGTTGCCAGATGGGCCAGTTCCCGGCCTTCTCGGACCAAAGGTTGTCCGGGCACTCGTCTATCAGTTTGAAGATAAGGCTGGCCGAGTCGGCGCAGGCCGTGGCCAGGGTTTCTACCGTGGAGCGGGTCATGTTATACCTCATTCAGCTATGGCTATGTTCAAGGTTACGGTTAAAGGGCCGGGCTCAGATCGAAAAGATCGCCGGCGCGTGAGCCTCGCAAAATTCCCTGGCCGCGGCCAATATGTCGCAAAGGCGGGCCAAATGCCTGTAATACTCGACCACCAGGTAGATTTCCCTCGGATCGTTTTTCAGTAACCCCAAAATCCCCTCGAGCCAGCGGTACTCGCGCAGGCCGGGGGCGGAGTGGGCGTCCAGGGCCAGGGCCCTGCGCTCGTTTTCGAACGTCGGCCTCGCCAGGTGTATCTCGACGAGACGGTGGAGGGGGAGCTCCTTTACGTAGTCCAAAAATTCCGTTTTGAGGTTATGGGCCGTCACCGCCGCGTGGGAGATGTCCAAAACCAGCCCCATGTCCAGTTCCTCGAGCGTCCCGGTGATGAAATCGGGGCGGCAGACGTGCTCGTAAAGCCCGGTGGGGTAGTAGTTGTAGTTTTCGACCGCCAGCCGGCCGGGGAACCTTTCCCTGATGAATGCCACGCTTTGCCTGATCCCGTCCAGGATGGCGTCAAGGTCCAACACAGGCGATATGGGGATGTTCCTGGTGTAGCGCTCCGCCGACGGGCCCAGATCGCAACTGTAAAGCCCGACGTCGTTTTCGATTAGATAGGGGGTGATTTCATCGAAGGCGTCCCGAAACCCCGCCTCGACGAGGCCAAGCCCGGAGTGAAAGATCCGTTTTTTCTCTGCCGGTAGCCAATCCGGCTCTGGGAGGAATTTTATCTCTAAAGTATCGGAAAAATCCAGAATTTTAACCGTTTTTTCGTTTTGAATTTTAAATAAATGAGATATTGCCACAATTAATTTTAATTTAGCCATAATTATATCACTTGTTTCAATTTCTAGTTATAGCCTTTAAAAAGAGCTAAATTAATTTTATTAAAATATATGAATCTGTAAATATCTATTTTGGCAAAGTCTGTCAAATTAACAGATTAAATTTATCTATCTATTCAGTTATTTTGGTGCTTTTAGGGGGATGGTTTGACTAAATGGTCTCTTCAATCGAATCCATAAAAATCGGCTCGTCGGCCTCGATGGTCTTTTTTACGGTAAAGTTTGAGATGTCGCGATCCGGGGTCAGGATGGCGCTGCCCCCCAACAGCCGCGGGGACAGCCTTTTGAAGGCGACCTTGCCAAGGGTCAGCCG
Organism: Deltaproteobacteria bacterium; assembly: GCA_031278635.1. Lineage (GTDB taxonomy): Bacteria > Desulfobacterota > Desulfarculia > Adiutricales > Adiutricaceae > JAIRNQ01. The sequence goes on along the minus strand of JAITKA010000134.1, from coordinate 4,063 downwards.
TTCGCCCTCTTTGATCCCGGCGGCCGCGAGGGCGTAACGGCGTATGAGGGCGGGCGTCTCGCCCGGCTGCGGGGCCTTTACGGGGCTACCCCAAAACGGCTTGGCCTTAAGCCCCTCCGACCCTTCCGCCCCCAGGGCCTCAAGTTCGCCTAGGCCGGACACGAACCCCCCCATCCCGGCGGGGTCCAGGCTCATGGCGTTGTCGCCGCCGGGAAGGCCCCGGTCAATGGTGAAGTGCTTCTCGATCATCCGGGCCCCCAGCGCGTAGGCCCATCTCATGGGCTCGGTCGAGAGGGCGTGATCCGACAGCCCGGCGCTGAGGCCCCGCCGGAGCCAGGCGGCCATGACCGCGAGGTTGATTGTGGCCTCGGGCGCCGGGTAAAGGGAGGCGCACTGGAGGATGGTCGCCCGCCCGGAGGTCAGCCCAAGGGCGCTTGCCACCTCCGCCTCGGTGGACGCGCCGGTCGAGATGACCAAAGGGAGGCTTGACCCGGCGGCCATCCGGATCAGGGGGTGGTGGGTTATGTCGCCCGAGGAGATTTTAATATAGTCGCAGGCGCATGTCGAGGCCAAGGCCAGCCCCTCGGGGCCAAAGACGGTCAGGCCGAATTTAAGGGACAAAGCCCTTGCCAGTTCCGAGAGCGAGGCGAGGCTCCCGAAACCGAGCTCCTCTCGCCTCAGCTCGTCATGGTAGGGGCTGGATCGGTGGAGAAAATCCCCCGTTCGGTAGGCCTGGAATTTAACGCCGTCAAAGCCGCACCCGGCCGCGGCCTCGACCATTTTGGCGGCGAGGCTAGGGTCCCCGCCGTGGTTCCCGCCAATCTCGGCTATGAGGAGTTGGCTTTTGGCCCCCCAAAGGCTCACGGGATGAAAACGCCGCGCTTCTTGGCCCATATCTCGGCCACTTTGGCGTAGCTGGCGCCTTTGTCGGTTGACTCGCTGATGGTGGCCTTGAAGGAATTGGCGGTAAAGTCGCTGAAAACCGTGACGACCAGGGGCCCGCCCTCGGCCTGGTAATGCTCGACGATCTGCCCGTCCTGGCTCTTGGCCGCCCTGAAAAATATGAACTGTCCGCCCTCGATGTGAAAGCCTTCCCAGACGTGCAGTTTGGGGTTAAAGAGCCTCGTCGAGGTCGTCTGGATATTCTCGAACCCGCTGGGGGCCGGTTGCCAGCGGTAGGGGACGGACAGGACGTCCTGGAGGGCCTCGCCGTCGTTGATCCAGGCAAAGCTCCACTCGCCGGCTATTATCCGCTCGTCGCTCGTGCCCGCGCCCGTTATGTAGGCCACGTCCCACTCGCCGGGGAAGAGGATGTACCAATTGTCCTGGGTCTTAAGGTCCTTGCTGGGGTACTCGCTCATCAGGGTCGAGGCGAAATAGGCCTTGCTGTCTGACAAAAGCAACTTTTCCCTCTCCGTCCTGGCCGCCTGCTCGGGGGTTTCCGGCCCGTTGGGGTCCTGGCCCAGTTTACGGGAGTTGCCCTTTTTGTTCCACTCGCCGTAGCCGCCCTTGACCCCGGCCTCGAACTCGCCCTGGTCAAACTCGTCCCACATGTCCCTGACCTCGACGCAGGACTCGATGCCGATGCGCCCCGTGAGGTATTCCCAAAGCCCCTCCTCGGTCTGTCTCGAGATTATGTTCCAGGTGAGGGAGGGGATGGCCACTATGGCCAGTATGAGCAGGACCTTGCCCTTGCCCCGCTTCCAGAGGGGGACGTACTCCTCCGGCTTTTCGCCCGTCCGCAGGTTGGCCTTGCACTGGGGGCACTCCGTGGCCGGCAGCCTGACGGAGATGCCGCAGGCCGGGCAAAAAATCCTGGCCCCCCCGGCCCCGGCGGCCGGGCCGCCCGGGGCGGGAAGCCCGCCGGCCCCGGGCTCGGGGAAGGGATTCATCGGGTTGGTTCCGGGGTTTATGGGTTGGGCGGTCAAAAGGTCACCGATACATGGCTTAGGTGGTCCTGGCCTTGGCTTTGGCCAGGGGCCGTCGTGATTTTAACCTTGCATTTCATGGAAGGTTAAACTAATCATAATATTACCTTAAAATGTTTTCGTTGACAACGGCTAAACCAGGGGAAGCTAATTTTGGGATCGGGTGGGACTTTGCGGCTAAAGCGGGGCGAGGCGAGAGACTAGACATAAGATTGCAAAATATAGCAAAGTAGATTATAAAATTTGATAATTTTAACGCTTAAATGTAATATGAATATGCTAGATACTTAAACAAGATTTTCTCATAAAAGTAAAAATATTATGTCCTTTCAAGTTTAATAATAACGCCTTCCAAGGTGATAAGATCTAAATCTTTATACATATCATTGTTAAAAGAAAATAAATATGCCCTTTCCATTAGGTATGGCTTCAAAAGCGGCAGGACGTGCCGCTTAAAGTTTTCCGAGCTGATTAGGTTCAAAACGGACATCTTGGCGTTGGCCGACTCGCCGGGCGCCAACGCCGGGCTCTTGAAACTCTGGGACTGCCCCCGCTCCAAAATGGGCGTGAGATCTATGGACTCAACCGGGACGGAGCCCAGCAGGTGGATGAAATTGGCCTTGGCGAACCTTGACCTCCCCACCGGCTTGACCGAGATCTGCCCCTGGGCGTCGACGTTTATGTGCTTGTAGTTGGAGCCCAGGAACCAGGCGGCCTGGCGGATGTTGTTGCTGATGGCCACGTCCGAGAGGCCAAGGTTGACCCCCCTGGCCGGGAGGGGCACGGCCAGGCGGTTTTCGTCCACGACCTTGCCGTTGAAGGCGTTGTCGGCCAGGTAGCTCAGAAAACTCTGGGCCAGCCGCTCCTCCTTCTCCATCTGGGCCCTCAGCCGGTCCTTGAGCACCAGGGCGTTCTGGTAGGCGCTGGCGGGCCTCCGGGCGGCGTAGACCTTGCGCAGCCGCCTGAACGAGGCCGGGTCCTTGTCCAGGTCCAGGGCCTCGAAGGCGAGGTTCAGCTCGACCGCCCGGTCCACCGGCCGGGCGGCCTTTTGGGCCGCCTGCCGGGCACCGGGCCCGGGCTCGGCCTTGGCCTTCCGGCGCCCGGCGATGTCCGGGTGGAAGGTCTTCTGGAGCGAGCGGTACATGGACTTCAAGACCCCGAAAAGCTCCCTGTCGGAAAGCTCGGCCACCAATTCCGGCGTCAGGCCGAAAATCTCAAAAGGATTTCTTGGCACGCTTGAAGACCCGATCCGGCCCGGCGGGGTTCCCGAAGCCCTGGTTTTGAAGCCTGGCCAGGGTCTTGCGCTCCGAGCGCACGGGCCCCACCGGGCTCAGGGTGATCCGGCCCTGCCTGAAATAGTCCACGTCCGAGCCGGCCATGTACGTGGACTTACCCAGTTCCCTCGTTCTCCTGTAGCCCAATATCCGGCCCCCGGCATCCCTCTCGACCGCGTAACGCTCCCGGGCCGGGATGAGGTTCAGGGGGGCCCAGACCCACAGCGGGTCGCCTATCTCGGCGGGGATGTTGAGGTTGACCAAGACGCCCCTCGGTATCCCCCACCCTTGGTACAGGTTGGCCGCCTCCAGCGTCACCTGGCCGGCCAGCTCCCAGTCCTGGGCCGGGGAGCGCTCCAGACTCGCGGCCAAGGCCGGGTAGCCCAGGGCCGCGGCCTCCAAAGCCGCCCCCACCGTGCCCGAGTAGTTGGCGTCGTAGCCCAAATTGGTATCCGTGTTTATCCCGCTCACGACCAAATCTATCGGCTCCCCGGCCAGGGCCAGGCAACCCAAATGGGCGCAGTCGGCCGGGGAACCGTCCACGCCGTAGCCGCTCCCGCCGCCGGGCATGGCGACCTCCTTTACCCGCAAAGCCGAGCGAAGGTTGACCGAGTGGGATTGCCCGCTCCGTTCCCCATCCGGGGCCACGGTCACCACCTCATGCCCGGCCAGCCGCAGGGCCCTATGGGCGGACAATAACCCGGGCGATTCGATGCCATCATCGTTGGTCAAAAGTATACGCACTTGTTAAACCTTACCATCTATGCTACTTAAATAAGTAGGTAAAATAACCAAACCATCAAGGGGTTAACGCTTATCCTCTCAAAAAAGCGAAACGATCCATCCAAAAGCCACTCAAGG
>JAITKA010000101.1 GCA_031278635.1 Deltaproteobacteria bacterium | reverse complement strand
TTTTGCCCATCTCGTAGGCTTGCTTCATTGCGCCGGAGCGCAAAACGTCGCCCAGTTGCCAGATGCCGCTGCCGTATATGACGCCCTGTTCTTTTGCGCCATACAAACACTCCGCGCTGAATCCGCGCAAGCCTTCAAGTGTTCGCTCCATCGCCTGTTTGTCTGAGTCAGCCATCGTAACTATAAAGTAAAAGTCTTTGTTGGCTATTTCCGTGTGGCGCGGCAATGTCCGGTCAATTACAGTTTTCATCTGGGCGCACATTGTGTAGAAATAGACGGGAGTGGCAAGCACGATAATATCCGCAGACACCATTTTGTCTAAGATGCCTTCCATATCGTCGGCAAGGATGCATTGGCTCGTTTCTTTGCATGCGTAACAAGCGGTGCAATATCCGATTTTCTTATTGGCCACACTGATTTTATCCACGCTGTTGCCGACCTCCGCACAACCTCTTGCAAACTCGTTGCATAACGTATCCGAATTGCCACCAATACGCGGACTTGATGAGATTATCAATACGTCCTTCATATCCAACCTCCGGTCAGTCATTATTGGAGTTCCAGAACAGGCGCAGACCATTGTATGTGTACTCCGACGCGGCAAGTCCGTCGTGGGAGTATCCCTCTTTCACGCTATACGCAAAGTTTATATTCTCGGCGAAATACTGCGATTCTCGCATAAGCTCCGCCCTGTTTTCGTCATAGGAATAGGCGAAGTCATTCGTGCCCGTTATCACCCAAACGAAATAGTCGCTCGGGTCGTGCGTTTCGGCGGCGGCGAATATGTTTTCCTCGTCCAGCGAAGTGCCGCAGCTCATCGGCAGATAGTAGCGGAAATAATCAAGACAGTTCCGGAATGTCCGCCACGTCGCCACGGAACCCATTGAAAATCCCCCGAAACCGCGATGGTCGCGTGAAGCTATCAAATCCTCCGGTGTAGTGCTTTGTGCGAAGGTCGAATATTTCCCCTCCGCCGCCGGAATGAGGTCATTCAACAGTTCGTTGTGATAATTGCGGGTGAGTTCAAGCGCAAGGCCGAAACTGCCGCTGTCCTCCGGGCTTGTGTTGTTGTATGTTGGGCATACGATTATCAGCGGTTCAAAATCGCCTGCGGCTATGGCGTTGTCAATCACATTTTTGAACGGAGATGGTCGGCTCGGCGTTCCGAGCGTTCCGGTTTCATTGCTCCAACCGCCGTGCATAAGGTAAAACACATTATACTGCTTGTCATCGCTGTAACCATACGGCAGATAGACGATAGCCCGCTTCGTGAGCCTTTGCGTTTTCTGAGCGTAAGTTTTGGATTCATAGGTATCATAGTTCAGCTCTACGAGTGTTCCCTGCTGTTTTGATGAAGCATAGTATTCCTGCGGTATTGTCGCCAATTCTGCCGGAACGGCAATGGTATTCTTTTCCGGCAAATGATTTTCCCAGAATTCTAATGCGTCTTTCCACCACCCTTCCGCGCTTGTGGCGATGCCAAGCCCGAAACCGTGACCGAGATTGGGGTATAGGTGAAATTCCGTATCTATGCCTAGCGATTTTAGGTTATCCACTCTCCGCCGCATCGTCTGAGGGCTTGCTATGCCGTCGTTTTCTCCGATACAGACATAGGTCGGCGGGTCGTTTTCCGTATAGTCCGAGTGGCCGGTATACTGCATAATCACGGCGGCGGGGCGCGGCAAATCATCGCCGCCATACGCGACAGCGCCGTAAGAGCCGAGATAAGCCGCCATTCTCGCCCCCGCGGAGCCTCCCCACAGCGAGTAACCATCCGTGCCAACTTGCAGGGTCTTGGCGTTTTCAAAGATGAACGTGAGTGCCGCCGCCAAGTCCTCGCAGGCGACCTCGGCCCCGCCCGCGCGATATTGGATGGCGAAAGCGTTATAGCCTTCCTTGCTCAATTCCAAGGCGAGCGGGAAGCTCTCGTGGATCGAGCCGACATAGGAGAATCCGCCGCCCGCGCTGATGACGGCAAACGGCGCGCCAGCTTCGCCGCGAAAGAAGAACAGCCCCGTGTTTCGCTTTGACGGGTCGGCTTGTTTCTCGCCGTCAGTGTAGATGTCGTGGAATATCGTCTGACCCGCATTTGCCGCCCCGTACATGTGATTCAACGTATCAACCGTGGTTTCGGTCTTTATGTTGCCGTGGTAGGGCAAAAGCGAGCCGATATTTGCCAGCTTCATGCCGGCGTTTGGCAATCCCCTTTCAACCGGGAAGAGAAACCTGCCGAAGCCGCCGAACGCCGGATCGTCGATGACATCCTTCACGGATGTATCGGCGGTGAAGTGACTCGCTTTTGCGGTATTTGAATCCGCGATCGTAGCTACGTCGTTATCCGCTACAAGGGCTGTATTTAGGATTCCCCAACCCGCAATGACGCTAATAATCAAGGTGAATATTACCACCGCTTTCATCGCCTTGACCTCCTTTCAAATGCCGTAGACTATAGCATGGGGTTCAACTCCAACAGAAGTCCCGATTTGTAACAAGCCATATACCATAAGGTTATAACTGACCCATAAAATTCATCCGAAACAGCAATGTACGCAGAATGACAATCAAAACGAATAACGGTACATCGGTCGCCGATGGCAGGAGAATCCGACTACACTTACAATTACTCAATAATTTTTACTTAGCGCTAAGTAATAATTGGGAAAGTAACATTATTTTACTTCAATATATCGACTGTTATACTATACTACGTGATATCTCTTTCATTTTTTTAAAATAATAGATATTAATTTATATAGTACTTTATATGCCTCTAGATAGATATATAATCAAATACGTAGACATGAGAGGACAAGAGTTATAATATCAGGAATATCTAAGATGGCCACTCGATGCCAAAAAAATCTAAAATAAGCAATGTCATTATGTCCGGTTCAAAGTATAATTTTGTAGCTTTATCACTCATTAATGTTAATTTTAATATTTTAAGGCAATCAAAAATATCATTTTTGGTTAAATATCTATTTGGTGAGTTGCATTCATCTAACATTTTTCTAAGTTGGGTCGTAAGAATTAAAGAAATAAATTTTCGGCTTGGAATGACTTCCATAAGTTGGGCCGGACCATGTCCAATGCCGAGCGGTAAGCCCCTTTTTTGATAATACCGTCCATCGCGAGTGGACAAAAAAAAGCCGCCAACGGCGGCGGTCAATCTCCCAAACAGGCATAAAGTATATCACGGCCCCAAGGCCGTGTCAAGTTTTTTTTTCGCCTACGCCAAGTCAAGCATCCGCTATGGGTTTATTCGGTTATTTCAGCATCATAGCCTAAAATCCCGTCCCCGGCCGTGGCTTACCCCCCTGCCCTTTCGGGGCGGTTGGCGATACGAAGCGCGCGGTATATCCGGGCTTGCCTCGCATCCGGCTCCGAGGTGACGCGAACGCGCTCGATGGCCCCGCACCCGGTCGGGATGACCACCGTTGACATGGCCTGACTGGCAAGGGCGGCGCGCACGGCGTGCGCTCGGCGCCGACCCGGCGGTACCTTTCCACGCCAATGCCCGCGGCAAGGCTAGGCCTATGGACGGAAATTAAATCGTCCCTTGGTGGTTTATTCGGCCTTCGTTTAAGCTCACTTTCCCTGGCATGTATTCTATTGACCGTGTATTCTATTGAACGTGTCCTTTACCAATACGTTATATTCTGGGTTAAAAGTGGACTCGAACAGATATGCTTCATTTTTTTGTTCCTTTTCAACCCTTGAATAAAATACTTTCCATTTATATTTGGGTAGATCAAAGTCATTACCTAAATTTAAAATTGTTTCTTTCGAATTATGTGGCTATGTCTCTTATTCGCGACCAAAAGGTAGGTCGTATGTTTTTGACCCGTTTTTTTGAGGTCCTATGTTGCTCCCCGATAAACATACTACTATCGTATCTGCCTCATGGCCATATGTAAAGCGATAATCACAGACTTGGTTAATTTAATTTTAAATGTGCGAAAAATTAGTCACCCTCTTTTAGCGATAGATCTCCATTCACTAAAATAGGTATCCCCCCATATCTACCAAAGAGGTAATTTTTGCAGATATCCTTGTCCTCGGCGATATCCTTATAATCGCCAAAAGACATAACGGTGGTCGCGCCTATGGCGTCTCTCTCCGTGACCCACATCTCATCATGGCGCAGGATTTGTCGATCAATTAGTAGCGTATTATGAGTCGTAAAGAGCAATTGATTTCTGCTTTTATGGGAGCATGTGTCTAGATAATTATCAATTAGGTTTTTAACCAACATAGAATGAAGACTGGTGTCAATCTCGTCTATTACGTGGATCTTCATGCTTTGCTGGGTACCGAGTTCGAGGAAAACGGGCAGTAACTTGATCAGTCGTTTTGTGCCTTCAGATTCCATTTCTAAGTCGAAAGGGATCTCTTCCCCGTTAGGGCCGGAATGACAGGCGGTCAATTTTTCGGCCCGGACCTCGTTTCCGTGGCGGGCAAGCAGAATGGGCCATCCGTGGGGCCCAGAAGGTAAAAGCAAAGTTTCGCCCTCACGCAAATCGTTTAGGGCCGCTAGCCTAACGTCTTGGGGCAGGCCAAGGTCTTCAATCTTGACCGGTCGTTTGCCCAGATGGTCGATCCCGGTGTCGAGGCAAGCCAGCATGGTATCGAGCCGGTTTTTTCGTTCACCCTCGGTAAACGGGACCGACGAGGTTAGGGCCGAATCGGGCCCGATTATATTGAGGGAATTTTTGAACCACCCGTAGGCCGGCTGAAATGCGTCGTGATTGTGTGAGCCAAAGTTATTTAGGAAGGGTTGGTTTTGCGCGGTTTTTTTAAAAATACTAGACAGTCGATCAATATCCGAAAGCTTAGGATCAAAACTTATCCGATCTTTTGCTCTCCGGTAGAGAATAGTCTCACTGTATGGTTTAATCTTAACCAATCGTTCTTCAACGACTATACGGGCATTTACCGAGATGCTAAATTTGTATATTTCCCGTCCGATCAAAAATATCAATGAAAACGAGGATGGCTTGCGGGCCCTCTCGGCGTTTAGCGAAAACGGCCGCACTTGAATCGGTTCTAAAGGATCGACGGGATCGACGACCATCCGCTTACAGAAAGCCAGCGCCTTAAATAGGTTTGACTTGCCAGAGGCGTTGCCACCGAAAATGGCCGCTATCGGAAGAATCCTGAGCGAATGGCTGGGGATTTTCGGAATCCTGTTCGCATGCTTACGTTCCCTTCCGGCCACCATCGACATGGTGACATTTTTGTCAAAAGACAAAAAATTATCGACAGAGAAGTTGATAATCAATTTAAATATTGCCTCTTAAGGATAGCTATTAAGGGTGTAAATAATTTATAAGGTCGATTTAAAAATTATTTTTATCTAAAATAGTAGATATTAATTTATTTAAATTGTTTTCACTGTATCTAGGTAGCCAAATGATCGATTAAGTGGAGATAGATGGGAACAAGCGTAATTATATCAGGAAAATCTAAGATGGCCACTCGATGCCAAAAAATCTAAAATAAGGTAAAATATTTGTTTTTTTCGATGATTTATTTACATGAAGATGTGGACATAGGATTTTAGTATCAATCAATTAATTTTAGTTGGTATAGATTTTGAATATATTTTTTTTAGTAGATATTTTTGTCACCATTATCGTTTTAATTTAGTATTTGGGCTGGTAATTTTTTAGGGGCTTTTTTCCCGATTGTGGGAATAACCGTTCTGGTCTCTGGATCAAATTTGCTAAGATATTATTGGACTTTCATAGGTTTTTTCGTTATAGGATCCCATTCGCGGGTTCTTTCACAGGCATAAAAGTCACCTGATTTTTTGTCTTTATGGACCACTATGGTGGTCACCGGGTCCCCCGGATGGTGTGGCCATGGTTATAACCACATGGTTATAACCACGGGTAAGGGATGTCTGGCGAAAAAATTTTTTTGACGGGTAAAGTCAGGCTTTGGGTTATTTTATGGTTATCGTGGCTGAGAATTTAGGGCCTTGGTGATAGCATCTATAACGGCAATCGGATGGGCTTGGGGGCCTGGGACGCCCACCTGAGTCCCGGTGTCGCGGACCTTGAGGCCTTGGGTTGCCGTTTGGGGTTTCTTGGGCCCGTCGATTTCGTTTAGATTACGAATAATATGGGACCGTCCACATGAAAGCGCGATCGGGGGCCCAAAGGGAACTGAATTATGGGAAAAGCTTATTGGGTATTCGCCCTGGGGGATGGGAAAACAAAGGGGCTTATGGCGGCTTTTTTCCATGTTACCACGGTATGCATTTAAGGGAAAGCGTTTTTTTAGCTTATCCTCTTTTCCTTAACGCTTGGGGGGGTATTGGGCCGCGGCCCTGAGACCGTCCCGGGGGCTGGGCGGGCTCAGGGGCGCTTGGGCGGGATCCAGGTCACCAGGGCGTTGAAGAGCTCGGAGACGTTGATGGGTTTGTTGACGTGGTCGTTCATGCCGGCGGCGAGGCTTTGCTCCCTGTCCCCGCTCATGGCGTGGGCGGTCATGGCCACGATGGGGAGGGCGGCGAAGCCGGGCAGGGCCCTGATGGTCTTGGAAGCGGTCAGGCCGTCCATCTCGGGCATCTGGATGTCCATCAAAACGAGGTCATAGTCGGTGCGCTGGACCATATCCACGGCCTCAAGGCCGTTTTTGGCTATATCCACTATGAAGCCGGCGTTATTTAGGATGCGACTGGCCACCAATTGGTTGACCTCGTTATCCTCGGCCAGGAGTATCTTGGAGCCCTCTATGGGCTTAAGGAACTCCTCGTTGGTCTTCTTTCCTTGCTTTTTGGACTCTTTGGACTTGAGTTGGGCGTCGCCCTGGAGCTTGAACCTGGCCGTGAAGCCAAAGGAGCTGCCCCGCCCCAGTTGGCTTTGGCACCAGATCTCGCCGCCCATCATCTCGGAGAGGCGTTTGGAGATGGTCAGCCCCAGGCCGGTGCCGCCGTATTTGCGGGTGGTCGAGGTGTCGGCCTGGGTAAAGGGGGTGAACAGGCCGCTTTTTTGCTCGGGGCTCATGCCGATGCCGGTATCGGCGACCTCGAAGCGGAGCATGGTTTCCCTGTCGGATTTCTCGGCCAGGCTGACGGCGACCGCGACCCGGCCCTCGGAGGTGAACTTCAGGGCGTTGCTGACCAGGTTGTTCAGGATCTGGCCCAGGCGCACGGGATCGCCCCACAGGCCCTGGGGGACGTCCGGGGAGAGGTCGAGGAGGAACTCGAGGCCCTTCTCCTTGGCCTGGACGCCCAGGATATCGACCATGGCGTTCAGCAGTTCCCCCAGGTTAAACTCGGTCTCCTCCATCTCGAGCTTGCCGGCCTCGATCTTGGAGAAGTCCAGGATATCGTTGATGATCCTAAGGAGGTTCTCGGCGGCCACCTGGGTGCGGCTGATGTAGTCGTATTGCTGGGGCGAGAGGTCGGTTTCCAGGACCAGGTGGGTCAGGCCGATGATGGCGTTCATGGGGGTGCGGATCTCGTGGCTCATGTTGGCCAAAAACTCGCTCTTGGCCCTGGTGCTCTCCTCGGCCAGGTCGCGGGAGAGCTTGAGTTCCCTCTCGTGGCGCTGCATCTGGTCGAACTCGAACTCCATTTTCTTTTTCTCGTCGAAATCGAAATGGCCGCCGATCATGCGCTGGGCCACGCCGTTCTCGTCGCGGGTCACCACCCGGCCAAAGTCATAGGTCCAGACGTAGTGGCCGTCCTTGTGGCGCATGCGGATCTCCTTGGCGTACATGTCGTCCTCGCCGGAGAGGGCCCGCTCGAGGGCGGCGTTTGTGGCCTCAAGCTCGTCGGGGTGGACGAAACTCTCCCACTCCTCGATGGTGCCGGTTATCTCGTCCGGGGTGTAGCCAAGCATGTCGAGGTAGACGCTGTTGAAATTTATCACGCCCTGGGCCACGTCCCAGTCCCAGGCCCCGATCCTGGCCGCGTTGAAGATAAGCTCAAGCTGATCGTTTTTCTCCTCCAGGGTTTGCTCGGTGTGCTTGAGCTTGGTCACGTCGAGCATGACGCCCATCAGGCGCAGGGCCTTGCCGTTCTTGTCGTACTCGACCACGCGGCCCCGGTCCTGGGCCCAGATTAGCGAGCCGTTCCGGTGGCGCATCCTGAAATCGGAGACGTAGCGGCTGGTCAGCCCGTTGCAATGGTCCTCGACCGCTTTGTTGGCCATTTCCAGGTCTTCCGGCAGCAGGGCGTTCTCCCAGGTCTCGACCGTGCCCTTAATCTCGCTCAGATCGTAGCCGATGGTCTCGGCCCAGCGGCGGTTGTAGACCACCTGGCCGGTCTGGATTTGCCAGTCCCAGGTGCCTAGGTCGGCGGCCTCGATGACCGCGGACAGGCGCTCCCGCTCCAGGATCAGGTCCTTGGCGGTTTTGTCCTTTTCGGCCAGGGCGAGCTCCAGGGCCTGCTGGGTCATGCAGCGCTCCTGGACGTTCTCGAGCATGCCCAGGATCTTGAGGGGGTTGCCCAGCTCGTCCCGGTGGACCACCTCGGCGGCGATCTTGTAAAAGTGGTAGTCCTCCGAGGAGCGCTGCCTGAGGCGAAGCTCTATGTAGGAGCGGCCCGTGGGACCCCTTAAACTCTCGATGAAACCGTTGATTATCCCGTTGTCCTCGGGGTGCACCCATTGCTCGATGAAAGAGTTGATGGTAAGCGTCTCGTCGCACCTGGCACCGAGAAGGAACTCGCAGTAATCGTTCATGTTAAGGGTCATCAGCTCTTGGTCGTCGCTGTCTATGGTCAACGTCCAAAGGCCAATCTCACCTAGGGTTAGCACTTTCATTAAAAGCTGACTGTCTATGTCAGCCATATAATTATTTAATTTCGGATTAAGCATAATTTCATATACCAACGACAGAAATATATTCACGCATATGCTAAGTTATCAAACAAACCCCTGCAAAAAAAACTCCGTCAATAAAATAAATTTTAATTAAACGCGTATGGCCAAACGCCAGACAAAAAATTTAATAAGTCAGAAAAATACCATGTCAGACAATCAAAAACTGGCCTGAACGTTACTTAACAACATAGGCGAGCCGAACGTGGTACGATCATTTACCGGGTAACGGGCCAAAAGGCCACCTAACGATACAAACGGGCCTAAAAAAAAGGCAAAGGGTTCAAGCGGTCATCCGGTGGGCGTTTGCCAAAGGGAACCGCCGGTCACCGGGTTTTTGGGCCTACGGCGGGTCGGTGCCGTCCGGGGCCTGGGGGAACGTATGGGCAAAATAACCGTGAAGGCGAGTAACTCCCAAAGGGCAATCACGGTTTAGTATCTAAATCATAATATAAGTCATGTTGATAATGATTTCAACGTGAAAATGCCATAACGCGTTATTTTAACCTCACCTGGGCCCCCGGATTTGGCCGCGGTTTCACGGGGTAGGCTTTGGAAGAAAAAAAAATTTGGCTAAAAAACTTTGGCTAGGGTCGGGGAAAACCAATGGTTATTTGGTAACATAGGGGGCTATGGCGCACCGGTTTCGTCGCTTAATTTGTGGCTAGGGTACCCATTCCTAGGGGCGAAAGGGACGTTATGAATGGCCTTTGGGTAAGCTTTGGCAATCAATTAAATCGCATGAAGCGGTGAAAAGACCATGGCCGGGTGGGAGCGAAAGGACCATATTTTCGCTTACGGTCTCTAAACGTATAGAGATTAAAGATTAATTTATTTGACTCGGTATTTCAAGGTTTTTTTCGAAGGCATCTAGCCGTCGCCCTTGGGACAAAACGTCAAACTTGGCCGAGAATTACGGTACCGAGATCCTCAAGCGTCTTGAACGGGGCGGCGTATGGTGTTAAAATCTACCAAAACCATGAAAACTACGATTAATGGACACTTATGAACACGCGTTTTCCCTCGGACCCCATAAAACCCAAAACCCGGAAGCGGGCCCGGAACCTGGCCCTGGCCATGGTTTTGGCCGCGGCCTTGGCCGTGGCGCCGTGGGCCGCCCCCTCCCCGCCCCCGGCGTGGGCCCAGGGGCGGATCGGGCCCGGCGACGGGACCTCCCAGGAAGGCGCCAAATCCCTGATCCCCCCGGCCAGGCCCCCGGCCGCGGCGGGGCCGAGGTCCCGGCGGCCGACGCCTCCCCCGGACGGTGGCCGGATCCTTGCGGAGCCAAACCCCCAGGGCGACGGGGAAAGGTATTTCTTCAGGCAAGACGCCGACTTCTGGCCCACGGCCGTCCACGGCTTCGCCCTCAGGGTCAGGGAGGCCTTCGACGACTTCCGGGGCACAAGGCTCACGGGCTTGGACTGGCAGCTGGAGGATATCTGGGATTACGTGGAGGAGCGCCTATACGCCATCGGCGAGGCGCGGGACGCCGAGCTGAGCCTTTTCGACAAAAGCGACATGTCCCTGGCTTTGATCGAGGAATACCTGGACGAGAACCTGGAGGGCCTGGCCATCGACGGGAACGGCGCCTACTTCATGATGTACCGGGAGGACAACCCCGAGGCGACCCAGTGGCTGGGGACGGCCATAACGGACGGCCGGGCCGGGCCGCGGGGTTACGGTTTCGGGGAGGGCGGCCCTGGGCCCGCCGGGCCGAGCCAAAACGACCAGCGGCGCCACGGGGCCGCGAGGGACGCCTGGGGCCAGAGGTAGGGCCCCGGGAAGGTTTTCCCCGGGGTTTTTGGCCGGGCCGGCCGCGGGGGCCGGCTCACTTGTTGCGGACGAGGGTATTGGAGGGGTAGTGGCCGGATTTGACGGTCACGTTGGGCAGGACCTTGCAGCCGGGGGACAGAAGGACGCCGGGGTTGGTCACGGAATTGCAGCCGGTCACGACCTTGTCGCCCATGATGGCCCCGAATTTATGCAGGTTCACCAGCTTGGAGTGCCCGTTGGCCTCGAAACGGAAAGGCGTCCCGACCATCTTGAGGTTGGCCAGTTTGGTCCCCGCCCCCAGGTTCACGTCCCGGCCCAGGACGCTGTCGCCCAGGTAGGCGAAGTGCCCTGCCTTGGCCCCTTTGAGCATCAGGGTGTTTTTGGCCTCGGTGGAGTGGCCGATGACGCAGCCGCCCTCGGCGAAAACCGACCCCCTCACGTAGGCCCCCTGCCTGACCTCGGTCCCCGGCCCGATGATCGTGGGCCCCTTGATCATGGCCCCCGTCTCGACCAGGGCCCCGGGGCCGATCTCGATAAGCTCGTCGGCCAGAAGGGCCCCCGGCAGTATCAGGGCCGCGCCGACCAGGGCCTCGCTATCCTTCCAGCAGACGAAGTGCCCGTCGGGGGCGTCCAGTTGGAACGAGACCCCGTATATCGCCTGGCCGTTAAGGATGGCCGTGGGCTCGGTCACGAGGTGGCCTTTTTTGATGACCCCGGAGACGTTTGGCGCGATTGAGTCCCTAACCGTCTTCTTTATGGACAACAACAGTTCCCAAACGCACTCAACCCCGGCCAACATTCCGGCCAGATGCTTGTTTTCGGGGGTATTGAAGAACTTATCTGGCCCGAAACATTCCATGTCAGGTCCGCCTTATCGCTATTTGGATGGAAGGACGCCAAAAGCGGGCCAAACCATGGGCCGCTTTTGGGCCAAAATCAGTAATCGAGGCCTTTTTTGGCCTTGATGCCCTGGCGGTAGGCGTGCTTGACCTCCGTCATCTCGGTTACCGTGTGGGCCAGGTCAATCAGCGCCTCCGGGCAGTCGCGGCCGGTTATGACTATGTCCTGATCCCCCGGCCTCCCCTGGACGAAGGCCAGGGCCCATTCCAGGGGGACCAGGCCGAGGTTTATGGCCACGTTCAGCTCGTCCAGGACCACGAGGTCGGCGCCCTGGCGGGTCTTCTCGGCCTCCTCCATGGCCAGCCTGGCCATCCTCTCGTCGGCGGGCTTGGGGGTCCCGCCCACGAAACCCAGCCCCAGCTTGGCGTAATGGAGCCTATCGGGGTGGTCCCGGGCGTAGGCTTCCAGGAACGCGCTCTCCCCGGTGGGGGCGGCTTTTATGAACTGAAGGAAAACCACCCGCCGGCCGTGGCCCAGGGCCCGCACGGCCACCCCCATGGCGGCGGTCGTCTTGCCCTTACCCCGCCCGGTGTTCACCAAAACCAATCCCGTGCCCATTGGCCTTCCCCCCGTCCCCCGCCGAGCTTGACAAAACCATTGCCAAAAGCGATCATTAGGCGGTCCCGCGCGGCGAACGCCCCCCGCCCAATCCCCGGCAAAGCCCATGGCCTGGGCCTTGCCGTCTCGCGACACCCCAATCCCGCGGCCGTCCGCGGCCGACGAAACAAGGCTCAACATATGTGCGGTATTATAGGCATCCTCGCGAAAAATGACAACATCGTTCCCAGGATCATGGAAGGGCTGAAGCTTTTGGAGTACCGGGGGTACGATTCCACGGGCCTGGCCGTGCTGAACGGGGACGGGTCCCTGGCGCGCCGCAGGGCCACGGGCAAGATAGCGGCCCTGGCCCAAAAGCTGGCCGAGGACCCCGTGAGCGGCAAGGTCGGCATCGGCCACACCCGCTGGGCCACCCACGGGCCGGCCACGGAGTCAAACGCCCACCCGCTGGCCACCGACAGGGTGGCCGTGGTGCATAACGGCATCATCGAGAACTACCAGGACATAAAAAACGAGCTCGTGGCCATGGGGCACGCCTTCGAGAGCCAGACGGACAGCGAGGTGGCCGCGAGGCTCATGCACCAGAAGCTCGGCGAGGGCCTGAGCCCCCAGGAGGCCACCATGGCCGTCCTGGCCCGCCTGGAGGGGGCCTTCAGCCTCGTGTACCTTTTCGCCGACCGCCCCAACCTTCTCATCGGGGTGAGGCGGGGCTCCCCCCTGGCCGTGGGCTTCGGGGAGGACGCGCTCTGCCTCGGCTCGGACGCCATCGCCCTGGGGCCCCACTGCTCCAAAATCGTTTACCTGGAGGACGACGACTGGGCCGAGCTTAACCCCAGGGGCGCCATAATCAGGACCGGCTCCGGCCAGGAGGTCTCCCGCCCCAGCAAGGCCATCGACCCCAGCTTCCAGCTGAGCGTGGGCAAGGGCGGCTACCGCCATTTCATGCTCAAGGAAATGCACGAGCAGCCCCAGGTTGTGGGCGACACCCTGTCGACCTTCCTGGGCGGGGACGGCGGCCGCCTGGAGCTGCCGGAATTACCCTTCGACCTCGCCAAGGCCAGCCGCCTGAACGTCGTGGCCTGCGGGACCTCCCACTACGCCTCCATGGTCGGTAAATACTGGATCGAGAGGCTGGCCCACATCCCGGTGGACGTGGACGTGGCCTCGGAATTCCGCTACCGCAACCCGGTCCTGGACCCGGCCGGGGTCTCCGTTTTCATCTCACAGTCCGGGGAGACGGCCGACACCCTGGCCGCCCTCAGGCATTGCAGGGCCATGGGCCAGAAAACCCTCAGCGTGGTCAACGTCATGGCCAGCTCCCTGGCCAGGGAGGCCGACGCCAGCTTCCTGACCATGGCCGGCCCGGAGTTCGGCGTGGCCTCGACCAAAGCCTTCACCGCCCAGCTGACCCTCCTGGCCGCCCTGGCCATACACCTGGGGGCCGGCCGCGGCCTACTGGACCGCCATGAGGAAAACAGGCTGACCCGGCTTCTCCTGGAAGCCCCGGCCCACATGGCCGAGATCCTGGCCAAGAACGACAGCATAGAGACCATCGCCAAGTCCATCCTCGCCCCGGCCAGGGACGTCCTGTACCTGGGAAGGGGCCACAATTACCCCCTGGCCATGGAGGGGGCCCTGAAGCTCAAGGAGCTCTCATACATCCATGCCGAGGGCTACCCCTCGGGCGAGATCAAGCACGGGCCCATAGCCCTGATAGACGAAAGGGTCCCGGTGGTTTTCGTGGCCCCAACCGACCACCTCTTCCCCAAAATCCTCTCCAACCTCGAGGAAGTCAAGACCAGGGGCGGCCAGATAGTTTTCATCGGCGACGGCCGCGGCTACGAGCGCCTGAACCACGAGCCCGCCGGGAGCGTCATCGTGAGCCAGGTCGATCCTTTCGTGGCCCCGCTGATCTACGCCCTGCCCGTCCAGCTCCTGGCCTACCACGCGGCCGTGTTCAAGGGTACCGACGTGGACCAGCCCAGGAACCTGGCCAAAAGCGTCACCGTGGAGTGACCGGCGCCCCCGTGGCCGGGGCCGCCGTGGCCCCGGGGGGCTCGGGGGTTCCCGGGGCCGTGGGCCTCACGGCCTTTTTGGCCCCCGGGTGGCCACTGTCGGCCGCCTGGGCCATCCAGTGGGCGGCCCTCTCCATGTCCCGCTCAACCCCGTTGCCCTCGCCGTAGCGCTGGGCCACCCGGTACTGGGCCTCGGCGTGGCCCTGCTCGGCGGCCTTGAGCTGCCAGCCGGCGGCCCGCTCGGGGTCCCTCGGGACCCCCCTGCCCTCCTCGAGCATCAGGGCCAAATCATGCTGGGCGTCGGCGTGCCCCTGCTCCGCGGCCCTCTCGTACCAATGGGCGGCCATGGCGTGGTCCGGCTCCAGGCCCTGCCCCTCCAGGTACATCCGGGCCAGCCTGTACTGGGCCGAGTCGACCCCGCTCTCCGCGGCTTTGCGGTACCAGCCCGCCGCCTTCCCGTGATCCTTCGGCACCCCCAGGCCCTCGCCGTAGGCCACCCCCGCGTTATACTGCGAAAGCGAGTGGCCCTGCTCCCCGGCCCTCTCGAACCAGCCGGCTGACTTTTGCGGGTCCCGGTCCAGGCCGTTGCCGGTGGCGTACCTGACCGCGACCCCGTACTGGGCCTCGACGTGGCCACGCTCTGCGGCCTTAAGGAACCATTCCGCGGCCATTGCCTGGTCCTCCGGGAGGCCGTGGCCATAGGCGTAGATGACCCCCAGCATGAACTGGGCCTGGGCGACCTCCAGGTCCGCGGCCTTGCCGAACCAGCCCGCCGCCTCGACCCTGTCCCGGTCAACCCCCACGCCCTTGAAATACATCTCGCCAAGGAGATACTGGGCCATGGCGTGACCCTGCTCCGCCGACATCCGGTACCACTCGGCGGCCTTTTTTTGGTTGAAGGGGACCTCCTCGCCCCTCGAGTGCATGAGGCCAAGGGCGTACTGGGCTTCCGGGTCGCCGCCCTTGGCCTTTTCCTCGAGGGCCATGGCCCGCTCGCTTTTCTTCTCCGCGGCCTGGGCCGCCGAGCCTGGGAAAGGCCACGGCGAAGCGATCAAAAGCGAGGCAGAGACTAAGGCGATAAACAATAGTAACTTTCTCATCTTTAACCCATGAATTTGGAAGGATAAAATTTTTTAAAATTAAATAATTATAACCAGCGACTATTATCTTGAATTATCATTTTTTTAGGCTATAAATTTAATTTTATTGTCTCATTCTTGGTCGGTTAAAACCACCAGTGTTAAACTGGCGACTTTAGTATTTCTTCTTGACGTGAGGTCTCAACGGTAAGACAATACCAATATGAGTTTCTGTAACCCCGTTGACAAGGAGTGCTAAATGACTGAATATTCGCACGGCAGCCACAGTCTCTTCCTCTTACATGTACATCTCGTGTGGATAACGAAATATCGTAAAAAGGTCCTCACGGGAGAAGTATCGCTGGCTTTACGTGAGGAATTAAGGAAAATATGTAAGTCGGAAACGGTAGAGATAATAAGAGGCCATGTTTCTAGCGATCATGTACATCTTGTCCTGTCGTATCCACCAAAAATTTGTTTAAGTAAATTAGTCCAAAGGCTCAAAGGTGCGTCGGCACACAAGCTACTGATGCAGTTTCAAGGCCTACAAAAACAATATTTGGGACGGCATTTGTGGGCCCGGGGATATTTCTGCTGTTCCAGTGGAAATATTACGGATGAAATGATCATGAAATACATCGAGGATCAAAACCACGATGATGACGATGATTCGTTCGAAGTGAATTAAGGATTGTGCGGCATTGCCGCTGAATCCCCTAAGAATTCTTAATTCTTCTCAGACCACCGGCATTAGCTGCCAGCATTAGCTGGTGGTAGTTGACTGTAGAAAGAAATTATAGTGCCAGTTTACTTGCATTTCAAAATATTTGTAATTTTTAATTTTAATGATGGACTAAAAATTATTTAAAATTTGATGATTTGAAATTTTATGGCCAAAAATGAAAAAGTCTCGTAAATTTAAATTTTTTAGCCATAAAAAAATTGAATAATAGATTATCTTATAAAATTAGCAAAATTATTTAATATTATGCCAATAAATATTGCAATATAACTTTTTTCATCTGAGTTTAAAACGGTAAAATCGATTTCAATACGATCATTTAATAATATGGTTGATTTTTTTGTATAAAAATCTACTTTATAGATATTATTTAACTGAATACTTTTTGCGTTATCTAAAATTATTTTCCAATAAATCATATCATAGGTTATTAACATCCCATTTTTTGAATTACCGAATACCGTATCATCAGCCAATAAAATTAAATCTGACCTTTTTATCTCACTAGCATATGTATTTTTCGCATTTACATATTTATTTTCAGGGATTCCCACCCCAAAATGAATATTTGATCCGGCAGAAAGTCTGTCACTTAAAAATCTATAACCATCTTCAATGTTTAAATTTAATATACTTAAATTAGGTTGTTCTATATTAGGAAATAAAGGTTTTTTAGTAAGATCTACTTTATAACTATCTGGTTGTTTAATTTCTTCCGTTATACTTCCAAGATTAATTAATTCCTTTATAAAATCAACAATTAGTCCCAACAATATTTTATCTGGCATTGTAAAGCTATATGTTAATTTTTCATTAATAAAAAGCTTCCTCTTGTCCAAGACAATTCTATTAATTGATTTAATTTCAACCTTGCCATTTGGCGATCCCATCACATGATAATATATATCATTAAGCGTTATTATCATGCCATCTTTTGCCCCACCAAATAATGTATCGTCAATCAATATAATGATATCGGTAACGCTTATATCAGTGGCGTATGTATTCCTGGCGTTTACGGCCTTTCCTTCCGGTATATCCGGTCTTACAAAAACACAATTATTCGTTACGCTTTTCAGAGATAATTTAAAATCATCAATTATTGAGTCTATATTTTTCATTTTATAAATGCTTCGATTAATGCTCAGATAAAAAAATTAATTTACGAATATAAATAAATATAAGTTATTAAATTATATAAAATAGGTGGATATACCGTAGATATACCCCTGCCCATGAAATTAATTGGCTGAAATTAATTTCATGGGCCAGAAAGCGGCGACAGCCAGAAAGCGAAATACCGCCGCGTGAAAAGCCATTCGGGGGCTTCCCTTTAAGCCTTCCTTACGCTTTCCACCCATACCTCGACAGCGTCCCGTTTCTGGCTTTTCACCCTGCCCTCGGCGATTTCCTTCGCGACTATCTCGGTCTCGGCCTCGACTATTTGCGGGCTTGAACCGGTCGGGCCATTTTTTGAACGCCACCTGACGTCCACTCTCCATTTAGCCATGATAATGTTCCTTTTGAGGATAAATTGTTACTGGGGGGTCAGTTTGTCCAAATTTTGGGGTCTTGGCGTGATTTTACCCAAGCCCGTTTTGGGCAAACTGGGAACTTTTGGGGCTCCCAAGGCTACGAAAACAAGTCGATCAAACAGCGTAAATTGTGAATGGTAGCATAAAAGAGTGCGTTTTATCGCTAATTATCAGAAGATTTATCAAGTAAACTTCAAAAAAAATAAACTTTTCGGGAATTTGATCGTCTTTGG
>JAITKA010000093.1 GCA_031278635.1 Deltaproteobacteria bacterium | reverse complement strand
TATACAAAAAAGATAACTATGATATCAATATTTATAACCTTGATACGGTAAAATCGCACCCGATACAGTCACCTTACATAGGCCTCGTTAGCGACAAAGACCAACACGGGTTTGTCGTGATAAGGCCCGGCGCCAATGACGAGGCGATTCGCGACAACGTGCCGTTGTTTTCCCTTACCTGCACCATCGAATACTCCGACCTCTTCGGCTCCCTGTGCTATGACACGGTGATTAAATTGGACGGTAAGAAGATATCCCTTTCGGACGCCGTGAGAAAAAACCCGGCCATAAGGGACGCCATAAAAAACTCCACCAGATCCCCCTGGAATGAGGCCGGCTGATTCCCTGTGCCCCAGGCGGCCGAAAAGGCCGCCGGGGGCCTCAAACCATTTGACTTTTTTGGCCGGAGAGGGTACATTGCCTTTAGTTTCCATTTCTTTCGAGGCGAAACTTCTGGAGAGTTTATGAGATACTTTTATTATCATTAGGGGACATAAGATCGTTCAAAAATGGAGACTTTAATTTCTAAGATTTAACGATTTTTTAACATGTCTTTAACAAACCGGCATGGCTGGTCGGCATGGCTTTTAGAAATTAAAATGTCTATTTTTTGCGATTGCTTTGCAATTTATAATACAACTAACCGTTATAATCGTTTTTAACGATAATTGTTAATATCTTTCCTGAAAGGATGGGAATTATGCCTAGAAAACTCTATCAAAACAAGTACGTCGTTTTGATCATGGCCTCCGTTTTTTTGGTCACCACGGTCTTGGCCACCGGCTGCGGTTCCAAGTACGGGCCGAAAACGGTCAAGGTAAACTATTACCCCGAATGCTACCGTCCCATCGACGACCTGAGGCAGGCCGAGGCCAAGCTGCACAAGGACATGGCCACCGGGGCGGCCGTGGGGGCGATCACGGGCCTGATCACGGGTCTCGCCACCACCGGTAGCGCCAGGGGCGCGGCCGTGGGCGCGGGCCTCGGGCTTATCGCCGGTTTGGCCGGGTCGTATTTGATCTCCAGCGCCATGCAGGAAAAGTCCCTGAGGGAGCGTTTCCAGGCTTACAGGAGCAGCATCGACGCCCAGACGGCCAACCTTAACATCGCCGTCAGGTTCGCCAAACAGTCCTGCGATTGTTACGAGGCGGCCTACAAAAAGTTGAACGCCAGTTTCCAGAGGGGACAGATTGGCAAGGAAGAGATGCTTGTTCGCCTAAAGGAGATCCGTGACGGTAACAACGACGCCATCAAAGTCCTCCAGATTTTCCACGCCGAGTCGGTCAAGCACACCGAGACCTTCGCCCAGATCTACAAGATCGAGCAGGGCAGGACTTACGACAGGCCCACCAGCGGCAACTTCAGGGAGCTCCGGGCGAAGCAAAACGATTTGGCCAAGGTCAACAAGTCCACGGAAAGCACCCTGGCCCTGATCGCCAAGCGCAACAGCATCATCGAGAACGACATCCGCCAGCGCGAGATGGCCTTCAGGGGCGGCAACATGCTGGCCAGCTCCGGCGAGGGCCTCCCGCTCCCGTAAGGGGGGCACCCGGTTCCCGGGGCTTCCGTTAGCCACGATGGACCCGACCCCTTTGGCCAGTTTTGGCCGGGGGGGCCGGGTCCCATTCTTTTGGCCGGCCAGGGGCGCCCTTTGGGGGGCCGCGGCGCGAGGCCCGGCTTGACGTCGCCGGTTGGCTGGGCCATAATAAGGGCCAGAGTTTATTCGCCCCTTTTCCACCAAAGGATGACATTCACCTCACCCGGAGAGATCGTGTACCAACGTTGGGCAGAAATACTGGGCAACCACGCGGCCAAGGTCTTCTACATCATGAGCGGCCTGCGTCCCGACCGGATGGAGATAGCCGAGGCCGACATCGGCGGCGGGCCCCGATACCCGCTGGGGGTCAGGGTCGATTTCTCGGGGCATGACTCCGCCGGCCGGCCCGTGGGCGGGTTTTTCGTCTGCGCCTTCGATACCACCGAATCGGCCGCGGACATCGCCTCCACCATAGCCATAAAACTGGGCCTGGCCCCGCCCCCGCCGGGCGACTCCACCGACATCGATAACGTCCTGGGCGAGTTCCTGAACATAGTCATCGGGCTGACCTGCTCGGACTGGGCCGAGCACGGCCTCACGACCGAGTTCGACCCGCCCCAGGCGCTGTCCATGCACGGCAAGACCGCCATGGCCCGGAGCAAGGCCTATCACCTGACCATGGCCACCGACTATCACCCCACGGTCTCGATATTTTTGGTCTTCCTGCCGCCCGAGGCGGTGACCCCCCCGGCCGGGGGGCCAAAGTGACGGACGGGAAAGCCCAGGCGTGGGGGGGCGGCGGGGCCGCCCCGGCCCGGGTTTTGCCCGCGGCCCCGGCGAACGGCGCGGGCGACTCCAGCTGGAAGGCCCTGTTCACCTCTGACCGTTTCGCCTCCCGGACGCTTCTGATCGTCCCCAGCACCGCCGTGCGCAACCTCGTGGCCGAGGAGATTATCTCCAGCGTCGAGGTGCTCATGGGGCCCAGGGTCATGACCTTCGGGCACCTGGAGGCGCTCCTGTCCGACGAGCTGGGGCCGGCCCCGGTCGATTTCCTGCTGCGGCTGATGGCCCTGAACGCCGTCGCGACCGACGTCTGGGAACCCCTGCGGCTCCCCGGGCTCCCGACCCCCGGCCGGGTCCTGGAGCTGGCCGGGCAGCTGGGCGACGGCCTCGATCGGCTGAGGCTGTCCGGGATCGGCTGGGACGAGCTGGAGACCTTCGAGCCAAAGAACCTCACGTCGATACTGTCCAGGAACGGGCGGCGTTACGACGCCTGGCTGGGCGACCGGGACGACCTGCACACAAGGCGCATCAAACTATTGGCCGCCCTGAGGGAAGGGCGGCGCTTCAAGGCCCTGGACGGGGTCGATTCCGTCCACTGCAGCCATTCCAAGCGGCTCTCCCCCTTCGAGGCCGAGCTCCTCAAGGCCCTGGGCTACCGGACGCGGGTCGAGCTCCGCATGTCGGCGCCCAGGTGGCTCCTGGAGGAGAAGATCCCCCCGGGGACCGGCTACCACCGCCTCAGGTTCATAAGGGACCTGGAGACCTCGGCCAGCCCCGGCCTCAACCTCGTCTGGACCGACATGGGGGACTCGCTCAGCTGGGAGATCCCGCCCGCCCTGCGCTACGCCTCGGAGAACCTCTTCGGGCCCCCGCCCGCGGGGCCGGCCCCGGATCCCACCGGGGTCCTGTCCATAATGGCCGTCCCCACCCGCTACCACGAGGTCGAGGAGGTGGGCCGCAAGCTCAAGGCCCTCCTGGTCAAGGGCGTGCCCTCGTATCGCGTGGCCATGGCCGTCCCCAACGTCCCCCTCTGGCTCCCGGCCATCCTGGACGTGGCCAGGCGTTTCGGGCTGCCCCTCCGGTACCCCCGCGGGGCCCCGCTGGCCTCCTACGCCCCGGTCTCGGCCTTCCTGAACCTGATCGGCCTGTGGGGCTCCAACTGGGAGGTGTCGAGGCTCCTTAAGGTCCTGGAGTCCCCGTATTTCGACTTCGAGCTCGATGGCGAGCTGCGGCCCCATATCTTCAACATGGGCATATCCGACGATCGGGCCATGGGCGGCTTCAAGGCCAACTACGACAAGATCCCCGACAATGACCTCAAGGAAAAGCTGAGGCCCGCCTATCTGGCCATGAGCCGCTTCAAGCAGGCCGAGCTGAACCTGATGGCCGCGAAGACGTGGAAGTCCTTCAGGGATAGGCTCCAGAGCATCCTGCGGGCCTTCAGCTGGCCCGGGACCCCGGTCCCGGAGCCCCCGGCCAACACCTACGAGCACCACCTTTGGCTGGGGACGGCCACCGACGCCCTGGCCACCCAGCACCTGGCCGATCTGCTGAGTAACCTTTTCGACGTCCTTACCACCAGCCAGCATTCCCCGCCCGTCAGCCTGGACTCGTTCAAGCTTTGGCTAAACGCCAGCCTCTCCCGCACCAACCTTGAGGTCCACGGCGGGCACGACATGGGCATCAAGGTCCTCAACTATTTCGACCTTCACGGGGCCTTTTTCGATGCCCTGTTCCTGATGGGCATGAACGACAAGGTCTTCCCGGCGCCCAGGGCCGAGCCCTGCTGGTGGCCGGAGGTGCTCCTGGAGTCCCTGGCCAAGTCCACCCTGGGCCGCCGCCTTTGGTACACCGTTTCCGAGAATTACCAGCGGGAGGAGGACATCGTGGCCCAGGCCCTGGCCCAGGCCCGCCAGGTGACCATATCCTACCAGACATCGACCGAGGACATACGCCCGGCCCTGCCCTCGCCGGTGGTGGAGAGCCTCATCGAGCTTTTCCCCGACGGGGCCCTCAGGGTCGGGAGGCAGGGCTGGCCCCTCCCGCCCCAGGCGAGCCAGGTCTGCGATCCCGGCGAGATGTGGCTCAACCTGGTCGTCAACCACCCGACCAAGACGGCCCCCGATATCTTCAAGAGGCTCTACAAAAGGCTCACCGAGGACAACGAGACCATGTGGGGCTCGATCTGGAACAGGCGCGAGAGGCTGGATCGCATCCAGGGGAGGCTGTCCCCGGAACTGATCCGTCTCTGGCTGGCCACGCAGAGCGTTTTCGAGGGCCGCCCCAACCTCAACGTGAGGCACCTGACCAGGTTCTCGGACTGCCCCAGGGAGTTCTGGTACCGGGAGATACTGGGCCTCTCCGTCTGGCCCGGCCCGCTGGAGACCTGGCCCCCGTCCAGCCAGGGCGACGTCATCCACCAGACCCTGGAGCGTTTCCTGCGCCCCATGGTCACCCGCGAGCCCAAGGACTACGGGTCCAGCCGCCTCAGGTACATATACTGGGAGCAGGTCCATCGCCATTTCTGCTACAAGCCCGTGGGCCGGAAGCCGGTTTTCGACGCCCTGACCATGAAGCTGGAATCCTCCCTCATGGCCTGGATAGAGCGGCACAGGGACATCGGCAAGCTTCACGTCCAGGCGGTCGAGTGGTCCTTCGGCGGCAGGCAGGGCAACGACGCCCCGCCCTACAGGATAGACTCCCCCTCAGGGCCCTTCTACCTCTCCG
The DNA here is from genome assembly GCA_031278635.1 of Deltaproteobacteria bacterium. Taxonomy (GTDB): domain Bacteria; phylum Desulfobacterota; class Desulfarculia; order Adiutricales; family Adiutricaceae; genus JAIRNQ01. The sequence goes on along the minus strand of JAITKA010000093.1, from coordinate 18,922 downwards.
GCCGGATCGATCGCATCGACTGGGAGGGCGGGCACGTCGTGGCCCGTGACTACAAGACCAACCGGAGCGCCATGTTTTCCCCCTCGGCCGGCCGCAAGCCCAAGGAGGGCCCGCGCCCGAGCTGGCACTACCCCATGGTCCTCTACGCCCTGGTGGCGAGGGATCATTTCAAGGCCGCGGCCGACGCGGTCATCGAGTTCGTCGATCCCAGGGAGGGCCTGGATCGGCTCGAGGTCGAACCCGGCGAGCCCACCGAGTTCTCGGAACTCTGGGAGAACCTCCTCGGGGGGGAGCTGACCGTGGCCAGGGACCGGCAACACTGCGAGGGTTGCGACTACCGCCACATGTGCCGCCCACGCCACGAGGCCGGCATGGGCGCGGACGAGGGCGACGAGACGCCCCCGCCGGGGGAATGAGGAAAGCGGGCCGGATCGGTGATCATCAATGGATAGCCAGTACAACGAATCCCAGGAAGCCGTGCTAGGGTGCCGGACGAACTTCTGCGTGACCGCGGGGGCCGGCAGCGGCAAGACCGGGACCATCGTGGAATACATAATCCGTTACGTCGAGGGCGACCTCGCGAGGAACTCGATAACCCAGGTCCTGGTCCTGACCTTCAGCGAGAAGGCCGCGGCCGAGCTGAACGAGCGGATTTCCCACGGCATCCGGGAGCGCCTCCGTGACGCCAAGCGGGCGGGGGACCTCGCGACGGCCGCCGCCTGGGAGCGCGAGTTCAGGCGCCTGGGCCAGGCCGAGATTGGGACCATCCACGGCTACGCCTTCGGCCTGGTCAAGACCCACTCCCATCTCCTGGGCCTCCCGACCAACGTGGACGTGAACCCCTCGGAGCTGTCCCCCCTCGACATATTCGAGGTGCTCAAGGATCTCCTCAACGAGAACAACCGCGATCTCTCTTACCTCATAAGGCTTTTGCCCCTCAAGGCCGATTTAGGGCCCAGCATCATCGGCTGGCTCCTGACCTGCGTCAACCGGGTGACCTCCTGGGGCCTCCCGGGCCTCACCAGCGGCGTGAACCCGCCCAGGGCCGAGGCCCCGGCCCTCTTTGGCGCCCTCTCGGCCGCCGTGGCCTCGGCCCTCGATTACGTCCAGGGCCCCGATTTCGACGAGAGGAAATACCCCAACCCCGCCGCGGGCGTCCGGGCCCTGGCCACCGTACTGGACTCGCTCTCGCGAAACCGCTCCTTCCCCAACGACCCGGCGGTCCCCGCCCTGACCGACAACGTCCCGATTACCCACCTCCCCAGGTTCCTCTTCGAGGCCGAGCCCTCGGTCAACCTCCTTTCCAGCTGGCGCAAAAAACAGAACCACAACCACAAGCAGGAGATCAAGGAGGCCTTCGACAAACTCAAGTGCTACCAGGCATCCGTCGAGGCCGGGCCGGTGACCGAGGCCCTGGTCAGGCTGGCCAACAGGATCCCCCCGCTCCTGCGGGAAAAGGGCCTCGCCAAAAGCCAGATAGGTTTCGACGACATCCTCTCCAGTGCGAGATACCTCCTCAAAAACGACCCCGGCATAAGGGCCACCGAGTCGGCCAGGTGGAAACTCATCATAGTAGATGAGTTCCAGGACACCAACCGCCTCCAGGCCGACCTGATAGCCCAGCTGATCCCCGAGACCGGCCAGGGCCACGGCTTCGAGGGCCTCGACTGGCCCCGCGTCCCCCCCAAGCTTCGCGTGGTCGGCGACCCCAAGCAGTCCATCTACCGTTTCAGGGGCTCCGAGCCCTCGATCATGGCCAACCTCTCCGCCGTCCTCTCCAAGGGCGGGGGCCGCGTCCTGACCCTGGACACCAATTACCGGACCCAGTCCCCGCTGATCGATTTCTACAACGACTTTTTCCCCTCCGTCCTCTCCGAGGCCCACGAGCCCCAAAAGGCCGCCCGGAAGCCCCTCTACGCCGCCAAGCCCGTGGTCTGCCTGACCGACGACGAGTCCGGCTCCAGGGTCCCCTGCGACATCCAGGCCGTGCTCATGGTCCATTACCTCAGGACCCTTTTCGACGGCCGGGCCGGGGTCACCCTCGCCGAGAAACCCCGGGCCGGGTCCCCCGATCCCCCGCCCAGGCTCCCCACCCCGGGGGACGTGGCCATACTCCTGCGCCGCAAGAAAAACGCCGACGTCTACCAGGCGGCCATCTCCGAGGCCGGCTGGCCCTGCCATACCCTCAAGGGCCAGGAGCTTTTCGACATCCCCGAGATCACGGGCCTCGCCTCGGCCTATCTCTACCTCTGCGGCCGCTCGGTCGATCTCAACCTGGCCGCCGCCCTGTGCTCCCCGCTCGGGCCCATCTCCGAGGAAATCCTGACCCTCCTCGCCTGGCCGCCGCTCTCCCGGGAGAGGAACGAGAACCTGCCGCCCCCCCCCGTGCCCATTTCCTGGTACTTCCAGGACGAGACCCGCGGGTGGCCGGACGGCATCGACGAATTCGACCTGGGGGCCCTGATCCGCATACGCCGCCTGTTCCTCTCCCTCAAGCCCTACGTCCTCAGGCGCCCCATGGGCGAGATAATCGAGTGCCTGGTCGAGGAGCGCCATCTCCTCCCCCTCCTCGTCAGCGGGGACGGCGGCTCGCCCGACCGGGTCCGGAACATCCAGTATTTCATCGACCTCGCCAAAACCATACCCCTGATGGATCCCCACGGCCCCGAGAGCGCCGCCGACGTGATCGAGAACCTCTTCCAGAGCGGCCTCAACAAGGGCGAGTCGGGCGACGCCTTCTTCGCCGGCCTCCCCGACGAGGGCTCCATAAACATCATGACCGTCCACCGCTCCAAGGGCCTCGAGTTCCCCATAGTCATCATCCCCGAGGCCGACGTGGCCCCGCGCAAGGACAACACGGGCCTGCGGATCTCCGACGACGGCCGCGTGGTCATCCGCTTCCGCTCCGAGACCATGGGCTCCAGGCTCGAGCCCCCGGAGTTCGGCGAGTTCAGGAACGCCGAGAGCGCCTTCGAGGCGGCCGAGAACGCGAGGCTCCTCTACGTGGCCTCGACCAGGGCGAGGGACCACCTCGTCTTCGTGGGCCAGCTGGCCAACCCCACCCCCGGCTCCTGGCTCAACGCCCTCAAAAACTTCGACAAACTCAACCACTACGCGAGGGTCATCAACTACGCGACCGAGGTCGAGAACGCCAAACCCCCCGTCCCGGCCCAAACCGCCCCGGCGCCCACGGCCCCGCCCCCCCGGGACCCCATCGACGACTTCGACCCGGCCCTCATCCGGCGGGCCCCGTTCCCCGAGTTCTACCAGCTCCCCGTCACCTTCTACTGCCGCGTCTGCGCCGCCTTCAAAAACGGCGCCTCCGGCTTCGAGGAGGCCAGCCGCATCGCCTGGTCGGCCCTCTCCGTCGAGGAATCGCCCCTCTACGCCTCCGTGGGCCCCAAGGACGGCCAGATCTCCCCCTCCGAGCGCGGCACCGTCTTCCACTCCATCCTCGAGAACTCCCCCTTCGACCTCGACATGGCCGGCTACCGGGCCCTGGCCCTCGAGCAGGCCCACTGGCACGGCTTTGACCTGAACGACGACGAGGTCGAGTTCCTGGCCTCCAAGGCCCACCGCTTCCAGACCAGCGAGTACGGCCACGAGCTCAAGGAGGCCATGGACGCGGGCCGCCTCTGCCGCCGCGAATGGCCCTTCTGGATGAGCCTCCCCAAGGACGAGAACGGCATCGGCCCCATCCAAATCTCCGGCGTCATCGACCTCTTCTACGTGAACGACAAGGGCCAGGGCAGGCTCATCGACTTCAAGCTGGCCAAGCCCGGCCCCAGCTACGTCTACGAGAAACAGCTCGAGATCTACACCATGGCCGTCAAGAAGGCCGGCTTCAAGGGCGACATCCTCTCCAAGATCTGGTACTCCGGCCCCTGACTCACCCCATTGGCCTTGCCCTTACGATCAAGGGCAAGGCCAATGTGCCGACGCTTACCCCCAAATGACCGATCCGCCCCGCCAAGCCCCCCGCCAAAGCCCGGAAACGAAACCGTGCCGCCGTTCAATCGGTCCATCGACCCCCCCAGGCCAATGTTTTTCCATGAAAGTCGCGAGGCCAATACCGATACGCGAACCATCAGGGACAATTGCGATAACGGTTCGCTTGTGACCCCCGAATGACATAAGGTTCCGGGATTCGCGCCGTCGCCTTTGACCCCGCGATCCTGAGAAGGTAATCACCGTTCCGGAAAAATGCAACCCCCAGGGCGAGGAATTTTTACGTTTGGTTCCCGGTATTGGCCACCCCCATGGATCGGGGCAAATAATCGGGGCGGCTTTCGCCAAAGCGACTCGGCCCAAAACCCTTCGCCAGAAACCGGGCCTCCCCGGGTCCGCGCCCCCTAACCATCCCCATGGCGTGCCCATTAAATCCCCCCTCGCGGCGAATTTGGCCGGGGCTTAACCAGTCCGCCAAAGCCCACGGTATTGGCCCGCCGGCGCCTTCCCGCCTATAATCCATATGCGCCATAACCTATAATTGGTAACGATAAATCTTGGTAAAAAAATTATCGGGCAAATATGTGCAGTTATTTTGCTTTTAGTTACAGTTATTAATGGCGACAAAGTTATGTTATTAATATAAAATAAACTAATAAAATTTTTTTACAAATAAATCTTGACAGACAAGTCTATATTGCTTAGAATTTAATCGTGGCTTGCATAAACGATATCAGACGATTCCTAATCTATTTAACCGCGAACGTGCCGCCTAAAAGACAATGAAAGAACGGTCAGTATAATACATGCGCCACAATCGCTCGACATTTGGGCCCGACATTTGGGCTCGACATTTTGGCCAAGGCTTTTGCCCGAGATATTTGGGCCCGACATTTCGGCCGACATTTTGGCGGCCAGGCTTTTGGCCAGCGGGGGGATAGGCCCGAAAGCCCACGGCGGCCTTGGCGGCGACTTTCGGTGGCCGGGCGGGCCGGGGAAGCTCCACGGGATTTAACGCCGCGCGCCGGTAAGGGCGCATGGATTGCCATGCCGGAAGAGGGATTCCCGCGGCCGGCCTTAAAGCCCATGGCCTTAAATCCCATGGTCGCCGTGACTTTATTTATCATTGTTTCTAATTACTTATTTTTGGTTATATTATAAAATTAATTAAATTTTAATATAAATATAACTAAAATTTATGTTTATATAAATTTATTTTGTTGGCTGGTTTTTTTAAGGGAATTTATTATAGCGATAAATAATTTTTTAGTTGCAATTTAAATGTCTTCATTTGACCAAAAAATTTTTTTATGAAATTAAAAAATTAAAAATATATTTTTTTATATTAAATATTAAGTTTATCGTTAAAAAAATTTTTTTGCGTTTAAAATAATTTTTTTATTTGATGTTTAAATTTTATTGTTACTTAATAATTTTATTGACATAATTCCATGCGATGAAAAAATTATTCGATATCCATATTTAATGTTAATGATGTTAAAAAATTTTTAGAGAATCAATTAATGGCAATAGGTATTAATTATTAATTTATAATTTTATTTGCGTCATTTTTATTTTTATTTAAGCCGTAAAAATTTTTTTGATGACGCAATCACAAACTTAAAATAAATAATCATTATCGGTTTTCGATAATTTAAACAAAAATTTAGATAAAAATTTTAAAGTATATTTTATATCGCTAAACTCGTCGTGCTTTCATAGGATATTTAAAAATGTTACCATCCATTCCCAAAGCTTCCCGTACGCGACCTTTCGGTTCCTTTTCTGTCCCGGTTTGCGGATCATGTCGGGAAAATCCCGGGGGCTTCCGGGCGAGGGGCCTTGCGTTTACCCTACGGGCGCTCGCAACCGTTGGCCTGGCCTTGGTATTCTGGGCCCTGGGGCCAAATTGGGGCGCCCCGTCCCTGGCCCTGGCCGAGGCCACCGCCCAGACGGCGGCGAGCCGGATCGGGGCGGGGCAGGGGCCCCGGCCGGCCCAGGTTGAGACCGTATCGGCCGCGGAGGCCGGGGCCATGGCCTTGGTGGACGGTTTGGGGCGGGTCGCGGAAACGTTTTACCCGACCTGGCTGAAGGCCATGGCCCCGTCCAGGCGGGGGCCGCTGCCTGGGCGGGGCCCCAGGGGCTTGGGCCGGGAGGGTTGCTCGGTAACGTTCATGGCCGTGGGCGACATCCTGATCCATGACACCATGCGCAACTATTCGCTCCAGAAGGACGGGAGCTATGACTTTAGGCCCAATTTCCGTTACGTGAGCCCCTTATTCGCCAAGGCCGATTTGGTCATTGGGAACCTCGAGAACCCGTTGGCCGGGGCCGACAAGCGCCTGTCCGGGTACCCCAATTTCAACGCCCCGCAGGAGCTGGCCGGGAACCTCAAGGAGGTCGGCTTCACCACGGTTTTGATATCCAACAACCATTCCATGGACCGGGGCTGGCCGGGCCTGGAAACCACCATCGAGACCGTCCGGAGGGCCGGGCTCGACTACGCCGGGGCCTACCGGGACACCGGGGACAAAAAAAGGCGCCTTATCAGCGTCTACAACGGCATAAAAATAGCCCTGTTGGCTTACACTTATGGCCTTAACGGTTACCCTGGCCCGAAGGAGGGCGAGGAATGGCGCCTGGGGCTCATAGACAGGGGGCTTATCTGGTCCGATTTGAAGTCGGTGCAGGACGAGGGGGTGGATTTCATCATCCTTAGCCTACATTTCGGGAGCGAGTACCAAAGAAAGCCCAACGCCGAGCAGTTGCGGCTGGTGGGCGAGCTTTTGGCCGGGGATCCCGAAAAGGGCATCTCCGGTCCCGATTTGATCCTGGGCCACCACCCGCACGTCGCCCAGCCCTTCGTCCAGATCGAGGGCGGCCAAAAGGGCCAGGCCGTCATGTACAGCCTGGGCAATTTCATGACCTCCCAGCCCTATCCCTACACCAACATCGGCCTGATCCTCGAGGGCCGGCTGGCCCTGGACGCGGGCGGCCGCAAGCGCCTGGGCCCGTTCACCCTCATCCCGACCCTATGCCACAAGGGTTTAAGGGACGGCAAGAAAAGCTACGCCGTCCTGCCCCTGGCCCGGGCCGTGGCCGACCCGGAAAGCTACGGCCTGACCAAGGCCGCGGGCCAGGGCCTGGCCAAGTCCCTGGACGAGATAAACGCCCACCTGGTTTCCATGGAGCCCGATTCCTCCAAATGGCCGGCCCTGGAGTAGCCGGCCAGGCGCCATTACCTCAAAGGTTACCCTTCGCCCACCATGGCCAGGGGCCCCGGGGCCCTTGGCCAAAACCCCCCCCAGCCTGCCATCCCGGGTCCACCCATGTCGCGGAACGTTTCCCTTGAGGGGAGGCCGCGTCGTTTTTTTCGTGGGATCATGGGGGGCCGCGAGGGGAAGATCCCGCCGCGATAAAATTAAAAGCGGGCCGATGGGTTTGCGCGCGGGTTAGTTTTTTCGATACCCGATTTGCCCCAATAAAATTATTTATCTCTTTTTATACGCATATTCATGCCCCAGCTTTGTTTTTGAAAATCAATATCCATAATCCATCACCATGGGGGGACGGGTTGCGGTCCCTTTCGCCATGGGCGGGCCGGATTCGCGCTTTGCGGGGAGTCCCCGCCCAAGTGCTAAAATTAATAATTGACAAAGGCCGGAAAAAGTACTAGGGTAGGAAAAATAAATCGCTTTAGCTTGGGTTTTACCTAACTTTTGTCTCCGGAGGATCCAATGGACGACCCCGACAAGGTGCTGACGGTTGGCGAGGCGGCCAAGCTGCTAGGCGTTGGCCCGAAAACCCTGTCGGCCATGGTACGGTCAGGCAAGGTCCCCGGGTTTCGCATCGGGGAGCGGGGTTACTGGCGAATCAAGCGCCGGGACATCGATAAGCTGATGGACCCCCAGCAGGGCCAGAAGTCGCCGGGGGATGGCGATGGCTCGCCCGTCGGCCTGAAAAACCGCATGCCGTAAGCCCCCAAGCCCGGTCCCGTTTTGGTCCCCGGGCTATTTTTTTGCCCGCTTCCCGCCCCGTTTCCCCCCTCCCCACAAGCCCGCGAGGTCCCGGGGCCGCCTTTTGGTGGTTGCCAAATCGCGGCCAGTGTGGCATATTCATTCCGTGGGTAAAGGGACCCGGGTCGCCGACGCGGGGTTTCCCGGCCCCCCGGCCTTAACTTTCGGGAAAAACCAAGTGAATTTTGCCCTGGCGGGGGTTTTTTCGCCCGCCCGGGGCCAGGTTCGTTTGTGACCCCCGGTTATTTCGCCATCGGCCGGGGGAAGCGGGTAGGGGGCCCCCCGGGGCTCGTTTCGCGAGGCCGGTGGGTCGTGATTTTGGCTAATCTCGGTCGCCATGGGGCGGAAGGGGGACGTTCTCTCCCCCCCTCCCGCATGATGGCCGTTTGAGCGCGGCCCCGGGAACGCGGGGCCGTTTTTGGAAGGACTGGACCATTGCCCCAAAGCATAAGGATTTACAACACCATGACCCACGGGCTGGAGGAGCTGAAGCCTTTGGTCCCGGGCCATGTCGGGCTTTACGTTTGCGGCCCCACGGTTTACGACGACGCCCACATCGGGCACGCCAGGGCGGCGCTGGCCTTTGACGTCTTGGTCAGGCACCTTCTGGCCTCGGGCTACGAGGTGAACTATGTCCGCAATTACACGGACATAGATGACAAGATCATCAACCGGGCCAACGAGAGGGGCGTCGACTGGAAGGAACTGGGCGAAAGGTATATCAAAAGCTTCGAGGAGGATTTGGCCGCCCTGGGCTGCCTGCCCCCGAACGAGTGCCCCAGGGCCACGGAGTACATCGACCAGATGCTCGAGGACATAAAGGGCATAGTCGATAACGGCATGGCCTACGCGGTCGACGGGGACGTGTTTTTCGACGTGCCCAGGAGCCCCGGTTACGGCCGCCTCTCCGGGCGGCGGACCGACGACCAGGAGGCCGGGGCCCGGGTGGCCGTGGACGACCGCAAGCGCCACCCCTCGGATTTCGCCCTCTGGAAGGCGGCCAAGCCCGGCGAGCCTTCCTGGCCCTCGCCATGGGGCCCGGGCCGCCCCGGTTGGCACATCGAGTGCTCGACCATGAGCGCCAAGCTCCTGGGGCCCAGCTTCGACCTCCACGGCGGCGGCCAGGATTTGATTTTCCCCCACCACGAGAACGAGCTGGCCCAGTCGGCCGCCCTGGGGCGACCCATGGCCAGGATCTGGGCCCATAACGGGTTCGTGAACGTGAACAACGAGAAGATGTCCAAATCGCTGGGCAATTTCTTCACGGTCAAGGATATCCTTAGGGTCTGCCCGGGGGAGGTCATCAGGTTTTTCCTCGTCTCCAAGCACTACCGCAGCCCGCTCGAGTTTTCCGACGAGGGCCTGAGGGAGGCGGCCAAGGGGCTGGAGCGCGTCTACCGGACCATCGAGGCGGCGGAGGGGCTTTTGGAAGGCTTTGAAGGGGCTCCCGGGGAGGCCGCGCCCCCGGAACCGGGCCTTTTGATGGGGAGCTTCAGGGCGGCCCTGGACGACGACGTCAACACCGCCCAGGCCCTGGGCCACGCCTTCGAGCTGGTCAGGCTCCTCAACAAGCAGGTGAGCGCCGGGGACAGGGCGGGCGCCGCCGAGTCCTACCGGGTCCTCAGGGCCATGGGCGACGAGCTGGCCCTGTGGCGGGGCAAGCCCTCGGACTTTTTCGCCTCCCAGAGGGGCGAGGCGGCCAAGGGGCTGACCGAGGATGAGATCGCGGCCCGGGTGGCCGCGAGGAACGAGGCCAGGGCCCGCAAGGACTGGGCCGAGGCCGACAGGCTGCGCAAGGAACTGTCGGGCCTGGGGATAATCCTGGAGGACAAGGCGGGCCAGACCGTCTGGCGCTACGCCTAAACGACCGCCCATAAGCCGGGACTCCCGGCCGATACCGATGGCCCCCCAGGGAGGGGCGGGAGGTATCGGCCGGTTTTTTTTTGTCGTAACGATCATGGATGGTTAGGCGAAGGGGTATCGGGAATAAATTTTGTAATAACCATGGTAGGTTAATCGGCCGAGATTTATTATCGTGTGGAATATATTATAATTTTATTTTCGGATAAAAAATAGTCTAAGGGATAAATTAAGTTTGACATTACTGGAGAAAAACGTATAATAAGTACCGTTGACAGGTCGGTAGGCAACCGGCCTCCGGCCGCCTTTGGCTGGCCGGGCGGGGAGTGTTATGGCCGTTTTTCGCGGGAGGCCGGCCCAGGGGCTGGGCCCCGGGGGTTTTTCGCTGGTCGAGCTTTTGGTGGTGATGTTCGTGGGCATGATGGTCACGGGCCTCGCCTTCACCATATACCGCTCGTCCACGGGCCATTACCTGAACGGGGAATCGGCCATCAGGGCCCAGAGGAACCTGGGGGACACCCTGGGGATCATTTTAAGGGACGTCAGGATGGCCGGGAACGGCCTTTCCATTTTGGGGCCCAGGGTCAGGGCCGTCGAGTTCTACGGGCCGACCGCGCACGCCCTGTCGGGCGGGAAGGTGACCGTTTCCGCGTCCCCGGGCTGGTTCAGCCCGGCCGGGGCCGGGCCGGGCGGGTACGGGGCCATGGCCCTCTACGGGACGGACGGGGGCCCGGACGGGCCGGACACCCTGACCGTGTTTCGCTCGGAGATCGAGAGCCCGGCGCCCATGGGGCGGGTGGGATCGATCGGGGGCGGCGAGGTGCGGACGACCGGGCCGCTCCCGGTGGACGCCGTGAGGGCCGGGGACGTGGTGGCCATGGTCGCGGGCGACAGGGCGGTCATTTTCGAGGCCGGGCCCGTCTCGGCCTCCGGCCTTGGCATAAAGCGCGGCGGCCGCTTCACCGACGCGGGCCCGCCGCCGGGCTTCCCGGCGGAAGGGGCGGCGCTCTTTAACCTCAGGGACGTGAGCGTGGCCACGTATTTCGTGGACGGGGCGGCGGGGAGGCTGATGGTCGATAGGCACGACCGGACGGTGGCCGATTTCGACGACCCGGCCACCGGGGCCATGGTTTTGGCCGACGGGGTGGTCGACCTCCAGACGTATTTTTTCTTCGCGGGCGACAGGGTCGATCCCACCGGGGTCGGCCGGGACCAAAGCCTCAGCCACGCGAGGTTCTCGGCCGAGAAGGTCAAGGCCCTGTCGGTGGGCCTGACCGTCGCCGACCCCTTCGGGGCGCCCAAGGGCAACCACAGGCGACCGGCCCTCTTTAACCGCAAGGCCGGGACGGGGGCGGGCGGGAGGCGCTACCGCTCCATGATGGAAACCATATTCGTTAGGAACTGACCGATGTTAGGAGCCACGGGAAAAACGCGTGCCGGCTTCACCCTGCCGGAACTATTGGTGGCCATGGCCATAGCCGCGATCCTGTCGGGCATGGCTTACGTGAATTTTACCGCCGTCCTGTCCGACGTGAGGCTAAGGGCCGAGGCCGGCCGCCTTGAGGCCTTCCTGTGGCGGGCGAGGCGGGAGGCCGCGGAGACCAAAAGGCCCTACAGGGTGGTCCTGGACTGCGCGAAGGCGAGGCCAGGCTGCGAGCTGAGCCTGGAATCGGCCGTGGTCGACAAAAGCCTGGTCACGGGCTGGCGGGCCGAGAAAAACGGCCGGCACGGGTTCAGGCCGGGCGTCAGGGCGGCCATGGCCCAGGCGGCGAGCGCCTTCGACGGGGACAGGCGGGTCGCGGGCGTCCACTACGCGATATTCATGCCCGGCCAAAAGGTCTACTCCGACCCGAGGCCTTTCGGGCTCTTTTTGTATTACGGTAACGGGTCGGGGGAGACCAGGGGCTACCTCGTCTCGGTCAATAACGAGACGGGCCGGATCGATCTGAGCAAGGACGCCAAGATCGTTTAGCCGGCCCGGGAACCTGGCCGCGATATTTTTGACTGGATGCGAATTATTGTGTCAAAGGGATTTTTTTTCAACGTTTCGCCAGAAGGTGGCGGGATCGTGGGCGTAAGGGCCGGCATGACCCTGGTCGAGGTTTTGATAACCATCATGGTCCTGACCGTGGGCTGCCTCGCGGCCATGAGATCGACCGCGACATCCGACCGGGCCTATTCCCTCGCGGGCCAGGCGGCCCTGGCCTCGGCCCTGGCCGAGTCCGAGATCGAGCGCCTCAAAAGCCTCAGCCGCTTCGAGCTGGAGGCCGAGGCCGGGCTCGGGACGAGGGTGGAGGCCAACCTCGACCGTTTCGGGCTGGCCTGCAAGGGGTCCTGCCCGGGCCCCGCCTTCACGCGGACGGTCCGTTACTTCCCCGGTGGGGTCACGGCCAACTCGACCCAGGTGGAGGTCGAGATCGCCTGGCCCGGCGGTGGCGGGAGGCGGAGGGTGGTCAGGGGGACCACGGTCACCTGGCTCTCGTTCTGAGCCGGGGGCGGCCGTTTGGTCGCCCTTTGGGATGTTTTCGCCATGGCTTTGGCCATGGATCGGTAACCGATCGGGCACGGTTTGGGTCGTGCCAGGGTCTATTTTAGCGCTTAGGGTGGAAATCATGGCCAAATCACGGGCCAGGGGCGGCGATGGGCTCATATTGCCCTTCACTTTGTTCATATTGGTCCTAATCAGCCTCATGGGGGTCATACTCCTGGCCGCCAGCCAGGGGGAGGTCGTCCAGGAGGGGCACGAGCGGCTGGCCAAGGGGACGTTCCAGGCGGCCGAGTCCTCGGCCATGGTGGCCATGTTTTTGGCCAGGGTGTTGGTCAGGCCCGAGCTGGGCGATCCCTCCGAGGCCCTTAGGGCCGGGAAGGGGGCCTTTCCCCTGGGGGTCGAGATCAACGTGAAAAGGTTCAGCCTGTCCCAGGTGCTCCGGGACTCGGGGACCGTGAGCTACGGGGATCGCTACGCCGGGACGGGCTGGGCGGCCCCGGGGCAGCCGGAGCCCCATCTGAGGTTTCGGCTGGGCGGGCGGCCGGCCGCCTCGGCGGTCGTCCACATCGACAAAAGCGAGCCGTTCCCGGCCGGGGCCAGCATCGGGGTGGGCGACGGCTACGACGCCTCGGCGGGCGGCGGCAAGCGGGTCACCATAATCGTCTCGGTCAGGGGGCTTGGGGACGACCCGGGCTCCGGCCGGGGCCCGACCGTTTTCATCACCTCGATGTTCCGGGAGATCATCTGAATATGGCCAGGGGGGGCGCGATGGATAGGCGCGGAAGGCGCGGCCGGGGCCACGGGGCCCTGGCCTTTCTGGCGGCGGTTTTGGCCATGGCTTTGCCGGCGGCCGCGGCCTGGGCGGACACCCCGCCCTACAGGACCAGGTACCAGTCGGCCCCGCTTTTGGGGGGCGAGAACCAGGTGCCCAAGGTCATGCTGGTTTTGTCCAAGGAACTCAAGATGTTCGGCCAGGCCTACCCGGGCCTCACGGACATGGACGGGGACGGGAGGGTGGACACGGGCTTTAACCCGGCGGCCCTTTACGTGGGCTATTTCGACCCGGGCTCGTGCTACGCCTACAAGGGATCCGAGCGGGTCGGGGTCAACGACGTCTTCGCCGTCGGTGACAGGGGCGGTTATTTCGTGAGGGCCGGGGACGCCATCCCGGACCAAAGCGCGGAGGAGATCCGGAAGTCCCGGCCCAAATACCTCAAGGGCTACGTGGTCTCGCCGAGATCCGTGGCCGGGGTCTGCTCGAACCTGGCCAAGAGCGTGACCCACGGCGGCAGGAGGACCTTCAGCGGCAACTGGCTCAACCACCTCGCGGCCAGCCGGATGGACGTCATCAGGAAAGTCCTCTACGGGGGGACCAGGTCGGTCGATACCCCCTCCAGGACCGTCCTGGAGCATTCCTTCGTCCCGCCGGACGCCAACGCCTGGGGCGGTGAGGTCAGATCCGACGACACCTGGCAGGCCGTGACCCCGAACTCGGCCTGGTACGACGTCAGGAAATACACGCCCTTCGAGAAGCCCGGGAACGGCAAGAGCCATTTTTTCGCCAGATCGAGCGACCTGGGGCTTTCGAACGGCTATTTCCCGGCCCTTAAGGTCCTTTTGAACGTCGACGCCACGTTTTTCAACGTCGGCGGGAAGGACTCGGTCAGCCAGCCCGTGACCCATTCCAAGCCCTGGACGCGCTACTGGGACTGGGTTTTGGTCAACCGGCCCCTGCCCGACGACCGGGTCCTGAAACCCGCGGCCAGGGCCAAGGTCACGGTCTACAACCTCAAAGTCGAGGCCTGCGAGGCGAACAATATCTCCCCGACGGAGAACTGCCAGCTCTACCCGGGGGCGCCGGGGGGCGCGAGCGGCGAGGTCCACAAACCCGTGGGCCTCCTCCAGCGTTACGGCTCCGGGGCCAGGCCCATAAATTTCGGCCTGATCACCGGGGGCTTCAACTCCGACATCCGCACCGCAGGCGGGAAGCTTAGGAACCACGTGGGCCCCGTGCACGGGGTGGCCGGGAACGCCGGCCTCGTCTACGTCCCGCCGGTGAACCTGTCCACCGGGCAGGTCAACGACAAGGGCCTCATCAAAAACATCGATAACCTCAGGGTCTCCGGGCGGCCGACCAACAAAAACCCCGCCGCCTGGGAGGGCCAGTCCTACCACAACGTCTTTTCCTGGGGCAACCCCGTGGCCGAGATGCTATACGAGGGGGTCAGGTACCTCGCCGGGGCCATGGGTCCCACCCCGGCCTACTCGGCCCAGAACGACCGGGACGAGCCCGGCTCGCCCATAAACGACCTGACGGCCTTCGGGGCCGGGTCCTCGGCCTGGGACGCGAGGCGGCCGGACCTCGGTACCGGCAGGTGCTCCAAGGTCATAGTCCTCCTCATAAGCGACCCCACGGCCGACCATGACGGCGACCAGTTCCTTAGCGACTGCTCCCTAAACCTCATGCCTAACCTTAAGCTGCCGGGCAACCTGACGGAGCGCGGTAACTTACCCCCGAGGTTTGACAAAAACGTATACCTGGATACCATATCCAAGCTTGAAGGCATCACGGGTTGGGACAAATACGCCTTCTCCAGGTCCCCGTCCGACGACTGCCGCCCCAAAAACCTCGGCTCGCTCAAGGACATAAAAGGCTTATGCCCCTTCGCCCCCTCGACCGAGGGCACCTACTCGGTCGCGGCCGTGGCCTACTACGGGCGTGTCCACGATTTCCGGCCCCTCAATTCCCAGGGCGGGGAGGGCAACAACCTCGACCTCTTCACGGTCAGCGTGAGCCCGGCCTTCCCGGAGCTCGTCTTCGACATGAGGGATGGGCGGGGGAAGACCAAAAAATCGGTCTCCATCTTCCCGGCGGCCATCTCCGAGCACCCCTCGAGCCGCGGGAAGATCCTTGGGGTTTTGAATTATTACGTCATCGACTGGAAGACGGACCGGAACGGCCTGCCCTTCCGCGTGAAGATCAAGGTCAATTTCTCCGACCAGGTCATGGGGGACGACTGGGAGGGGGACGCGGCGGTGACCTACGAGATAACGCTCCTAACCGACCAGTTCACCCCCCTGTCCATGCGGGAGACGTCCCGGGCCGTGGTCGACAGCGGGGAATCGTACCTAAGGAACCAGACCTGGTACGCCTTCAGGAACCCGGCCACCGCCGAGACCGTCGCGAGCTTCGCGGAAATCAAGCCGGAACAGGTCAAGGCCATCCTGATTAAAAGTTCCTATGAGGTGGCCGGGACGGGCATGGGCATGGCCATGGGTTACAGCGTCAGCGGGACGGCCGTGGACGGGACGTACATGGACATAACCATGAACCTCCCGCCGGCCTCGCCGCTCCTGACCCCGGCCGGTTGCCCCTACACGGGGGCGAGGACCTCCTCCTGGCAGGGCTGCGGTAGGAGGGTCGCCAACGTCAAGAGCCAGGCCAGGATCTTCGGCCTGACCGGGTCCAAGAACGTCAAGGATCTGCCCGATCCCCTGTGGCTGGCCGCCAAGTACGGGGGCTTCACCGACAAGAACCAAAACGGCGTGCCCGATACCGGCGAGTGGGAGGGCGGCGGCGGGGACCCGAAAAACTATTTCCGGGCCACCAACGTGGCCGAGCTGCCCGACAAGCTCGAGAAGGCCTTCCACGGCCTGGCCCTGTCCATCTCCAGGGGCGTGGCCACCTCGGCCTCGGTCAACACCGTCCTGGGGAGCGGCCTTTCCCTCCAGAGCTATTACTACCCCCTCTACGCCGACCCCAATGACCTCACCCGCTCGGTCGACTGGGTGGGCGGCGTCTACGGGCTTTTCCTCGACCGCTTCGGGAACCTCAGGGAGGACACCGACGGGGACGGCATCCTGACCCTCCGCCGTGACCCCGTGGCCAAAACCGGCGATAACGTCGTGACCTTCGGCCCCAAAACGGCCTCCCAGAACCCGCCCGTCTGCCACGATCCCGCCTACCGGCTCAGCGTCTGCCAGGACGTGACCGGGAACGGCGACCTGGTCCCCGAGACCGGGGCCGCGGCCCACCCCGGGAACCTCCACCGCCTGAGGCCCCTTTTCGACACGGCCAAATGGCTCGCCGGCCTCGACCCGACGAAGCTCCTCTCCGGGAGCCGCCCCCACAAAGCCCCCGCGACCGTCACCGACGGCCGGAGGCTCATATATTACGGCCAGCCCACGGGCAGCGGCCAGGGGGTGAGGCTGCAAAGGTTCAACGTGGCCGAGTCATGGGATCTCCTGACCCCGCTCATGCTATCCCACAACTTCGCCGAGACCCTGCCCACGGTCCGCGGGGACGACCGCAAGTCCGTCACAAAGCGCCTCATCGAGTACGTCACCGGCCAGGACGCCCCCGGCTGGAGGCCCAGGGCCGTGAACGACCCCTGGGGCGGGGGCGGCAAAATCACCTGGCGGCACGGTGACGTCATAAACTCAAAGCCGGTTTTGGTGGGCGCCCCGGCCTTCGGCTACGACTACCTGCACGGGGACGAGAAATACGGCGAGTTCAAACGCCTTTACGGCCGCCGCCGGCAGGTCCTCTACTACGGGGCCAACGACGGCATGCTCCATGCCGTGAACCTGGGCTTCCTGACCGCCCTCAAGGGCGGCAAGGTCGCCTACGCCAAGACCAGGGAGCCGGGCCAGGCCGCCCACGACATCGGGGCCGAGATGTGGGCCTACGTCCCCACCTCCGCCCTGCCGCACCTCCAGTGGCTGGCCGACCCCCAGTACGTCCACGCCGATTACGTGGACCTCAAGCCCGCCGTGGCCGACGTCCTGATAAACGGCCAGTGGCGGACCATCCTCATAGGGGGCATGAGGCTCGGCGGGAGGCCCATCGAGGCCGCGGCCCCCGGCGGCCCCCAGGGCGACCATTACTTTTCGGAGATCTTCTGCCTCGACGTGACCGACCCCGAGGCCGAGCCCAGGCTCCTCTGGCGCCATTCCTCGCTCAGGATGGGCCTCGCCGTGGGCATGCCCGCCCTGGTCAGGAGCGGCGACCGCTTCTACGCCGTCATCCCCAGCGGCCCGGTGACCGACGAGCCCAAAACCGGCCCGACCCCGTGGGTCGAGTACGGCCGAAACGACCCCGGCGCCGGCCACAGTAACCAAAGGGCCCGGCTCCTGGTCCTGAACGTCCACGACGGCTCCGAGGTGGTCAATACGGATCCCAAGACCGGCGGGGACCCGAATTACCTGACCGCCATGGAAGACGACTCCTTTTTCAACGAGCCCTTCCTCCCGGCCAGCCAACCCGGCGGCCCGGGCTGGAACCACCCCGCCGTTTATTTCGGCCTGACCCAAAGCCGCGACCCCCTGACCGGCTTCGACCGGGGCGCCGTCTACAGGCTCCAGATGGTCGATGGGTATAACCAGCCCCTCAAAGTCACCGACTGGAAATTAAAACGATTGATATCCGTGGACCGTCCCGTGACCGGCGCGGTCAACTCGGCCCGCGACCGCTTGGGTAACCTCTGGGTCCTCTTCGGGACGGGCAGGCTCTGGGGCTACGACGACTTGAACCCCTGCCTGGGCCACGTGACCCCGGCCTGCCGCGAGAACCACCGCCAGTACCTATTCGGGGTCAAGGAACCCCTGAACGGCAGCGGTTTCATGACCTTCGCCGACCTGACCCCCGACGCCACGAAACTCCTCGACCTGACCGGGGCCACGGTCCACGCCGACGGGACGGTCAATAACGTCCCCGCCCAGCCCTCGCTCATAGCCCTCTCCGCCAACGGCTCCGCCACTTACCTCTCCGTCCTCGAGGCGACCATGGGCGACCGGACCATCGGCTACAGGCGCAAGCTCGAGGCCGGGAAACTCCTCGACCCCCAAGGCAACCACGACTACGAGATGGCCCTCTCCCAGCCCAAGATCGTGCCCATGGGCGGCGGCCAGTCACTCATGGCCCTTACCGCCTTCGAGCCCTCGGGCGTGGACTGCGGGGCCTTCGGCGCGGGCTACCAGTACGCCGTCGATACCTTCACGGGCCTTCCCAACCCCCTGAACAAATCCTCATTCGTCACCCCCAATAACCCCAGCCTGCCGCCCGGCCTCATCACCGGGGCCATAGCCATGGGCCCGGGCAAACCCACCGAGTCGGTCATCCTCAACTTCGAGGGCAAGACCGTCATCCGGGCCTCCAGCTCCGAGGGCGGCGTCTTTGACATCGACGTGGCCACGCCCGGGACCGAGACGGGCACCGGCGGCCTGACCTCCTGGCGGGAGGTCATGGACATCGGCCTCGACCTCCCCAAGGAGACCATGACCAAAGACCTGCCATAGCCAGCCCCAAAGGCCCGGCCCCCGGGGCCGGCCAAGGCCCTTACCTCGCCGTGACCTCGATCGAAACGCCCGCGACCACGCCCGACGCCGGGTCCTTCCCGGCGTGGGCCCTAATCTCGTAAGTCCCGGGCGCCGTGGGCAGATCGATAAAAAGGTCCTCGTTGGCCTCGGAAATTTCGATTGCGAACGAAAATGCCCCCGGGGCGGCCCCCAAGGCATAGAGCCCGACGAAAGCCCCGTTCGCGATAAACTCGGCCGGTACCCCCGTGACCCTCACGCTTACCCTGTCCCCAGGGTGAAACAAGCCGCCCTC
>JAITKA010000079.1 GCA_031278635.1 Deltaproteobacteria bacterium | reverse complement strand
GAGGGCGGGCTGGCCAAATATCACGTCTACGCGGGTTACGGATCGGACGACAACCCCAGCATCAAGGCCGAGGGTAAGTTTAGCTCGATCGATTTTGGCGTGATCGTGCGGCAGAAGTGGGACAACGGTTTCAGGTTGGAAGGCGCGGCCAGGTACGGTTGGATGTATACGGAGTTTGACTCGGATGACTTGACCGTCATAAACCAGCAGGGGCGGGAAGTGCCATTGGATTACAACTACAGCACTCCTTTCTTCGCCGCCCACTTCGGCCTTGGCTATGAATACCGGATAAACGAAGTCTCGACCTTGGATCTTGTCGGCCGTTATTACTACACGCACCAGAACGGCAAAACCATAAGCGTTGATGGCCACAAGGTTACCTTTAACGACATCGATTCCCACAGGGTCAGGGCCGGCGCTCGCTACACCAGGGCCCACACGCCCCGCATATCCTGGTACCTTGGCGCCTACGGGGAATACGACTTCACCAAGAAGGCCACCGGCGAGGTGCACGGCTTGACTTTCAGGTCGGAAGACTTCAGCGGCATGACCGGGATCGGCGAGGTCGGCGTGATCTTTCACTCCACCGACGACAGGCCCTGGAACGTCGAGGTTGGTTTCCAGGTGTACGGCGGTAACGTACGGGGCTTCTCCGGGGGCTTCAGGTTCGGTTACCAGTTCTAGGGTTTGACCAGGGGGTAACCCCTGGGGCGATCTGGTTGGGGCCTTAACGGGCCTTGGCGCGACTTAGTCAGGCCGGGGCGATCCCTTCGCGGGGAATCGCCCCGGCTATTTTTTGGCCCTGGGGACGGTGGGCTGGTATAATGGCGGGAAAACCGACCTGGGGCGAAGGATAGGGCCTGGCTTGGCCATTTTGGGCCAAGGGGGCGGTTTATGGGGAGAACCATGGAAGAAAGGAAAGGCCTCTCGGCCAAGGAGTTGGCGATATCGGCCCAAAGGGCCCAGAAGAGCGGCTACGAAAAGATTTATGACTGGGTGGCCGAGAGCCTGACCGGGTTCGATCTGGAGGCCAACGCCGAGCCTTTGGGGCTGGAAAGGGACCCGGGCGGCGGGGTCGTGGTCAAGCTGTTCGGGCGGGACTACCTGGTCAGGAATGACGGGGCCAAGGTCATGGACGGAAAACCGACCAGTTTCAACCATCTGAGTCTGGCGGCCCATTATGCCATGTCCCAGGGCCGGGCGCCGGCGGCGATGGATTTCGTCAAGCTGGGCGCCCTGTCGGGCGTTCCGGCAGGGACGGGGCAGGGCGCCTTCGATCGGGAGGCCATCTCCAAGCCCCTGGCCAAAAGGTACGGGCATGATCGGGAGGGGCTGGAGGCGGCGGTCAAGAGGATCGGCGGGCGGCCTTGGGGCGGGTCCGGGGAGGCCGAGCGGGGGCAAACCTGGGAGTACGTCTTCGAGGTCTTTCCCAGGATCCCCATGAAGCTGGTCTTTGAGGAGCCCGACGAGGAGTTTGGGCCGGAGTTCATCGTCATGTACGATAGCAAGAGCATTGAGTACATGGAATTCGAGGCATTGGCCTTCTTGGGGGGCCTCCTTATGCGGGAACTTTTGGGCTACGGGAATGCCGATTAAGGGAGTAGGGTTTGCTTGGGAAAGGCACGTTGGGGGAGCTGAGGTTGTTATTTGCGTTTTAGGTATGATTTGGTTATAAAAGGGTATTTTTAGGGCATTGGTTGGGTGAGTCCGGGGGGAGACGGGCTTTGGGCTGGACTTCTTAAGTTTATTTTTTGACCGTATTTTTAATATTTTTGAAGGAACGTTGATTATTTCGATATACAAGGGTAAAATTAGCCAACGGCCAAAGGATTTTCCGACCATGGCGGAAATTGAAACCCCCCACCTTACGGGACCTTTACCTGGCCGATCGGGGGTTTAGAGGGAAAAGGAACCAGGACCTTTGTTTCCGCCCGATCAAGGTAAAAGGGAGGCCGCCGCGACCCTTCGCGGTCTTTTTATCGCTTAGGGCTGACTAACGGCGAAGTATGGTCTATAAAAAGAGAAAACCGAGATTCAATAGATCCGCCAAGCAGCGTTTCATCGACAAAGTTAAAAGATCCTCGATAGGCAAGGCGTTTGGTAGGCTGTTTTCCCCGGGCGGCCACCAGATGGCCAAGCCTAGGGCGGGCGCCAAACCCAAGGGCCCGGCCGCCGGGGATGGATCGGTCGTCACTTTCGGGAGGGGTAGCCTGGGACAGGCCGCCAACCACGTCTCGGAGAGATTCCAGAACGCCAAGGGGATGTTCCTGGGAAGGCCCAAAGGCCGCGGGGGCGGGACCCCGGGGGTGGCCGGGGATTCCCTGGACGCCTTGGCCAGGGATTTTGACCTGTCGAACATAGATTTGGACGACGACTTGGAGGCCATCGCCTTGGCCCAAAGGCCCTTGGCGGCCCAGGGCGGGGGGGTTGCCCCGCTGCCGGCCGTTAACGCGTTAAGCGCCGCGGATGACCCCGATCCGGAACCCGGACCGCTATTTTCGCCCGATTCGCCCGACGCGGGCGATACGGGCGATTGGGGGGATTCGGGCGAGGGCGGCGAGGGCCGGGGGGACGGTCCCTCGGGCAAAAACGGGATCAGGGTTTCCAGGACGGCCGTCCTGGGCATCGTTATCGCGGCCTTGCTGGTCGTGGTCATCTGGGGCGGGCTTTCCACGCTGTCGCCGCCGGATGGCGATGAGGTGGCGCCGGAGCCCTCGGCGGGGCCCGCCGAGGAGGTTGTCGCGACCCCGATGGGGCCCGAGGCGCCGCCCAGGCTGAGCCCGGGATCGCTGGCCTCGGAGAGCGAGTGGCGGGACAACCTGGTCGTTGACGTCTATCAGGTCCAGAGCGGCGGGACCCTCAGCGCGGCACTGGAAAAGCTGTCGCTGACCCAGGATCAAAGGCGGAGCCTCTACCAGGTGCTGGAAAACAAGGAGCTCATCAGGCAGGTCATGCCGGGGGAGGAGTTTTCGGCCTGGTGGGCCACCCCGGAGAGAAAACCCGAGGATTTGGAGCGCCTGGAATATCTGGCCGTCGGGGCCGTAAGGCCGCTGATATTTTTGCCGGGGGGGCCGGAAGGCTTTTACGTGGTCGATTTGGGCTCCCCGTCCATGATGATCCATCAGGCCGCCCAGGGCACGGTGGACGCCACCTTCTGGGAGGCCGCCGATAAGGCCGGGCTGGAACCATGGGTCATCATGAGGATCGTCGATTTATTGGCCTCCCAGATCGACTTCGTCTCGGACATCAGGACCGGAGACAGTTTCCAGATTTTGTTTCAGGGGGAATACCAGGACGGGCGGCTGGCCTCAAGGCCCATAATCGAGATGATCCGCTTCATCAACAAAGACGAGCGTTACGAGTTCTACCGGCACGTGACCAAGGAAGGCGTCGAGGGCTATTACGACGCCCAGTTTAGGAGCATAAAAAAGAATTTCTTTAAATCACCTCTTCAGTATTCGCGAATCTCGTCCGTTTTCACCAAGGCAAGGTTCCACCCCATCCTGAAGATAGTCAGGCCGCATCTGGGGGTGGATTACGCGGCCCCCACGGGCACCCCTGTCTCGGCCGTGGCCGACGGCGTGGTCAATTACGCGGGTTGGAGGGGCGGTTACGGTCGCCTGGTCATCCTGGAGCACCCCGGCGACATAATCACCATGTACGGCCATCTCTCGGTCATAGCCAAGGGCATCTCCAAGGGGGTTAAAGTCAGCCAGGGGGATTTGATCGGTAACGTCGGCGCCACGGGCTTGGCCACCGGGCCCCATCTCGATTTCAGGTTACGGCGCAAGGGCGAGTTCGTGGACCCGGAAACGGTCCTGGCCGAGCAGCAGGGCCAACCCATGCCCCAGGAGGATCGCCTGGACTTCGCCGAAAAGGTAAACGGGGATCAGGATCTCTTGAAGCAGCTCCTGGAAGTGAATTGAGCGGGGTGGCGCCTGGGCCGTCCCCGGGGGACCGGGTCTCGGCCTACCTGGAAGCCGCGGTGAGCGGTAACGTCTTCCCAGGCTGCGTCCTGGCCCACGGCAGCCCGGCCAGGGGCGAGGTCGGCTTCCTTTGGGCTGGCCACAGGGGCCTGAGCCGAAACCGGGTCCTTGTCGGCCCCGACCTGGTTTACGATCTGGCCTCGATGACCAAGGTCCTGTCCACGGCTTTTCTTTTGGCCATAGCCGTAGGGGAGGGCCTGATCGGCCTAGGGACCGAGATTAGGTGCTTAAATTGGCCCGTTCCAGATGAAATCAAAGGGCTCAGGGTCGAGGATCTCCTGACCCACCAATCGGGCCTCCCAAGATGGAGACCCTATTACCTGGACAAGGGGCTGGCGAATAGGGACAGACTGATAGAAACGATTTTAAGGGAACCTAAAGAATCAAAATTAGGCCATGAGACCCTTTACAGCGACTTAAATTTTATCCTTCTCGGCTTCGTTTTGGAAACGATTTATGGAAGTGACCTCAAGACCCTTTTCGCCGAGAGGATAGCCCGGCCCCTGGGCCTACGTTTCACCGGCTTTGGCCCAAACCCCCTGGAATGCCCCGTGGCCCCGACCGAGGACGGGCCCAGGCTGGGGGGCCCCCTGGACTGGCCGGGCGTGAAGGTCCTCGGCCCCGTGCCCCTGGGGCGGGTCCATGACGATAACGCGGCTTTCCTGTCCGGCCAGGCCGGTCACGCAGGCCTCTTCGGCCCCGCCGGGGAGATCTGGCGCATAGTGGCCGACTGGGCCAAAAGCCTCACCGGGGCGCCGGGCGCCCTGGCCCCGGGACCGACCATGGAGGCCTTTCTTCGGCCCAGAAGCCCCAAAAAAGGCCCCCCGAGGGCCGCGGGCTTTGACATTGGCCTTGGCCCATTG
>JAITKA010000070.1 GCA_031278635.1 Deltaproteobacteria bacterium | reverse complement strand
ATAAATACTTCATAGATTTCGCCCAAGCCAATAACTTGGATCTCAACGAATCAAGAAAAGATGTCATAGAAAGGTTACGCAATTATAAGTCACTCAACGTCAATACGACAAACGTCGATTCAACCAACGTCGCCCCAACCAACGTTGTCCCAACGACCGTCGCCCCAACCAACGTTGCCCCAACGACCGTCGCCCCAACCAACGTTGCCCCAACGACCGTCGCCCCAACCAACGTTGTTCCAACGACCGTCGCCCCAGGCAAAGTTGTTCCAAGGCGCGTTAATGCCGCGCCCGATGGTGGCGCACAAACTTACCCGTCCAATCGATTCGATCTCGATAATTGTCAGGTTTTAAACTTTGGTTTAAACTATTTCCTAACGCAGATAGCCAAAAAAATCAACTTAACCAACTTGTTAATGACCATATTTCCAACCAGTTGGAATCAAATACTAAACTTGTCATATTTTCTAATATCAACGGAAGATGATTTGGCATATTGCGAGAACTGGGCTGGCAAAAACTTTATCGATGTCGATAAATCCATGCTTTCCGCCCAGAAAATATCCGAACTGTTGGCCTCCTTTACCCCTGACGCCCGAGCCGATTTCCATTCGGGGTTGTTAAACCAGCTTCAGGAGGTTGAGTCCCTGGCGGTCGACCTGACCTCGGTTTCCGCGTACGGCAACGTCACCCGGTTCCAGGAATCGATTCGCGACGCGAGCGGGGTCCTGGGACCGGGCCAAACGAACCTTATCATGTTTTTCGGCAAGCGGACGATGCTGCCGGCCTTTTGCGCGACCCAGCCGGGGCCCCGCCCTGACCTCGCCGCCTTGCTAGCCTCGATCGAGCGGGCCTCTTTGCCCGGGCAAGCGAAACCCACGGTTGTGTTGGACGCGTCGTTTTACTCCAAGGAAAACGTCGATCGTTTGTTGGATCCCGCCATAAGGCGAGATTTCATGGTGGCCGTTCCCGTTACCGATTCCTTTTTTAAGCTATACGCGACATTCAATAACGAATTCAACCGCAAAAACCCAGCCAGTATCAATAAAATATCGGTCGGTGGTGAGATCCTGGATGCCTTTAAAAAATTTTACAAGTGGAACGCCGATCATAACTTACATATATATGCTTATTTTAACGAAAATTTACATATAAGCGCTAGGGATGCCGTCTACGATAAGGCTTTTAAATTATTAAACGATGTCAAAAACAATGTCATTAGCCAAAATGGCATTGATAATATCGATAAGTATATTTTATTTCCCGAACAAATGTCACATAATAAGTATCAAATCTATACAAGAACGGGAAATAAAAATCAAAACACCGATTTGGAAATTAAAATTAATCATGAAGCGATTAATAAGGAGATTGAATACGCCGGTTGGATGGTTGTTCTAAGCAATAAATCCTATGATATCGATCACGTTATCGATGTTTATAGGGCCAAAGATATCGTTCAAAATAATTTCGCCAAAATGACGCAACGGCTCCAAGCCCCAAAGATACGTATCCATAGTTCTCAAAATACCGAAACTAATGGTTTTATAATATTAATTTCCAATATAATTATTTCTTATATTAATAACGTACTCGGTAATTCTACTCAATATGCTAAACATGATATAAAACAAATTTTAGACATGTTAAATGACCTGCAATTAAAGTACGTAAAGTCCCAAACGTATCTAAACGATTTAACCGCGGCCCAGAAGGATATCTTTCGCCTATTCGATATCCCTTTGCCGGACCGCGACCCGTCGCGATAAAGCCGAAAGACTTTTTCGCCGCTCCCGTGGCCCCCGTGGCCCCGGGTCGCCTTGCCCACCCCGCCTACCCAAGGCCCGAGCATGAAAAAGATAATCACCCTATCGATCCTTACCCTGGCCGTGGCCCTGACCCTGGGCCCCGGCCGGGCGCTGGCCCAGGCCAGGCTTGGCCAGTCGGCCATAACCGATCTCCGGGCCAGGGCCGAGGCGGGCGACACCGCCTCCCAGTATAACCTTGGCTACAGGTATTACCACGGGGTGGACGTCCCCCGGGACGATCTCGAGGCCCTGGGCTGGTTCTACCTGGCCGCCAGGAGCGGCGACACCCGCGCCCAGACCTATCTGGGGGTCATGCACGAGAACGGCCACGGGGTGGTCCGGGACCTGGGGGCGGCCTTCGGCTGGTACCAGGTGGCCGCCGTCAAGGGCGACCGGGAGGCCCAGTATCGGCTGGCCCTCATGTACGACGAGGGCAGGGGGGTGGCCAAGGATAGCCTCGCCGCCCTCAACTGGTATTTCATGGCCGCCCAGCGGGGCCAGGTCAAGGCCCAGCTGACCCTGGGCCAGGTCCACGAGGCGGGCAGGGTGGTCAAGAACGACATGCTCGCCGCCTTCAAATGGTACCTTCTGGCCGCCAAGGGCGGTGACCGGGAGGGCCAGTACAGGCTGGCCAGGCTCTACGATCTCGGGCTGGGGACCGGGGTCAACGAGGAGGAGGCCACGGTTTGGTACCAGGAGGCCGCGAACAACGGCCACCCCGACGCCCAGTGCGAGATCGCCGGGCGCCTGATGTCCGGCCTGAACGCGGAAAAGGACCCGGCCAGGGCGGCCTATTGGTACCAAAGGGCGGCCGAGGGGGGCAACGGCGAGGCCCAGTTCGCCCTGGGCGAGATGTACGAGGCCGGCCAATACGTGGACAAAAGCCCCGAGACGGCCTTCGGCCTGTACGCCAAGGCGGCGGAGGGCGGCAACGTGAAGGCCGCCTATAACCTCGGCGCCATGTACCTGAGCGGGAAGGGGGGAACGCAAAGCTACCCCGAGGCCGTGAAGTGGATACGCTTCTCCGCCCAGATGGGCTACCCCAAGGGCATGTACAGGCTGGCCTGCCTCTACCGTGACGGCAAGGGCCTGGACAGGAACAACGAGGAGGCCTTCCGGTGGTTCCTCCAGGCCGCCGAGGCCGGCTACCCCGCGGCCCAGAACAGCCTGGGCTTCAGCTACGACCTTGGCCGCGGGACCAGGCTCGACCCCTTCCTGGCCGTGGAGTGGTACCGGAAGGCCGCCGAGAACGGGCTGACCGAGGCCATGTTCAACCTGGGCCTGAAACTGATGAGGGGCGACGGGGTCTCCAAAAACATGGACGAGGCCATCTCCTGGATCGGCAAGGCCGCCCAGCGCGACTACCCCGAGGCCCAGTACCTGCTAGGGAAGGCCTATTTCGAGGGCGACGGCGTGGCCAAGGACGACCGGCAGGCCATAGAGTGGCTGCAGAAGGCGGCGGAGACCGGGAACGTCGCGGCCCAGGCCCTTTTGGGTGAGGCTTACGTCCTCTCGGAGGACCAGGTCAATTTCGACTACGGGCGCTACTGGCTCAACAAGGCCGCCGAGAACGGCGACCCCGAGGGCGCCTACAAGCTCGCCCGCATGTACTACCTGGGGACCGGCATCCCCAGGGACCCGAAAAAGGCCTTGGAGCTCTACGGCCAGGCCGCCGAGTCCGGGCACGCCATGGCCCAGTACGATCTGGCCATCCTGCTGGCCGACGACGGGGAGAACCACGACGAGGCCCGCTCGGTCCACTGGTTCGGCAAGGCCGCCGAGAACGGCAACCCGAACGGCATGTTTTTTTACGGCACCAAGCTCTTCCTGGGCCAGGGCATCGAGAAAAACGTCACCCTGGGCTTCGATTGGATCCTCAAGGCGGCCAACATGGGGCACCCCAACTCGATGCTCTGGGTGGGGGACTGCTACGAGACCGGCCAGGGCGCCCCCAGGGACCTGGACCAGGCCCGGCACTGGTACCGCCTCGCGGCCGACAAGGGCCTGGACGAGGCCAAGGACCGCCTGAGGCGCCTGGGCGGCTGACGGCCCGGGCCAAAACCCCCACCGCTCCCCGGGAAGGCCCCAAATGCCACAGCCCATCGAATCGGCCATGATCCTGGCGGCGGGTTTCGGCCGGAGGCTCAGGCCCCTGACCGACCTAAGGCCAAAGCCGCTCCTGCCCGTCCTCAACGAGCCCATCCTTGGCCACTGGATCGGAAAGCTCCGGCGGGCGGGCGCGAGGCGCCTGGTGGTCAACTCCCATCACCTCGCCCGGCAAATGGCCCAGGCCCTCCGGGCCGCCCGCGAGGCCCACCCCGGCCTTACGATCCTCCCATCCCCCGAGCCGGTCATCATGGGGACCGCCGGCGGCCTCAAAAACGCCGCCCCGCTCATCTTCCCCGATAACCCCCACCAGACGGCCTTCTTCGTCATAAACGGCGACATCCACTCCGACATCGACCTGACCGCCCTGGCCGCGGCCCACCTGGCCCAAAGCCCGCGGCCCCCGGTCACCCTGGCCCTAATCGACCGCCCGGCCAAGGCCACGGTCAGCCTCGACCCCTCGGGCGCCATCATCGCTTTCCGGGCCCCCGGCCCCGTCCCCGGCGAGGCCACCCGCCTCTGCGGGGCCGGGATCATGGTCATGGAGCGGTGGTTCCTGGAGACCCTGCCTTGCGCCTTCTCGGACGTGATCGAGCGCCTCATGCCCCTCATCCCCCAGGGCCGCCCCCCGGCGGGCCTATACTTCCCCGGCGCCGCCTGGGCCGACATCGGCGACGTCCAGGAATACTTCGCCCTGAACCGCGACCTCGCGGCCGGCCGTGTCCTCCTCGCCGATCCCGCCCGCGTCCTGGGCGGGCTCTCCGGCTTCGTCCTGGCCGAGCGCGGCGCCGCCGTCGATCCCGGGGCCCTCGTCGAGGACTCCATACTTTTGGCCGGATCCAGGGTCGCCGGCGGCGCCACGGTGAAAAACGCCATCGTGGCCGGC
>JAITKA010000068.1 GCA_031278635.1 Deltaproteobacteria bacterium | reverse complement strand
AATCCCGCCCGGTTAGGGGCGCCGAAAATCGTGCCCCGTCCTGGCCGCTTTGGGGCGGTGAATCATATGCCGGGTATCGTCAGGCGTTTGCCAATCGATGGGCTAAGTTACTGAAAATCAAAGATTAATTATACGGGGTAAGCGATGGTCGGAAAAACGTGGTTTATTTGGGGTAAGGTTCGGGGGAAAGTTTCGCCAAGGGAGGCATGGGGGGATTTAAAGCTAGGTTTTGGGGGTTGAAATTAGAACCCGTTAGGGAATAATTTGTGGCGGAGAGGGAGGGATTTGAACCCTCGGTGGGGTTTGAAGCCCCACACACGATTTCCAATCGTGCTCCTTAAGCCACTCGGACACCTCTCCGCGTGAAATTTTTATTATACCTGACCGGGGAAATATGTCAATGGTTTTTTTCGGGGCCCGGGCGGGCAAAAAAAGAACCCGGCGCCGCGAAAGGCGCCGGGTTCTTTCGGGAGGGGGCCCTTACTTCGAGGCGGTGGAGGTGTTGGGGTCCGTGGCCGGTTTGGAGTAAAGGTTACCGTAGGACACTATGACCGAGCGGCCGGCGTTCATCATGCCGCTGCCGGGCTCGATGACCACGGCGGCCACCAGGTCCTTGGTGCCGTTGTTGTCGAGGTCGGCCAGGACGTAGTCCACCGGGGGGCCGGGCAGGAGGTTGGCGCTGGAAAAGAAGGCCAGGAGCGAGAGGTTGTTGAACTTCATGGCCTCGATGACCCCGCCGTCGAAGGCGCGGAGGTTTCTCATGAAGGCGACCCCGGACTGCCTGTTCTTGGCGACGATGACCTCGTTGGCCCCGTCGTTATCGATGTCGGCGAAGACTATGCGGCTGGGGATGTAGACCACGTCCCTGCCCTCTTCCTTGGCCCCGCCGAGGTTGATGTAATTAACCGTGCCGCAGTACTCGGCCGAGGCCTGGGCCACGAAGTCGTCGCGGGTGCCGCCCGCGTAGAGCCTCAGGTGTTCCTCGGGGAAGGTCACGGTGGCCACGATCTGCTGCTGGGTCGGGCCGAGGGAGCCCACGTTGAAGTTATAGACGCCCACGCCGAAAGGCAGGGGGATCTTGGCCCCGCTGACTAAGGTGCCGTCCACGAAAGTGGCCTGGTAGACGTCGCCGCCGTAGGCCATCTTGGGCATGGCGGAGCCCTTTTGGACGGCAAGTCTCTTGTTCCTGGCGTCCCCGTAAACCCGGGCGTACCAGGGTATGTGGCTGCCGAGGACCTGCAGGCTCCTCTGGCCGCTTGAGTAGGCCAGGACGTAGGCGGAGGGTCCGCCCCCGGCCAGCTGGCAGCTGATTATGATCTCGTGGCGGCCGTCGTTGTTGACGTCGAAAAAGTCGACCGAAAGGGCCCTGTGGGATTTGGGTATCTCGAAGGTGGCCAGCTGCTCCAGGACGTCCCCGGCCATGCGGGCGAAATAGACGTTATGGGGGGTGGCGTAGACGAGTTCGTTTTTGCCGTCACCCGTGGCGTCGGCCACGTCCAGGCCAACCAAACGCTCGCTTATGTAGTTACCGTGCCATAGGGAACCCTCGGATATCTTGGATTCCTGGGACAAGATAAAGTTCGGGTTCAAAGGGGAATCAACCGGCGGGGGGTTTTTACCCAAAAGGGTGTACGACGGGTGACGGACGGTTGGTTTGTTTTCATCGGCGGAAAACGCGGGGGTGGCCACGACCATGACGGAAAGGGCCGCTATGGCCAGGGCCGCCAAAATTTTGGGGGTTTTACGCATTGTGATGGTTTCCTTTGAGCGAGTCACTTTGTCTTGGCCTTAAGGGCCGGTTGAGGCTACGCGAAATTAGCCTACATTAACGTATTACAAAATAAGGTTCAAGCTTTTATTGATAAGTCTACCAAAAAAGCCACTATTTTTACAAGGGCAAAAGGGTTGGGGACGGCCATGGGAAAGCCCGATGGGGGTATTCGCGGCGCGATCGTCACAACCTTAGGGGCATGCTCTCAATCTCGTTTAAAAATTCGGTTAAACGATCGGTAACCTCCACCTTATTGGAGGACACGAACGATAAACCGGTATAAAAGGTGCCTTGTTGGTTACGGCTACCCTTCTTCTCGACTATCAGGCCCTCGATGGCGCTATCGGAGTCAAGGTACATGGTCATGCTGAGGGGAACCCGCTCCGGGAGGTCAACCGTGGAGGCGGCGAGGCAACCGCCCCAGGAGAGGTCCAGGAGCAAGCCCTTGGCCACCACGTCGTTGGATTTCTCGGTCTCGGCGAAGGTCACCGGTATGTTGACCGGGTAGCGCTTATCGGTCCGGAGGTTGGAGATCTCCACGTTCGCCGGCCAGGAAAGGAAGGCCAGGGCGAAGGGCCGGTTGATCGTGGCCACGATTTCGCTGGGGAAGATGAAAATCTGCCCGCGGGTGATGAAATTAATCGACCAACTGCTGCCCTCGTCCAGGACCACCGGCAAGCCGTTCAGTTTGGGGACCTCGACTATGAGGTAACGGCCCGGCCGGCTGCCGATTAAAACCGTCGTCCATTTGGATTTTATGGTACCCATGGCCAGAAGCCTGACCCTTTGACCGGGAAAGAGGGCTTCCGGCGACAACATTTGCAATTCACCGTTCATAAAAATAACAACTATTCCGTAATTTTAACGAATCGACCATTAAAATGGTAATTTTTGTGGTGAAACTTATGGTTTTAAATTTAAACCGGTTTTAGCTTCAGACCTAATTCTATGGCCCTTAAAAGATCCCTGGCCGGGGCGAATTCCGGGTTAAGCCTTATGGCCTGCTTCAGGGCGTCGGCCGCGGCTTGGGGGTTATTCAACTCAAGGTTGGCCCTGGCCAAATTGAAATAAATGTTCTCGTCCTCGGGGTGAACCAAAATGGCTTTTTTGTAGGCCTTGACCGACTCCTCGAAACGGCCCTGCCGACGATAAATGATTCCGAGACTATTATAAACATTGGTCGTGTCAGGACGCAAGGCCAAAACGGTATTTAAGATCTCCTCGGCCTCATTGTCCTGATTTTGGTTCAAATGTATCTGAGCTGCGTGCCCTAAACACTTCTCAGCTTCCTCTGCGCGACCTAATTGATGGTAAATCAATCCCATTTGCTTAAAGGCGCGGGCGTGTTGGTGGTTAATGAGGGTGGCCTTCCGGAAATTTTTCAAAGCTTCCTGCAAATTACCCCTCATGCTAAAGATATAGCCCATATTATAGTAAACTTCGGCGTTCGTATCGATCTCGAGTATCTCGTTGCAGGTGGTCAGGGCCTCCTCGAGCTTCCCGGACTGGATCTGCTCCCTGCATTTGGTCTGCAGCTCCTCGGCCTCCTCGATGTTGGGATCCGGGCTTTGGTTGAGGACCCCGTTGACGTGCCGCTTGAAGGTCTCGGCGTCGTAAGGGTAATGGAGGACGCTGTCGACGCCGATGCGGCCCAGTATGGTCATGGTCCTGTCCGATAATTCCTCGCCGTAGACTATGACTATGCTGCGCAGGTCGTCGATATCCTCCTCCTTCCTGACCATGCTCAGGATCGATAACCCGCTAACGTCCGGTAAATCCTGGCTTATTATCAGAAGGTCGGGCCTGAAATTTTTAATCATGGCCACGGCCTCCGAGCCGTTCTCGGCGTGGAGATGATTAAAATAACCTAATTCCTGCAACAAATTGGCGTTTCTATCCAAGAGCTCTAAATTAGAGTCCGCAAGAAGGATTGTAGGCTGACCGGAAACGGGTTTCACTATTCGCGCTCTCAAAAGCAGGATAAAAACGAAAAACGATAAGACATACGCTAAGTAAGTATATCGAATATATTAATATATGGCCTAACTTATGTCCAGACAAAAATCGACGGAAAATATTTTTGATAATCTCGATGGCAACGGGAAAAGGCCCGAAGCCCGTGAAACGTCGAAAACATACGTGAATAAACCCAAACGGTTCCCGGAAAACCGGGGCGTTTCGCCCGGGCGTCTCGCCCGGGCGTCGTTCATAGGGACAAGGGGCTCATGAGCTTACCGGCCACGGCCGAGGCCGCCGCCACGGCGGGGTTGACCAGATGGGTCCGGGATCCCCTCCCCTGCCGGCCCTCGAAATTACGGTTGGAGGTGCTGGCGCAGCGAAGGCCCGGGGGGACGCGATCCGGGTTCATCCCCAGGCACATCGAGCAGCCGGGCTCCCGCCACTGGCAGCCGGCCTCGATGAAGATCCTGTCCAGGCCCTTTTCCTCGGCCTCCCGCTTGACAAGGCCGGAGCCCGGGACCACCAGGGCGGTGACCCCCGGCCGGACCTTGCGGCCCTCGATGACCCGGGCGGCCAGGGCGAGATCCTCGAGGCGCCCGTTGGTGCAGGACCCGATGAAAACGTAATCGATGGGGATGTCCGAGAGCCTGGTGCCCGGTTCCAGCCCCTGATACCTCATGGCGTTCTCGGCGGCCAGGCGCTCGCCCGGGTCGGGGAACGAGCCGGGATCGGGCACCCGATCGGATAGTGGCAAATTCTGGGCCGGATTCGTGCCCCAGGTGGCCAGGGGGACCAGGGAATCGGCGTCGACGGTTACCGTTTTGTCGAAAACGTAGTCCGAATCGGTGGTTAGGGTCCGCCAATATTCCATGGCCCTATCGAATACCTGTCCCCTGGGGGCGAAGGGGCGACCCCTGAGGTAGGCAAAAGTGACCCCGTCGGGCGCGATCAGGCCCATTTTGGCCCCGCATTCTATGGCCATGTTGGAGAGGGTCAGGCGAGAGTCCATCGAAAGGGAGGCGATGACCGGTCCCCGGTACTCCAGGGCGTGGCCGGTGCCGCCGGAAACCCCCAGGAGCTGGATCACCCGCAAAATGAGATCCTTGGCCGTCACGAACGGGCCTAGCTTGCCCGTCACCTCGACGGCGAGGTTCCTGGGCTTGACCTGGGCCAGGGTTTGGGTGGCCAGGACGTGCTCGACCTCGCTGGTGCCGATGCCGAAGGCCAGGGCCCCCAGGGCCCCGTGGGTGGCCGTGTGGCTGTCGCCGCAGACGACCGAGTGGCCCGGCAAAACAAGCCCCTGCTCCGGCATGGTCACGTGGATGACCCCCTGGGCGGGATCCCGGTCGCCGAAGAAGGTCCCGACCCCGAACTCGGCCTGGTTTACCTCCAGGGCCGCCAGCTGGGCCTCGGCCAGCTTGTCCTTCAGGGGCCTGGCCCGGTCGTCCGTGGGTATGGAATGGTCTATCACCCCGCAAACCAGCTCGGGGCGCCTCAGGCCGCGCCCCGCGAGCCTTAGGGCCTCGAAGGCCTGGGGGGAGGTAACCTCGTGGATAAGGTGGCGATCGATATACAGGAGATCCGGTTTACCCGGCTCCCTTTTGACTAAATGAGACTCCCAGAGTTTATCCAAAAGGCTGGGCATGGCTTCTCCCACGAAAAGCTAAGGGTCAAAGGCACCCAAAAGAAAAAACGGGCCCGGGCCAACCGGCCAAAGGCCAACGGTTCGGCCGCCAGGCGTTTAGCCCTTTTCGCCGGAAAGAAAAGGGTAAACTTAGGGTGGCCTTTTAAAGCGATAAGCGGGTACTTTTGGTTAAAATACCCATGGCAAAAATCGCCAAGGCAAGGCTTTGATTAAGCGATAAATTTAATCGTGATGAAAATTATATTCGGTTTCAGGTTCGTGATATAAATTTCGCCATTGAAATGTCTTTGGGGCGTAAAAAGCACCGAAACATAGGCCAAGGCAAGCCAAGCACCGATATTTTGTCATGTTTAAAAACCGTTTCGGGGCCGATGGGCCGCGACACGGGCCGCGAACGATCAAGCCCACCAACCAAGGGTTCAATCTATCACTTTAGCAAAAATTGACTTTATTTACCAGTGCGTATGCAATTTATCTCGTTTTCTAAATTCAGATATCAATAAACAATTACTCTGGCGCTATCGCCTGGGTTTAAATTTGACAGCTAAATCGGTATGAGGCTTAGACAAAATCTTAGCTCACTTATCGCTTAAAACCTGTATGTTTCATTAACATTATAATCTATTTAGACGCTTCCTGTTTTTAACGTTATAACATAAAAGTTATATCTTTACCATGTTAGAATCATTTTTGAGACCCTTAAAGCCGACCCAAGCGTGACATACCCGCCTTCGAGCCCACCCATCATAACCGCCCGATTTCGTCCCCGTTTCAACGGGGCCGCCATGCGCCAAACCACCGGACTTTGCGCCCTGGTACCCGTCAATCAATTAACGCCGCCGGGATAAATCCCGTGGGTCCGATTTTTACAAGAGTATTGGGTCGGGATCGATAAAATTAACTTAATGACAAATAAAACCAAGGGCCGGCGCCGGGCGCGCCAAGGCCCAGGGCCACGGGCCCTGGGGCCGCGAAAACGATCGCGATAGGGGTAGGGAAAATAATTTTCACGCGACGCGAGTCAGGGTGAAAAAATTTTTCGGTGGGTCCGATTTTTACAAGAAACGTTTCGCTGATGGGTTCATGATTAAGTAAACAGCAAACACCGGCCGGCGGCCATGGCGCGCCGGCAACTTCTAACAGAAATGGAGGCCACCGAATGTACTCTCAAAGGAAACTTGGCCTATACAGCGGGGCGGCCGTGTGTATGGGTCTGATCGTGGCGACAAGCTGCCTGGTGTCATTGGGACAGGGTTTTGGGCTAGCCGGAAAAAGCTTCATCATCGCGCTGATCATAGCCGCGATACTGAACGCCTTCGTGGCCCTGTCTTTCTCGGAACTGAATTACATGATGCCCAACGTCACCGGGGGATTGGGGCAGTACATGTTGGTCGGCCTGGGCCCGTGGGCCTCCATCGTCTCGAATCTATCCGCCTACGTACTCACGACCATATTCGCCTTGTCGGTCGAGCTGGCCATGACGGGCATAGTCCTTCACGGCCTGATCCCCCAGGTGTCCCCGGTGGTGTTTTCCGTCGCGGTGGTCATGATCCTGTTCGGCCTTAACCTTCTGGGCATCGACATATTTTCCAAGGTCCAGAACTTCACCGTGGCCCTTTTGATAGGCTCGATGGCCATCATGGGCCTTATCGGCATCATGGGCTGGGGCTCGGGAACCCCCGTGGCCCCGGCGGAGGTCGTACCCGAAATGACCTCGCTCGGCGACGTGGTGTCGCTGACGGCCATAGCCTTTTGGCTTTTCATCGGGGTCGAGTTTATCATACCGGTTTCCAAGGAACTGAAAAACCCGAGGCGCAACGTGATCCTCTCGATGGTGTTGGCCCTGGCCATACTGCTGGTGATCCAGTCCGTCCTGGGAAGCGCCATGACCATGTACGTCGGGACGGCCGACATGATGTCCGCCGAGATGCCGCACATCCTCTACTCGAGCCGCCTTCTGGGCGAGTTTGGGCACGTCTGGATGAGCATAGTCACGATCCTCGCGGCCGTCAGCACCGCGAACACGGTCCTGCCCACGGTGGGCAGGATACTGCAAGGCATGGCCGACGAGGGCATGATGCCCAGGGTTTTCAGGAAGACGAACGGCTATGACTCCCCCTGGGTTGGCATGTCGCTCATGGTCCTTTGCATACTCACCATGATCCTTTCCGGCTACGTGACCTCAAGCGGCCTTATCAACATGATACTCGCCGGGTCGTGCTTTTGGCTGGCCTCTTACGTCCTGACGCACATAAACGTGCTCGTCCTTCGCAGGCGCTACCCCGACGCGGCAAGGAACAAGAAACTGATGTTCTGGGGCATTCCCCAGATACTTGGCATCGTCGGCTGCCTGTACATGATATGGAACATCTCCGGGGACATGCCCAGCCGGATGATGATTTACAAGATTTTCGGCATCCTGTTCGTCCTGGCCTCGATCTACGCCTACGCCTGGGTCAACCTCGTCCTGAAAACCAAAATGTTCGAGCCAACCCTTCTGGGGAAAATGGATATCGACCCGATCCCCACCAAACCCTTGGCTTAGCGAGACCGGCCCCACCGTCTGGCGCCCGGTGATGGCCGGGCGCCTTGAAAGGCCGGGGCGATATGTCGTTAAAGGGGGTGGAATCTCGGACACCTTTCGTCAGTCGATAATCGTCAGTCGATAATCTCATTCATCGATAACCTTATTAATGCCAATTTATTTATATCGTTTTTCTCATAAAATTATATATATAAAGTGGCATATAAATGAAATAATAATTTCGATATTAATTCAAAAAATTTTTTGAAATTAATATCGCCCGAAAGGAAGAAAAAGATAATGTTTGACACCAAGATTGATTTCCTCTACCTGAGCGAGGAGGACACGATAAAAGCGGGCGTCACCGACATGAACGGTTGCGTGGACTGCATGGAGGAGATGTTCAAGATCCTCGGCAGGGGCGACTATAAGATGGCGGGGCAAAACGGCAACTCCCACGGGGCCATGGTCACGTTCCCGGAAAACCCACCTTTCCCGAACATGCCCAAGGACGGCCCGGACCGGAGGTTCATGGCCATGCCGGCCTACCTGGGCGGCAGCATCGACCTCGCGGGCATGAAATGGTACTGCTCCAATGCCGAGAACAGGACAAAGGGCTTGCCGCGGTCGATTCTGATGGTCATGTTGAACGACAAGGACACCGGCGCCCCGCTGTGCCTGATGTCGGCCAACCTTCTGTCGGCCTACCGCACGGGCGCGGTCCCGGGCGTGGGGGCCAAGTACCTGGCCCCGCCGGGCTCGAGGGTGTTGGGGGTCATCGGCCCGGGGGTCATGAGCAAAACGTCGCTCTCGTCTTTCGTCTACGCCTGCCCCACCCTCGACACGGTTAGGATCAAAGGCCGCGGGAAAGAATCCATCGACAATTTCATCGAGTTCGCCGGGCAGTACCCGCAGCTGAGGAAAATCGAGGTGGTCGACACGATGGAGGCGGCCTGTAAGGACGCGGACATAGTCACCATGGGCACGACCAGCGCCATGGGCATCGAGAATTACCCGTTCCTGGAGGAGGGCTGGCTCAAGCCGGGGATGCTCCTGTCGGCCCCGGCCTGCGTCAGGGTTTCCGACGAGTTCCTGGTCAAGAGGGCGAGGAAGGTTCTGGAAAATTACGGCCTGTACGAATGCTGGGCCGAGGACTACGCCTATCCCGCCTACGGCTCGGTCGGCATCATCGGGGTCCGCTACTTCGATCTCATGCATGACGGCCTGATCAAACGTGAGGACATAATCGACCTGGGCGACGTGATCAACGGCAAGGTCCCGGCCAGGGAGTTCGAGGGGCAGATCGTGGTCAATTCCGTGGGCGGCATGCCGGTGGAGGACCTGGCCTGGGGCAAAACCGTCTGGCAGAACGCCCTGAAAAAAGGCCTGGGGGTCAGGCTGAACCTCTGGGACGCCCCCGCCATGAGATGATCGGGGAGGATCCCGTGAGAATACTGAGCCACCCGATCCTTGGCGAGGCCGAGCCCCGCCGCCGGCTGACTTTCACGCTCGACGGGAAGGAAATGTCCGGGCTGGAGGGGGAACCCATAGCCGCCGCCCTCCGGGCCGCCGGCGTGATGGTCCACCGCTACACCAAAAAGCTCCAAAAACCCCGGGGCGTTTTCTGCGCCATAGGCCGCTGCACCGACTGCGTCATGACGGTCAACGGCCGTCCCAACGTCCGCACCTGCGTAACCCCCCTCGAGGAGGGCATGACAGTCAAGACGCAGCGCGGCGCCGGAGGGTAAGCCAATGAAAAGATACGATCTAATCGTGGTCGGGGCGGGGCCGGCGGGCCTGTCGGCCGCGGCCGAGGCGGCCTCCCTGGGGCTGGGGGTCGCCCTGTTCGACGAGAACGCGAGGCCCGGCGGGCAGCTGTTCAAGCAAATCCACAAGTTTTTCGGCTCCAGGGAGCACAAGGCCAAAATGCGCGGGATCGCCATAGGCGCCGAGCTGCTGGCCGAGGCCCGGGGGCTCGGGGTGGAGGTCTTCCTGGACTCCCCCGTGGCCGGCCTGTACGAGAACCGCGAGCTGCTGGTGCGTCGGGGCGACGGGGTCCGCCATTACAAGGCGGACGCCATCGTGGTCGCGACCGGCGCGAGCGAGAACATGCTGGCCTTCGAGGGCTGGACCCTCCCCGGGGTCATGGGGGCCGGGGCCGCCCAGACCATGATGAACCTCAACCGGGTCAGGCCGGGGAACCGGGCCCTCATGCTGGGGAGCGGGAACGTCGGCCTCGTGGTCGGCTTCCAGCTCCTTCAGGCGGGCTGCGGACTGGCCGCCGTGGTCGACGCCGCCCCCCACATCGGCGGCTACGGCGTGCACGCCGCGAAGCTGGCCCGGACCGGCGTGCCCTTTTTCCCGTCCCACACGGTCTTGCGGGCCGAGGGGACCGACAGGGTCACGGGCGCGGTCATCGGGCGCGTGGACACTGACTGGAACGTGGTCCCGGGCAGCGAGAAATCCTTCGCCGTGGACACCATTTGCGTGGCCGTCGGCCTCTCGCCCTCGGCCGGCCTCCTGAAAATGGCCGGCTGCCGCATGAGGGCCGAGGGCCCGGGCGAGGTCCCGGAGCGGGACGACGACGGGGAGACCAGCCTCGGCGGTGTTTTCGTCGCTGGGGACGTCTCCGGCATAGAGGAGGCCAGCGCGGCCATGATCGAGGGTCGCCTCTCCGGCCTCGCCGCCGCGGCCAAGCTTGGCTTCGTCGGCGGGGAGGCCCTCGAAAACCGCAGGGAGGGGCTCAGATCGGCCCTCGGCTCCTTGCGGGACGGCATGTTCACCCCCAAAAACCGGGGCAAAATCCCCGCGTCCACGTCCGAGGGGCTCCCGGTCTCGGAAAGCCTCCTGACCAACGGGTACCTGGGCGACTCCGAGGCCGGCCGGTACCCCGGGGTCAAATCAGCCCCGGGCGTCCACCCGGTCCTGGAATGCGCCCAGAACATCCCCTGCAACCCTTGCCGGGACGCCTGCCCCAAGGGCTGCATCCGGGTGGAGGGGAAAATAATCGCCCTCCCCGAGTTCGTGCCCGGCTCCGGGTGCAGCGGCTGCGGGATGTGCGTGGCCTCGTGCTCGGGCCAGGCCATTTTCCTGGTCAACGAGGACATCGGCGACGGCAAGGCGGCCGTGACCATCCCCTACGAGTTCCTGCCCCTCCCGGCCAAGGGGCAGACGGGCACGGCCCTCGGGCGCTCCGGGGCCCCGCTCTGCCCGGCCGAGGTGGCCGAGGTCAGGCTCATCGGGGCCTATGACCACACCGCCCTCATGACCTTCACGGTCCCCAGGGAGTTCGCCATGACGGCCAGGTTCTGGAAAAGCGAGGTGGCCAGATGAAAAACGACAGGGTACGCGATTTCGGCGAGTACGTGCCCGCCCCGGACGACGATTTGATCGTCTGCCGGTGCGAGGAGATAACCAAGGGGGAGATCCGCAAGGCCGTAAGGGACGGTTTGTTCAACGTCCATGAGGTCCGGCGCTTCATCCGGTGCGGCATGGGCCTCTGCCAGGGAAAGACCTGCGCGAGGCTGGTCAAGGCCATAATAGCCCGGGAACTCGGCGCGCCGGTCGCTTCCCTGTCCGA
Organism: Deltaproteobacteria bacterium; assembly: GCA_031278635.1. GTDB lineage: Bacteria > Desulfobacterota > Desulfarculia > Adiutricales > Adiutricaceae > JAIRNQ01. The sequence goes on along the minus strand of JAITKA010000068.1, from coordinate 2,837 downwards.
CGCGACCGGGCGGGCCCCCATGAGGCCGATGGAGATGGGCGTCCTGGCCAACGAGACGGGCCTATGAAAAACACCTCGGACGTTTTGATCGTGGGCTCCGGGGCCATCGGCAACGCCGCCGCCTATTACCTGGCCAAACGCGGGCTGTCCGTCACCGTGCTCGAGAAAAGCGCCTGCGTCGGGAACGGCGGCTCGTCCCGCAACGGCGGGGGCGTCCGCCAGTCCGGGAGGCACCCGGCCGAGCTGCCCCTGGCCATGTACGGGGTCAAAAACCTGTGGCCCTCCCTCTCCGACGAGCTGGGCGTGGACGTCGAGTACTGCCAGGGCGGGAACCTCCGCCTCGGCAAGACGGAGGCCCACCTGAAGATACTCACCGGCCTCACGGAAAGCGCCGTCGTCGGCGGCCTTGACATGCGCATGATCGGCCGCGACGAGGCCAGGGGGATCTGCCCCTACCTTTCCGACGAGGTCATCGGCGCCGGCTGGTGCCCGACGGACGGGCACGCCAACCCCCTGCTGGCGACCCTGGGCTTCTACCGGGCCGCGAGGCGCCTCGGGGCGCGCTTCGTGTCCGGGGCGGAGGTGACCGGCCTCCACAAAATCAGGGGCCGAGTCGCGGCGGCCAAAACGGCCGACGGGGAAACCCACGGGTTCGGGCGGGCCGTGGTCGCCGCCGGTTACGACAGCCGGAAAATACTCTCCTCCCTGGGCCTCGACGTGCCCATCTCCCCCCTTCTCCTCGAGACCCTCGTTACCGAGGAGGCGCCCCGGATGTTCCGGCAAATGCTGGGCACGGCCATGGCCGATTTCTACGGCCATCAGTCCAGCCACGGCTCCTTCGTTTTCGGGGGGACCCACGGCCTGGAGCCCTATTTCGCCTACGGGGAGCCCAGGCTGTCATCCTTCGGCGCCTCAAGCACCTGCCGTGGCATCGTCGGCTATTTCCCCGTCCTGCGGGACCTGAAAATCGTGCGGACCTGGGCCGGCTGGATAGACGACTGCGCCGATCACATCCCGGTCATAGGCAACCCCGAGGAAACGCCCGGCCTCACGGTCGCCTGCGGCCTGTCGGGCCACGGTTTCGGCATTTCCCCCGTCGTCGGCCTTTTGCTCGCCCAGCTCGCCGCCGGCGAGGAGACCTCCCTGGACGTAAGCAAGTTCCGCTACGATAGGTTCAGGGCGAAAGTTTAATTATCACCGAAAAGACCACTTTTTCAGACCCATATATAGCCAAACCATAGTCGATCGGCATGCGAAAGCCCCGAAATTCCAACCCTTAGCCCATAAAATCAGGCAGCTAAAAAAAACGACCATCCGGAAATCAGGGCTTTCGCCGATCACGTTCGAGAGGATTTAAAATGGATCTCACCAGAACCAATTACTCTTCCGGGGCCCCGCTGGAGGACAAAGCCGGTTACTCAAGGATGGTAAAAGTCGGCCCCTTCGTGAAAATCGGCGGGACGACTTCCGTGCGACCCGACGGCACCGTTTTCGGCGAGGGCGACGCCTACGCCCAGACGAAATACGTGCTCGAAAAATTCCTGGGCCTCCTGGCCCAGGCCGGGGCCCGCCCCGAGGACGTGATCTCGGTCAAGGCCTATGCGGTGGACATGAAACTCGGCGGCGAAATCGCCCGGGCCTACACGGAATCGTTCGGGAAAATCCGCCCCCTTTTCACCATGGTGGGGACAACGGCCCTAAACAGGCCCACCCAACTGGTGGAGATAGAGCTGGAAGCCATAATTATGGCTTGATTCGGGACCCAATAGGTGGTAGCTTCTTAATGTGGGCCGGAACGGTGAACGGAAATCGCTCCCAAAGGTCATGTTTCCCGGTAACCGGGCTTGACCGCCGACCGGGCCGCCGTCACCCCCCCCTCCGAGACGCTCCCTGAAGGCCCAGCCAGCTAAGCGAAAAAGGAATGGTCAGCCATGCGTCGGGCGTTTAATCCCGTTCAGCCCTTTTTTGTGGTTAACACTACCAGATACTACAAAAAGCTGGTGCCGGACACCCCTTACGTTCACCTGTACTCGTTCACCGCCGATGCCGGGGATGCCAAAAACAGCGCCGCCCTGCCCAACGGCTGCGCCGATCTGCTCTTCACTTTCACCGACACCAGCGCCGAGGGCTACCTGTGCGGCTTCGTGACCAAAAGCGACGCCATCATGGTGCCCCGCGGCTCCCGTTGCCTCGGCGTGCGCTTCAGGCCCGGCTACTTGCCCGAGCGCCTGGGCGTGTCGCTCCCGGACACGCTGGGGGAACATCTGTCCCTGAGCGATCTGCCCGGCGGGGTGGAGCTCCTGGAACGCGCCCACAAAATCACCGACCTTGCCAAGCTGAAGGATCTCTTGACGAATTTCATCGGCGGGCGCTGGCGGGCCCACGATTTGCTGCTCCAGCTGATCGCCGAGGTCGAGGAAACCGGCGGCGTGATGCGCGTGGAGGACCTTGAGAAACGGACCCTCTATTCCAGCCGCTACATAAACCGCGTCTTTACCGACAACATGGGCCTCTCCCCCAAATCCTTCACCAAATACGTCCGCTTCCAGCACCTAATCCACGAAATGAACAAGCCGGTCAGGCCAAGCCTGGCCGACCTGGCCGTCATGTCCGGCTACTACGACCAGCCGCACTTCTCCAAGGAATTCAAGGACCTAACCGCCCTCACCCCAACGGAATACTTCGGCGCCGTCGACGTCGACCGCTACAGCCAAAAGCTCATCTACGTGTGAGGGCGGGGTCTAGGGCTAGCCCCTGGGCCTTGCCCGAAGGCCAAGGCCCCTGGGCCAAGGTTCATAGGCTTGGGGGGGCCATGAAATACCCGCGAGGGTTGGCCC
>JAITKA010000003.1 GCA_031278635.1 Deltaproteobacteria bacterium | reverse complement strand
TGGCCTTTACCAGGCTTACCCCGTGACCTTGGCCCTGGCATCTAAAATAAATTATTTACCAGCCATCCCGCGCCTCTACCGGCAAGCCGCCACGGATCTTGGCCGCCACCGGGCCTTTTCTTTTCCCGGTGATATTAGATGGATATTCCCGGCAAAGAAAGTAAAAAAACCAGTTTGTACAAGGGATAATCTCGCCAAGGTTTGTATTGTAGCGCTAATTATAAGCCAAAGCCAAGTTTTATCAGATTTAATAAGGGAAAATCAAATTTTGTCTAATTTTAATTAAAATAGTCTAATTGCCAAACAAATTTTATTAGCGATTACCATGCGTTCTCAAATATGAAAAATTACTTGCCAGCCCGAGGCCGGGTAAAGTAAAATATGCCTCCGATTCCAAACGGAGGTGAGAGAGATGGCCGCGGCTGACAACATGGCGGACGATTACCAGGATTTCGTTTTGCCGGATATCGAGCCTGGCGAGGGCGAGGCCCTGCCCATACCGCCCAAGCCCGAGCTTGAGGTCGAGAGGTCCATTCTGGGGGCCATCATGGCCGACCCCTACGAGGCCGTGCCCCTGGCCATGGAGGCCAACCTCCAGCCGGACGATTTTTTCACCCCGGCCCATGGTTTCATCTACGAGACCTTACTGGAGCTCTATAACGACGGCAAGGGCATCGATCTGATTTTGCTGAGTAACAGGCTGGAGCAAAAAAAACTGATCAAGCAGGTGGGCGGACGCTCTTACGTATCCGAGATTCACGATCAGTACGGGATACCGGGCAACGTGGGCCATTACGCCTCACTAATCATCGATCGGTCGACCTTGAGGCGCCTTTTGAAGGTGTCCTCGGAGATCGCCGAGCTCGTCCGCGCCGAAATACAGACCGTCCCCGAGATCCTGGACGAGTCCGAGGCCCTGGTTTTCAAGATCAAGGACAGCCGGGTCGCCAGCCGCCTCGTCCATGTCAGCGAGCCCATGGAGAGGGTCTACCGGAACATCATCGGGGTAAGGAACGTCGTCGGGGGCATCACGGGCATCCCCACCGGCTATACCTTCCTTGACCAGAAAACGGGGGGCTTCCAAAAGACCGACCTGATCGTGATCGGCGGCCGGCCAGGCATGGGCAAGACCTCCCTGGCGCTCAATTTCGCCCTGAACGCCGCCGTCCCGATGATGCGGGAGAGCCGGAAGGATTTCCCGCCGCACACCGTGGCCATATTCAGCATGGAGATGGGTAACGATCAGGTCCTCCAGCGCCTTTTGTGCCAGCTGGGGCACCATGACCTGGTCCAGCTGCGCACGGGCCGGATCACCGACGACGACGTCCAAAGGCTGACGGCCAATGCCAGCCTCCTTAGGCATTCGGACATCTATGTCGACGACACGGCGGCCCTGAGGCCCCTTGAGCTGAGGGCCAAGGCCAGGAGGCTGCAATCCTCCCTTGCGAGAAACAAGAAAACCCTGGGGCTCGTTTTGGTCGACTACCTCCAGCTCATGAGACCCAACGGGCGCCACAATAACCGGGAGCAGGAGATCCGCGAGATAAGCGGCTCCCTCAAGGCCCTGGCCAAGGAACTGGAAGTGCCCGTCATAACCCTTTCCCAGCTGAAAAGATCCGACGAGCTGGAGCCCAGCCTCTCGGATCTCAGGGAGAGCGGCAGCATCGAGCAGGACGCCGACCTGGTTTTTTTCATCGTGAGGCCCGAGATGATCAAAAAGGACGACCCCACCCTCAAGGGCAAGGCCGAGCTTAGGATCAACAAGCACCGGAACGGGCCCCTGGGCCTCATCCACCTCCGCTACCTCCATCCGTGCACGTCCTTCGTCCCCGGGACCAACGTCGATATCGTCGACGACCTTTGACCCCCAGGCCCGGGCCCGGCCCGGGCCAAGGACGCCTTGACAGGCGCCCAAAGCCTGAGTAAAATCAGGGCTCGCTAAGGTAGGGCCAAAAACGCTTAAGCGCCCCAAACGGGTCAGTTCGTTTTTCCCGAAAGAACATATCGGCAACAGTTTTGCAAATACATTCTATTTAATTGTCTTAAATAGAATGTATAATTTTTTAAATAAATTGTTTCTTAAACTTAGGTAAAAAGATATGGCAAAGTATAATCCATCCGAGATCGAGGCCAAGTGGCGCGAGCGCTGGGAGAGGGACGGCACCGACAAGACCGACCTGTACGGGGCCAAAAAACCCTTTTACAACCTGATGATGTTTCCCTATCCCTCGGCCGAGGGTCTCCACGTGGGGAACCTCTTTGCCTTCGTCGGATCCGACATCCAGGGCCGCTACCACCGCCTCCTGGGCTACGACGTCTTCGAGCCCATGGGTTTCGACGCCTTCGGCATGCACTCGGAGAACTTCGCCCTAAAGACCGGCCGCCACCCCGCCGAGATGGTGCCCAAAAACATCGAGCGCTTCAGGGAAACCCAGCTCAAGAAAGTCGGCCTCATGCTCGACTGGCACCACCAGGTAGATACCACCAGCCCGGATTACTACCGCTGGACGCAGTGGATGTTCGTGACCCTTTACAAAAACGATCTGGCCTACCGCAAGAGGGCCGCGGTCAACTGGTGCCCCAGCTGCAACACCGTCCTTGCCGCCGAGCAGGTCATTGACGGCCAGTGCGAGCGCTGCCAGAGCGTGGTCACGAAAAAAGAGATGGCCCAGTGGTTCTTCAGGACCACGGCCTTCGCCGCGGAGCTCCTGGACGAGCTCGACCGCATGGACTGGTCAGAGAGGACCAAAACGGCCCAGCGCAACTGGATAGGCCGCAGCCACGGGGCGGAGGTGCGCTTCAAGGTGGACGGGGGGCCCGATTTCAGCGTCTTTACCACCAGGCCCGACACGCTTTTCGGGGCCACCTACATGGTCTTTTCCCCCGAGCACCCCATGGTGGACGAAATAACCACCCCGGACAGGGTCAAGGATTTGGCCGACTACCGCCAGAGGGCCCAAGCCCTCACCGAGGTGGAGCGCCAGTCCGAGGGCCGCGAAAAGACGGGCGTCTTCACCGGCTCCATGGCCATAAACCCGGTCAACGGGGAAAAAATCCCCATCTGGGTTGCCGATTACGTGCTCATGGGCTACGGCACCGGGGCCATCATGGCCGTCCCGGCCCACGACGAGAGGGACCACGAGTTCGCTCTGAAATTCGGTCTGCCCATCCGGGAGGTCGTCTCCGGCGGGGACCCGGACGTCGACGTCTCCAGGGAGGCCTACGTGGGGGACGGTAACCTGGTCAATTCCGGCGAGTTTAACGGCCTCGCGGCCAAGACCGAGGGCATTTTCGCCATAACCAGGATGCTGGAGAGCAGGAATCTCGCCAATTTCACCACCAATTACCGCCTCAGGGACTGGTGCGTTAGCCGGCAGCGCTACTGGGGCCCGCCCATTCCCATCATCTATTGCGATAAATGCGGGGAGGTCCCGGTCCCGGAAAAGGACCTGCCCGTCCTCCTGCCCAAGCTGGCCGATTACCGGCCCGACGGCTCGGGCCTCTCGCCCCTGGCCAGGGACGAGGCCTTCCACAAGACCGTTTGCCCGACCTGCGGCGGCCAGGCCCATAGGGAAACGGACGTCTCGGACAATTTCCTCTGCTCGGCCTGGTATTTTTACCGCTACCCCTCGACCGGCTTCACCGATCGCCCCTTCGACCCCGACCTTACCGCCAAATGGCTCCCGGTCGACCTTTACGTGGGCGGCAACGAGCACGCCGTGCTCCACCTGCTGTACAGTCGCTGGCTCTGCCGGGCCCTCAACAAGTGCGGCTACCTGAACTTCACCGAGCCCTACAAGAAATTCGTGGCCCACGGCATGATCGTCAAAAACGGCGCCAAGATGAGCAAGTCCCGCAACAACATCGTTAACCCCGACGAGTACATAAAGGAGTTCGGGGCCGACAGTTTCCGTATGTACCTGATGTTCATGGGGGCCTACCTCGAGGGCGGGGATTTCCGGGACGGCGGGGTCAAGGCCATGAAAGCCTTCCTCGATCGCCTCTTCGCCGCCGCCCTGCCCCCCGAGGGCGAGGTCCTGGACCCCTCCCCCCCGGGGGACCCCGAGACCCTTTTCTGGCTGAACTCGACCATCAAGGCCGTGGGCGCCGATCTGGCCCGCTTTTCCTACAACACGGCCATCGCCCGGATCATGGAGCTCGTAAACCACCTGACCAAAAACAAGGTCCGCAACCACGTAGTCTCCGAGACCCTGGCCCAGCTCCTGGCCCCCCTGGCCCCCCACCTGGCCGAGGAAATCTGGGAATCCCTGGGCCACAACCAAAGCGTCTTCAAGTCCCGCTGGCCCTCCCACGACGAGGCCGCCTGCCAAAAACCCGAGGTCGAGTACGTCATCCAAATCAACGGCAAGGTCCGGGGCAAGTTCTCCATGGCCGTCGGCCTCCCCCCCGAGGAGATCGAGCCCCTGGTCCTAAATAACGAGGCCGTGGCCAAATGGCTCGAGGGCAAGACCATAGTCAAAAAAATCTTCGTCCCCGATAAGCTCGTTAACCTGGTGGTCAAATAACCCCCCCAAGGCCTCCCAAAGGTTCAAACGGAGCCTTTCGGGAGGCCTTCGGCTTATGCGCTTTCCCGCCCAAGGGGCCAGGCCCTAAAATAGTGCCGCGGGTTTTCATTGTCGCGGGTTTTCATGGAACCGTCAGGCAAAACATCAATGACGCCTATCTGGGTAGAATCAATCAGCCGTATAGACAGACCTTGCATTGACTCGCTTGCCTTTTGTACCAAAAGGCGAGAATTATGATTTGCCCTTAGAAAACGACGAAAAATTTAGCGAATAAATTCCGATGGTAAAAAAATAAATTTTCAAAAATTATGGGTTTTCGTATCTCGATAAAATATATCGTATAGATAGGATCTTGCATTAATTAGCTTGTTTTCGATACTAAAATTATGATTTGCCGTTAGATACGACGACTTGCTTTGCCGAAACAACGACAACTTGCTTTATCGTTAATGTTAACAAATGATAGCCATCTAAAAATCTTGAAATACGTAAAATATCTAAAAATTTAGCTAATAAATTATGATAGTTAAGAAATAATTTCGCAAAAACTATAATTTTTGTATCTCGATTAAAATCTGTCGTATAGATAGGACTTTACATAAATTTGCTTCGCCTTTGGTACCAGAAGAATCAAAAGTATGATTTGCCGTTAGATGCGACGACTTGCTTTGCTGAAACAACGACAACTTGCTTTGCCGTTAATGTTAACACATGATAGCCATGCAATAATCCCCAAATACGTAAATCGAGGAAAAATTTAGCGAATAAATTCTGATGGTTAAGAAACAATTTCTCAAAAATTATGGGTTTTTGTATCTCGATCAAAATATGATATATTAGTTTTGTCGTTATTCACGTTTTGATATATTTCCTTGGGCCAAAAGGCGACAAATTTGCTTTGCCACAAAAGGCTTTTTCATGGATTTTCCCCAAATATTGGCCAAATACCGCGCCGGGGCTACCTCGGAGAGCGACAAGGGCGCCAAGTTCGAAAAACTGATGGTCAATTTCCTCAAGACCTACCAGATCTACGACCAAAGGTTCGAGCGGGTCTGGCGTTGGCGGGACTTTCCCTTCCGGGACGAGATCAGTTGCCGAGACGTCGGCATCGATCTGGTGGCAAAAACCCCCGAGGGTGATTACTGGGCCGTCCAGTGCAAGTGCTACCAGGAAGGCGCCCACATAAATAAACATACCCTTGACAGCTTTCTGGGGCCCAGCGGCAGGACGTTCAAGGACGATTCCGGACGGCAGTTGGTTTTTACCAACCGGCTTTGGATTTCCACCACCAACGACTGGACATCCGAGGCCGAGGCCGAGCTTAGGAACCAAACCATCCCCTGCGCCAGGATAAGCCTATCCGATCTCGAGAACGCCCGGGTGGACTGGGAAAAACTCGACCAGGGCCTCTTCGGGAACCAAGCCCGCCTGGCCGGGAGGAAAACCCTCCCCCACCAGACCGAGGCCATCGAGGCCTGCGCCAAGGGTTTCAAAACCCATGATCGCGGGAGGCTCATACTCGCCTGCGGAACCGGGAAAACATTTACGGCCCTTAAAATCGCCGAGCGCGAGACCGACGGCCAAGGTTTGATCCTGTTCTTGGCCCCTTCCATCGCCCTGATCGGCCAGTCCCTCCGGGAATGGGCGGGCGACGCCGCCAAACCCTTCCAGGCAATCTGCGTCTGCTCCGACCCGGGAGTCTCCAGGTCGAAAAACAAAAACCCCCTCGACGAGGACATGGCCGGGGTCGAGGACCTGGCCCTCCCGGCCACGACGGACGTAGCCACCATCGCCGCGAGGCTCAACGAGGCCGGGTCCCGCCATCCAGGCCGCATGCGAGTGATCTTCTCGACCTACCAATCCATAGATCGGGTGGCCGAGGCCCTGAAGCGGACGAAAATGACCGTAGATCTGATCGTCTGCGATGAGGCCCACCGCACCACCGGTGTCACCCTGGCCGACGAGGACGAGAGCCATTTCGTCAAGGTCCACGATAACGGTTTCATCAAGGCCCACAAACGCCTTTACATGACGGCCACGCCCAGGGTATTCGGGGAAAAGGCCAAGGAAAAGGCCGAGGGCGCTTCCATTGCCCTGTGCTCGATGGACGACGAAACCCTCTACGGGCCTGAGTTCCATCACCTCGGTTTCGGGGAAGCAGTCGACCGGAACCTCCTTTCCGACTACAAGGTCCTAATCCTGACTGTCCGGCGCGGCTACGTCCCGGCCAAGGACGAGGATGGCAAGGATATAAAGGAAGTCGACGCCGACATGGTGACCCGTTTGATTGGCTGCCTGAACGCCCTCAGCAAAAACCTGGACAACGAGGGGGAATTCCTCCGCTCGGTCGACCCCGGGCAAATGCACAGGGCCGTGGCCTTTTGCCGAACCATCCTAAAATCCAAGGAGATAACCTCGGCCTTCAACCGCCTCAAGGCCACCTTTGGCGATCGGCTCAAACCCCCTGAGGGGCACGAATTGGTCGACGTCGTTGCCGACCACATCGATGGCGGCATGGGCTCAAGCGCCAGGGACGCAAAAATGGCCTGGCTCAAGGCCCAAACAGAAAATCCCAATGAATGCAGGGTGTTAGATAATGTCAAGTGTCTTTCTGAGGGGGTCGACGTCCCGAGCCTTGACGCGGTCATGTTCCTCTCGGCCAAGAACAGCCAAATCGACATCGTACAAAGCGTGGGCAGGGTCATGCGCAAGGCAGAGGGGAAAAAATTCGGATACGCGATAATCCCCGTGCTTATCCCAAATCACGTGGACCCGAAAGAGGTCCTTGACGATCATCAAAACTTCAAGGTGGTTTGGTACGTCCTAAACGCCCTCAAGTCCCACGACGACAGGTTCACCTCGATAATCAACCAAATCCAATTCAACGAGCCAGGCGATGACCCGGACCCGGACAGGGAACGAAAGCACCGCCGTTCCGACCAAATCATAGTCGACGGCATAGAGCCCTTCGATCTCCTGGCCGAGGCCAGGAAAATTGATTTCGTCCTCCATGAGGCCATCTACGCCAGGCTGGTCAAGAAGGTCGGAAGCCGGCAGGACATGTCGGACTGGGCCGCCGACGTGGCCAAAATCGCCGACGGTTTCAAGGGCCGCATCACCAAGGTCGTCAACAGGAAAGGCCCCCACAAGGAGGAATTCGACAAATTCCTCCAAGGCCTGCGCCAGACGCTCAACCCCTCGGTGGACGCCGCCGAGGCCATCGAGATGCTGGCCCAGCACCTAATTTCCAAGCCGGTCTTCACGGCCCTCTTCGCCAACTACGCCTTCGTCAAACACAACCCGGTTTCCCAGTCCCTTGAGGCCATGATAGACGTCCTGGACGATCAAGGCCTGGAAGCGGATCGGGCCGGCCACGATAAGCTCGACCGGTTCTTCCATAACGTCCAGGAGCAGGTGGCCGGGATCGACAACCCCGCCGGCAAGCAAAAAATAATGGACCGCCTGTATGACCATTTTTTCAAGCTGGCCATGCCAAAGGCCGTCGATAAATTAGGCATAGTTTATACCCCCGTAGAGATTGTCGATTTCATCGTCCACTCGGTCGCGGAGACACTCAAAAGGGAATTCGGTCGCTCCATCTCAGACGAGAACGTCCATATCCTCGACCCCTTCGCCGGCACGGGCACGTTCGTCTCAAGGCTAATCCAGTCGGGCTTACTGGGCGACTCCCTCGAGCGAAAATACAAATCCGAGATCCATGCCAACGAGATAGTCCTCTTGGCCTACTACATAGCCAATGTCAGCATAGAGAGCGCCTACCATACGGCCATGGGGGCCAACGCCCCCTATCGGCAATTCAACGGCATTTGCCTCACCGACACGTTTCAGCTCTACGAGACCAGAACCGGCGACATGTTCGCCAAGGAAAGGCTAAAGAAAAACACCCAAAGGGTAAGGGATCAGGAAAAAGCCCCCATCCAAATCATCTTTGGCAACCCGCCCTTCAGCGCCGGCCAGCGCTCCGCCAACGACAACTCCAAAAATCAGTCATACCCGGCCCTGGAAAAAACCATAGTCATGACCTACGCCTCCAAATCCTCGGCCCAAAACAAAAACGCCCTCTACGATAGCTACATCAAGGCCTTCCGCTGGTCCTCTGACCGCTTGGGCCGCGACGGCGGGATAATAGCCTTCGTTTCCAACTCCGGCTGGCTTGACGGAAACGCCATGGATGGCATGCGCAAGTGCCTCTCCGATGAGTTTTCGAAAATATACGTCTTTAACCTAAGGGGAAATTGCAGGACTTCTGGCGAATTACGCCGCAAGGAAGCGGGAAACATATTTGGGCTAGGCTCAAGAACCCCCATAGCCATAACCGTTTTGGTCAAGAAACCGGAACTCCAAGGCCCGGCCGAGATTTACCACTATGACATCGGTGATTATCTAAGCCGAGAAGAAAAACTGGCCGTCGTCGCCGAAAAGCATGACATTTATA
>JAITKA010000001.1 GCA_031278635.1 Deltaproteobacteria bacterium | reverse complement strand
AAAAGGCCCGGTGGCGGCCAAGATCCGTGGCGGCTTGCCGGTAGAGGCGCGGGATGGCTGGTAAATAATTTATTTTAGATGCCAGGGCCAAGGTCACGGGGTAAGCCTGGTAAAGGCCAAGAAGTTGACCAGGGCCGTGAGGACCCAGGGCTTGGTTGGGCCCCGATGCCGGCGGGCGAGGCCTTTTCGTTTTCCCTTATTAAATCTGATATAACTTGGCTTTGGCTTATAATTATAGCTACGATACAAATTTTAGCAAGATTATCCCTTATATAAACTGGTTTTTTTAAATTCTTTGCCGGGAATATCCACCTAATAACCCCCATAAAAGAAAAGGCCCGGTGGCGGCCAAGATCCCTGGCGGCTTGCCGATAGAAGCGCGGGATGGCTGGTAAATAAATTATTCTGGGGACCAGGGCCGTGAGGACCCAGGGCCTTGTCGGAGCCCCGAAGTCGGCGGTCGCTACCTTTTTGTTTTCACTAATTAAATCTGATAAAACTTGGCTTTGGCCAAAAATTATAACTACGATACAAACTTTGACAAGACTATCCCCCTACACAAACCGGTTTTTTACCTTCTTTGCAGGGAATATCTACCTAATATCCCACACAAAAGAAAAGGCCCGGTGGCGGGCAAGAGCCCTAGCGGCTTGCCGGTAGAGGTGCGGGATGGCTGGTAAATAAATTATTTTAGTTGCCAGGGCTAGGGCCGTAAGGACCCGGAGCCTGGTCGCGGCCCCGATCTCGGTGGGCGCGACCTATTCGTATTCCCTTGTTTAATCTGATAAAACTTGGCTTTGGCCAAAAATTATAACTACGTTACAAACTTTATCAAGACTATCCATTATACAAACCGGTTTTTTACCTACTTTGCCGGGAATATCCACCTAATATCCCCCGCAAAAGAAAAGGCCCGGTGGCGGCCAAGAGCCGTGGGGGTTTGCCGGTAGAGGTGCGGGATGGCTGGTAAAAAAGTATTTTTGGGGTGCCTGGGTCACAGGGTAAGTCTGGTAAAGGCCAGGAAGTTGACCAGGGCCGTGAGGACCCAGAGCCTGGTCGAGGCCCCGATGTCGGCGGTGGCGACCTTGAGGGGGTTAAAGCTCATGCTTTTGGCCGAGTCCAGGACGAGATGGGTCAGGACGCCCAGGATGGCCATGAGCCAGACGGCCATGACCGTCTGGCCGCCGGCGGAGGCGACCATGACCGCCCAGAGGCCGCCGTAGAGGAAGGGCACGGCCAGGGAGTGGAAGAGGCCCCGGTGTTTGGTGCGGCGTTTGAATATCTCCACGATGATGGTGTTGAAGAGGAAGTAGGAGCCCACGGCGGCCAGGACGGCCGAGCCGACGGGCCAGGGGCGGTTGAAGAAGGTGCCAGGGGAGGTCACGTAGCCGACCACGGCGGCCGAGAAGCCAAGGCCGCCCAGGGCCCCGGCCAGGCGCAGGGGTTTGGACTCGTCGTGGTCGAGGTCGGGGATCATGCCCCCGGAGAGCCCGGCCAGGAAGCCCAGGGAGGAGGCGGTGGCGTCCCAGCCGAAGGCGGCCCCGCCGAAGGCGACACCGATGGCCGAGGCCAGGCCGGCCGCGGCGACGTGGTACTCGAAATTGGGCAACTCGCGAGACTCTCCTTGTAAGGGCGACGATCCGGGCGCGATGACGGGCGAATTGGGGGGCTCAAAACTTTAGGCGATATCGATTATACTATATTTTCCAAATAATGGCACTATACTTCTACTCTAGATCGCTAGGAAAATGTGCCCTGTTTTTCAAATTTGGGGTCCGCTATCGTTTAGGCGCCACGAACTTAGGCTCGTTTATCGGCAAGGGCTCCCAATGCCGCGCCCATGGCCATGGGCTTAGGGTGGGCTTAAGCCCCAGAGGGCGGTAAAACGCCCTCACGGGAGGGGCGATTTGGGGCCTGTAAGGACGGCCGGGGCCAGGGTATAATGCCAAAAGCCCGGCTTTCCCGGCCGGGGGCGCGTGGGCGCCCCGGGAGGGGAAAGCCGGGCGGGTGAATACGCGTCTCGGGAGTTCGTTATATGAAAAAGGGAGCCATTATCACCGATGTCGCCCCGTTACCCTTGGCCCCCATCGTGACCGACAAGCCCTGGGGCAGCGCCTGCCATTCGGCCTACAACGTGCCCTCCAAGGCCGAGGGGCTTCACTGGGGCGTGATCTGGCTGGCCACGGAGGATTTCGGCCTGGTGAGCAAGATCGCCTCGGGCCCCCAGGCCGGCCAGACCCTGGCCCAGGTCAAGGCCCGGTGGGGACCGGCCCTGACCGGCCCCGTGGACCCGGCGGAGGGCAAGAAAAAGCAGGCCCTGGGGGCGAGCTTTCGCCTGGAGCGCACGGGCGAGGAGCCGGGCCCGGTCAGGGCCCTTGGGGCGGACGAGTTTTGGTACGTCATGGAGGCGGGCCCGGACTCGTGGCTGGGCGCCGTCACCTCCCCCGGGGAGGGCCCCTGGCCCAAGAGGCTCAAGAAGATCCCCCTGGAGTCCGGGGATCGCTTCCTCATGCCCCAGGGGCTCGCCCATTGCCAGGGCCCCTCGGCCACGGTCCTGAAGGCCCTGCCCTCGAACTCCTTCGTCGATACCGTCTACGACTGGGACCGGGCCCCCGATCCCTGGGACTTCTCCCCGCCGCCGCGGCCGGTGCCCGTGGTCCACACGGATCTGCCCTACCTATACACGGTCTGCAGCGGCCGGGACCGCATCCTCTACCAGGGCCCCAGGTACACGGTGACCCTGGTCAACACCGACTTTTTCACCGCCTCGGGCGAGAGGATGTCCCTCGTCTGCCCGGTCAGGGGCCGGGGCAACGTCGAGACCTCCGGGGTCAAGGAGACGGTGAGGCTCCACCCGGGCCAGGCGACCCTCATCCCGGCCGGCATAGTCCGGTACTCGATCAAGTCAAGCACCATCATAAGTTACCTATGGTTCGAGTTTAACTGACCCCGGGGCGAAGCCGGGGATGGGCGGGGGGGCCCCCTCTCGCCCGGGTTTAACCGACCCCGGGGCGAAGCCGGGGATGGGCGCGGGGCTCGCGAGCCCCGCGTCGCGAGGGATGGGCATGAAAAGCTACAGGAAAGAGCTGACCTTCAGGGTCCCCGCGAGGCGGGCCTTCGTTAACATCACGGGCGAGGTCGAGAAGGCCCTGGCCGAGAGCGGGGTCACGGAGGGCCTGTGCCTCGTGAACGCCATGCACATCACGGCCAGCGTTTTCGTCAACGACGACGAGCCGGGCCTCCACCGCGACATGGAGCGCTGGCTGGAGGGCCTGGCCCCGGAGAAGCCTTACGAGCGCTACGACCACAACACCTTCGAGGACAACGGGGACGCCCACCTGAAGCGGACCGTGATGGGCCGGGAGGCGGTGGTGGCCGTGACCGGGGGCCGGCTGGATTTCGGGCCCTGGGAGAGGATATTTTACGGGGAATTCGACGGCAAAAGGAACAAGCGGGTGCTGATCAAGATAATCGGCGAGTAGGGATCGGCCAGGGGGCCGGTCCCTACTCGTCATAGGCCAGCCTGAAGCCGATGAGGAGGCTCCTGACCGAGGGCAGATCGCTCTCACGCCAGGCGCTCTGGCAGGACTTGGGGTCGCTGGCGAAGGCCCCGCCGCGGTGGACCTTTTCCTCGCCGCCCGGGGGCCCCTTGGGGTCATGGCCGACCCTTTGGGCGTAGTAATCGGGGGCGAACCAGTCCGAGACCCACTCGGAGAGGTTGCCGAGCATGTCGTAAAGCCCCAGGGCGTTGGGTTTCTTGGCCTGGCCAGGGCTCGGCGAGCCCCTGGCGAAACCCCCGCCGCACCAGGCGTAATCGCCCATGGCCGCGGGATCGTCCCCGAAATAATAGGCCGTGGCCGTCCCGGCCCTGGCCGCGTATTCCCATTCCGCCTCCGTGGGGAGGCGGTATTTTTTTACCCCCTCCCTCTCGTTGAGCCGGGCCGCGAAGTCCATGGCGTCCTGCCAGGAGACGTTGTCGATGGGGAGATCGCCCTTGCCTTTCCGGAACCTGTCCCCGCCCGTCCCGGCGTTGGCCATGACCCTGTTCCACTGATCCACGGTCACCTCGGCCCGGCCCAGCCTGAAGGCCCTGGGGATGGTGACATCGTGGGCCGGCCTCTCGTACTCCCCGTCCCCCTTGAAGCCGGGCCCGGCGCCCATGGTGAACCGCCCGGCCGGCACGGCGGCGAAGGTCATGTCGGCCGAGTTTGTGACTATCGGGGCCGTCTGGGCCTGGCCCGTTTGGGCCAGGGCGAGGAGCAGGAGCGGGAAAAGGGCCAGAAGGCATTTGCCCGGGGGTTTTTTCGTCTCGCCCATGGGATCGTTCCTCACGGAAAGGGTTTTTGGCCGGAAGGGGGCTAGCCTTCCCGGGCCGGGCAAGGGAGGAGCCCGCAGTCGGGGCAGGCGGGCTTCCTCGCGAGGCAGATGGCCCGGCCGTGGCTTATGGCCTGGTGGGAAAAGCGGGTCCAGAGTTTTTTCGGGACGAGGCCCATGAGGTCCCGCTCGACCCGGTCGGCGGCGCTTTGGTCGCTCAGGCCCAGGCGGCGGCTGACCCGGCCCAGGTGGGTATCGACGGTCAGGCCCGGGATGCCGAAGGCGTCGCCCAGGACCACGTTGGCCGTCTTGCGGCCCACCCCGGGGAGGGTCACGAGATCGTCCAGGTTGGCCGGGACCTCCCCGCCGAAGCGCTCGACCAGTATTCTCGAGAGCCGCGAGATGTTGGCCGCCTTGGCCCGGTAAAGGCCGCAGGTCTTGACCGACTCCTCGATCCGGGCGGGGTCGGCCGCGGCCATGGCCGCGGGGTCGGGGAATTTCCCGAAGAGCCCGGGGGTGACCAGGTTGACCCTCTTGTCGGTGCACTGGGCCGAGAGGACCGTGGCCACAAGGAGCTCGAAGGGGTTGGAGAAGCCGAGGCCGCATTTGGGGTCGGGGTAGGCCCGGTCGAAGTAGGCGATGACCTCGCCTATGGGCACGGGCGGCTTCCGGCGGGGGGGATGCCGGTCTTTGGCTTTTTCGCTCACCGGGCCTCGCGGGTCAGCCGAAAAGGGAGTCGGCCAGGCGGGCCACGTTCTCGGCCGTGAAGCCGAGGTTCCCGAAAATCACCCCGGCCGGGGCCGAGCGCCCGAAGGTCTCGATGGAGAGGATCTTGCCCCCTGGGCCCGCGTAGCGCTCCCAGCCCATGGCGCGGCCGGCCTCGAGGGCGAGGCGGCGGGTGACGGCGGCCGGGAAGACCGTTTCCTTGTACCCGGCCGGCTGCCTCTCGAAGAGCTCCCAGGAGGGCATGGAGACCACCCGGACGTCCCTTTTGCCCCTGAGGAGCCCCTGGGCGGCCAGGGCCAGGTGGACCTCCGATCCGGTGGCCACGATTATGGCCCCGGGCTCGGGCCCCTCGGAGGGCGAGAGGACGTAGGCCCCTTTGGCCACGCCCTCCGTGACCATGGGGTACTCGTCGGGGTGGAGGGTGGGGAGGTTCTGCCTTGAGAGGATCAGGGCCGTGGGCCCGGGGCCCGCGACGGCCAGGCCCCAGGCGGCCACGGTCTCGTGGGCGTCGGCCGGCCTCATGACCACGAGATCGGGTATGGCCCTGAGGGCGGCCAGGTGCTCGACCGGCTGGTGGGTGGGGCCGTCCTCGCCCACGCCCACGCTGTCGTGGGTCAGGACGTAAACGACCTTTTGCGCCATCAGGGCCGAGAGCCTGACGGCGGGGCGCAGGAAATCCGAGAAGACCAGGAACGTGCCGCCGTAGGGGATGAGGCCGCCGTGGAGGGCCAGGCCGTTGAGGATGGCCCCCATGCCCTGCTCCCTCACCCCGAAATGGAAGTTCCGGGCGTCCGGTCGCAGGGCGCCCACGAAATCCTCGCCCTCGATGAGGGTTTTGTTGGAGGGGGCCAGATCGGCGCTCCCGCCGATGAGCTCGGGCAGGCTTTTGGCCAGGATGTTTATGGCCTTGCCCGAGGCGACCCTCGTGGCTACGGATGCGCCCTTGGGGAAGGCGGCCCTGGCCGAGGCGGCCAGGGCCTGATCCAGGCCGTCCGGCAGGAGGGCGCCGAGGCGCCTCTTAAGCTCGGCCGCCAGGACCGGGTGCTCGCGCCCGTAGGCGGCGAGGGTCTCCTCCCACCTGGCCCTGGCCGCGGCCCGGGCCTGGGCCTGCTCCCGGAAATGTTTGGCCACCCTCTCGTCCACGAAGAACGGCCCCTTGTCGCCGTAGCCGTAATGGGCCCGGGTGGCCGAAAGGCCCTCGGCCCCGAGGGGCTCGCCGTGGGCCCCCGGGGTGTCCTCCTTGGGGCTCCCGGCCCCCAGCTTGGTCCGGCAGATGATCAGGGTGGGCCGGTCCGTCTCCTGCTTGGCCGCGTCCAGGGCCACCTTGACCGACTGGAGGTCCTCCCCGTCGGAAACCAGGGACACGTGCCAGTTGTAGGCCGTGAAGCGGACCCGGACGTCCTCGGAGAAGGTCAGGCTGGCATGGCCCTCGATGGTCATGTCGTTACTGTCGTAGAGGTAAATGAGCTTCCCGAGGCCCTGGTTCCCGGCCAGCGAGGCCGCCTCCGAGGCCACGCCCTCCATGAGGTCCCCGTCGGAGACGAGGGCGTAGGTATGGTGGTCGAATATGGCGAAGCCCGGCCGGTTGAAGCGGGCGGCCATGTGCCGCTCGGCCAGGGCGAGGCCCACGCCCATGGCCATGCCGTGGCCCAAGGGGCCGGTCGTGGCCTCGACCCCGGGGGTCAGGCCACGCTCCGGGTGCCCGGGCGTGGGGCTGCCCCACTGCCTGAAATTCTTCAGATCGTCCATGGTCAGGCCGTAGCCCGCGAGGTGCAGGAAGGCGTACAGGAGGGCCGAGCCGTGGCCCGCCGAGAGGACGAAACGGTCCCTGTCCGGCCAGTCCGGGCGCGAGGGATCGTGCCTCAGGAACCTGGCCCACAGGACGTAGGCCATGGGCGCCGCCCCCAGCGGGAAACCGGGGTGGCCGCTCTTGGCCTTCTCGACCATGTCCACGGCCAAAAGCCTTAGGGTGTCCACGCAGGCGCGGTCCTTGCGGTTGAATACTTTGGATCCTATCGGGGTCATGGGACGCTCCACGAGATTTTGGGGTCGTTTGGGAAGCCGGCCGGGGGGCCATGGGCCCTTTTGGGGCCACATGGCCTTCCCGGTGGCGGTTCGGTTCGGGGGGGTAAATTTTTTTTTAGGCCTTGACCACCGTGGGCGAGTCCGGGAAAGCCCCCCTGGTATCGATGACCAATTTGGCGTGCGCATGGATGAAAGGTTTATCGAAGGCCCGGTGATCGGTCAGGAGCACCACGGCGTCGTACGAGCCCAGCGACTCGGGGGTGAGCGTAACGCTCCTGAGCCCGAAATCGCCCTTCCTGGTCCGGGGCATGAGGGGCACGTGGGGGTCGCTGTAATCGACCTGGGACCCGGCCTCGACCAAAAGCCTCAGGACCTCCAGGGACGGGCTCTCCCGCATGTCGTCCACGTTTTTCTTGTAGGCCACGCCCAACAGGAGCACCCTCGAGCCCTTGAGGGGCAATCGGCGCTCATTTAAGGCGAAGGAGATCTTATCGACCACGTAGCGGGGCATCCCGGCGTTTATCTCCCCGGCCAGCTCTATGAAACGCGTGTGGACACCGTAGCCCCTGGCCTTCCAGGTGAGGTAGAAGGGATCGATGGGGATGCAGTGGCCCCCTATGCCCGGCCCCGGGTAAAAGGGCGTGAAGCCGAAGGGCTTTGTGGCCGCGGCGTTTATTATCTCGTGTATGTCAAGGCCCATGCGTGTGGCCACGACCTTAAGCTCGTTAACGAGGCCTATGTTCACGGCCCGGTAGATGTTCTCCAGAAGCTTGGTCAGCTCCGCGGCCCTGGTGGAACTCACCTGGACCATGCGCCCCACCACCTGGCCGTAGAGGGCCATGCCGACCCTGGCCGAGGACTCCGTCGAGCCGCCCAGGACCTTGGGGATGGTCTGGGTCTGGAAATCCGGGTTGGCCGGGTCCTCGCGCTCGGGGGAGTAGACAAGGAAAAAATCCTTGCCGACGGTGAGGCCCCTGGACTCAATGGGCGGCCTCAGGACCTCCTCGGTCGTGCCTGGGTAGGTGGTGCTCTCCAGGGACAGAAGCTGTCCCGGCCGCAGGTGGTCCAAAAGGGCCGCGAGGGTCCCCTCCACGTAGGTCAGATCCGGCTCCCGCTCCCTCGTCAGCGGGGTGGGGACGCAGACGATGATGGCGTCGGCCTGGCTGGCCAGGTGGAAGTCGGTCGAGGCCGAGAAAAGGTTGGCCGTCTCCCTGAGGCGCCCCTCGGATATGTGGCCGATGTAGCTCTCGCGCCTGCCGATTTTTTTTACCTTGGCCTCGTCCACGTCCAGGCCCAGGACCTGGAAGCCCACCTCCGCGAAGGAGAGGGCCAGGGGCAAACCCACGTAGCCCAGGCCGACGACGGCCACGACGGCCTTCCGCCCCTCGATTTTCGTAAGGAATTCCTCTTCGTGGTTCGCCATGGGTAACCCGCGTGATTCCCGGGCTCGCGCCCGGGGTTTAGCCCCTGTCCCCCCCGGCCCCGTCCAAGGCCCCCAGGAGGGCCGAGACGACCCGGGCCTGGTCGGCCTCGGTCAGGTAGGGATGCATGGGGAGGCTCAGGACCTCCCCGGAGGCCCTCTCGGCCTCGGGCAGATCGCCCGGGCAGCCGCCCAGGCCGGCGAAGGCCGGCTGGAGGTGGAGGCATTTGGGGTAGTAAATGGCCGTGGGCACGCCCTGGGCCGCCATGGAGCGGGCGATGGCCTCCCGGCTCGCGGCTGGGACCCGTACGGTGTACTGGGCCCAGGAGGAGAGCCTGCCCCCGGGGACGGAGGGGACCGAGGGCACCCTCCCGGAAAGGGCCCGGTCGTAACGCCCGGCCACGATCTGCCGCGTCTCGAGCTCCCCGGGGAAGGCCTTGAGCTTGACCAGCAATATGGCCGCCTGGATGGTGTCCAGCCTTGAGTTCAGGCCCAATCGGACGTGCTCGTAGCGGTGGCCACCGGCCCCGTGGGCCCTGGCGCTGCGGATCAAATCGGCCAGCTCGTCGTTGTCGGTGAAGACGGCCCCGCCGTCCCCGTAACAGCCAAGGGGCTTGGCCGGGAAGAAACTGGTGATGCCCGCGTGGCCCAGGGAACCGGCCCTCCTGCCCCCGTAAAGGCCCCCGAAGCCCTGGGCGGCGTCCTCGAGTATGACCAGGCCGTGTTCCTCGGCGAGGGCGGCCACGGCCCCGTAATCGTACGGGAGCCCGAAAAGATCGACCGGGATGATGGCCCTGGGCCTGAGCTTGCCCGCGGCCTTGACCTCCCTTATCCTCTCCCCGAGGCTCACGGGGTCGATATTGTAGGTGACCGGGTCGATATCGACGAAAACGGGCGTCGCCCCCCGAAGGGCCACGGCCTCGGCCGTCGAGAAAAAGGTGAAGGCCGGGCAGAAAACGGCCTCCCCGGGGCCCACGTCCCAGGCCAGGAGGCCCAGGGTCAGGGCGTCGGTCCCGTTGGCGCAGCAGACGCATTCCCTGGTCCCGACGTACCCGGCCAGGGCCGCCTCGAGCTCCCCCACCTCCGGGCCCAGGATGAACCGGGCCGAGGCCACCGCGTCGAGCAAGGCCCTGGTGATGGCGGGCTCCAGCTTAAGGTACTGGGCCCGCAGATCCATGAACGGTAGGCTATCCATCGCTTCCACCAATCGCCCCGATGGCGCTTCGTTTTTTTTCCGCGGCCCCCGGGATAAGGGGGGCGGTCAGTCGACCAGGTCGCCCGCGTCGCGCGGGGCCAGGCCGGCCCTGATTTCCCGGTAGCCCTGGCCGCAAGCCGGGCAGGTCAGGCTTTTGGGCAGCCTGACCCCGCACCGGCAGACCCAGCCGACCCGCCTCGCCGGGACGCCGACCATCAGGGCGTGATCGGGAACGTCACCGGTGACGACCGCCCCGGCCCCTACCAGGCAAAAACGGCCCAAATTGTGGCCACAAACCACGGTGGCGTTGGCCCCGATCGTGGCCCCAAACCCAACCACCGTTGGCTTAAGCTCGCCCATCCTGGGGATGAAGGCCCTGGGGTTAAGGACGTTGGTAAAGACCATGCTCGGCCCGCAAAAGACCAGGTCCTCCAGGGTCACCCCCTTGTAGACGCTCACGTTGTTCTGGATCTTGCAGCCCGCCCCGACCCTGGCCCCCGGCCCTATGGCCGAGTTCTGGCCCACGCTCGTGCCCGGCCCGATCTCGGTGTCGGCGAAAACCCGCGAGTACTGCCAAATCCTGGCCCCCGAGCCTATCCGCGCCCCCCCGTCGACGATGGCCGTGGGATGGGCGTAATGGCCCGAGCCGTCCTCCCTGGGGACCGGCGGGAGCCCCCGGCCAGGCCCGGCCTCCCCGGGATCGTATCGGTCGCCCCGGCCTAACGAGGCCGCCACGGGCCCCGGCCCGTGGGCCTCCCTTGAGGCCCTGAGTGCCCCGTCCAGGGCCAGAAGGACCCCCATGACCGCGAGGGCCTCGGGGCCGTCGCTGTCCGGCGGGGCCTCCCGGGTCCGGACGCAGCCCAAAAATATCCGGCACTGCTCCCTGAGGGATTCCAGCGGGGAGAAGGGCACCCTCAGCCCGGCCTCGTCCTTTATGGCCCTGGGCGTCTGGTTTTCCCAGTTGACCTTGTGGTCATATATGATCAGCTTCCCCTCCCAGGGCTCGCCGTCATCGAACACGGCCATCCTCTCGGTCCCGATGACCGCGAGGCGCCGCTCCTTGCCTGGGCTCAGCCAGCTGACGGAGAGATGGGCCGTGACCCCGCCCGGGAAGCCCAGGCTGGCCTCGACAATGTCCTCGACCCCCTCGGTCAGGTACGAGGCCCCCGTGGCTACGACGGAGGTCGGGGCCTCACCGACTATCCCCAAAATCATGGCCACATCGTGGGGGGCGAAGGACCACGAGACGTTCTCGTCCTTGCGGAGCCTCCCGAAATTGTGGCGCCTCGACCAAACCCTCAGTACCCGCCCGAACGCCCCCGCCTGGGCCATCTTCCTCAGCTCCGCGTAGGCCGGGTGGCGGTTCAGCAGATGATCGACCATGAGGATCCGGCCCCGCTCCCTCGCCGCCGCCACCATGGCCTCCCCGTCGGCGACCGACAGGGCCAGGGGCTTTTCCACGAAAACGTCCTTCCCGGCCGCCATGGCCGCCAGGGCCAGCCTCGCGTGGGTCGGGGCCGGCGTGGCTATGGCCACGGCCGCTATGCCCGGGTCCCCGAAGACCTCCCCGGGGGAGCTAACCACCGTCAGGCCCGGATGGGCCCCCGACATGGCCGCCCTCACGGCGGGATCGGGATCGCACACGGCCCCCAGGGCGCCCAGGCCGGCGAAATCCCTCACCAGGTTGCGGCCCCAGTAGCCCGCCCCCAAAACGGCCACCCTCGGCCCCGTTTCCCTTTGACCCATAACAGTACCGCCGGCCCCCATTTAAAAACCCAGCCCGGCCTTGGCCCCGGCCAGGTCCGGGAAGGCGCGAATCTTGTTCTCCAGCGACCAGAGGACCAAAACGCGCCAAAAATCCGGCTGCCTGTCCCTGTCCAGTATCAGGGCGAAGCGCTCGTCGTCAATGAAGACCAGCTCCCTGATCAGCCGAATCTCGTCGAAACCCAGGCTGCCCAGGCCGTTCGCGTCCAGGACCAGGTAGCCCTTCCCGCTCCCCAGATAGCTTAAATACCCTTGCCCCTCCGCGGCCAGCTTCCCGTCCCCCAGCACCACCACCATGGCTCCCCCCGCCCCGGCGGCCTCGGCGGGCTGGGGCGCGGGCTCCGGTTCCGGCTCGGGCCCGGGTTCCGGGGCCGCGGGTTCCGGCGGCCCGGGATCCTGGGGCGGTTCCGCCCCATCGGGGCGCGACAGCGAGGCCTCGGCCTCGGCGATGGCCTGGTTCAGGGCGGGGAGCCAATCGACGTCCTCGTCCTCGCCGGCCTCCAGCCGGGAGAGGATGGCTTCCACGGCGTCCAGGACCTGGAACAGTTGGTTGATGATGGCCGGGGGGCAGACGTGGCCAGGGGCCTCCCTGACCGTCTGGAGGAGGTTCTCGGCCCCGTGAAGCATGGAGTAGAGGTTTCTGAGATTGACGAAACCGCTGTTGCCCTTGATCGTGTGGAGGGTGCCCAAGAGGGCGTTCAGATCCTCGAGGGAATCGGGCCGTTTCTCCAGCTCCAGGAGCTGGGTCCCGGCCGTGGTCAGGTGGTCGCGGGCGTCGAAAATGAATTCATCCATCAGTTCGCTGGCCATGGGAACCTCTCGCTACGCCGGGGCCAAAGGCCCCTAACCGCCCGGCCAAACGATTTAGACCCAACCCAGAAACCGCTGGCCCCCGGGCGCTTAAGCCAACGACTGACAAACCTTTTTCCGACGAGATTATACCACGACGGGGCGCGCCCCCGCCACCATGGTTAATTTTCACCGGCTAAAGTTTCCCCGCCCAAAGCCAACCTTTCGGCCCACCTTAGACGGATCGGTCGGCCCGCGTGGTTTCTTTGGCCCATATCGGGGCTTACCGATCGGGCCATGGGCAACCAATTTTGGGCCCGGGATCGGTCGCGACCCCCGGTTGGGCGTAAATATCCGGCCCAACCAGGATCCTGCCGATCCCAAAATGGCCATCGGCCGCAAATATTGGCCCTATCCAAAAATTGTCCGAACCCAGGACCCGAACTGACCACCAATATGGGCCAATACCCGGACCTACCCGAGGCTTTGTGGATCAAAATGGGCTCTGACCGCTAGTGAGGCATAATAATCGGCATAACCCCGGTCTTGGTTGATCAAAACAGGCTCTGACCCCTAGTGAGCCCTAATAATCGGCCATAGCCGCAGGCTTTGAGCGATTATTAGGCCTTGTCCGGTAGTGAGGTCTAATATAGCGCCATAGGATCTTTGCCGGTATAATACGGAATAATTGCCAGCAGGCTTAGGTGCAATGATGGAGCAAACACGTGATCCAAGTTCAGATCGAGCGATAGAATTGCTAATTGGTAAATTACCTTTCAGTCAAACTCTCAGAAATTGAAAACCCATGCCTGAAATTCAGGCGTGTCTACTCGAAGTTCAAGTAATTTCAGTATTTCCAATAGGCCTGAGCTGCGGATAATGTCACTAAAGCCTTGACTTAAAAATAACCATTATTCACAGCTCGGCTAAGTGAGACCAACTTCGAAAAAATAAAAAAAATTTTTATTGACATGGATAGATTTTTTGGTTACACTACCTCTCACGTAGTGATTATGCATGGCTAGAGTTCAAGCGATGAATTCTCAATGGCCTAATTTCTATATTCTACTTTTGTTTTACCAAAATAAAATATCTTAAAAGATACTTATAATCTTCTTTTGCAAGGGCCCTGTAAGGAAAATCAAGAATACCATTTGCAATGCGTATCGTTAGAACCCGTCTAAAGGAAAAATGACTAGCCTATTTTTATCATTTATGTTACTTTTCTGCTAAATATCAACTAAATACCTACGTAAATTAGACAATACTTTTTAGTTAATTAAAATACAAGCTATTTTTAGTTTAAGGGCAATGATTTTGGCCGGCCAAGGCTTTGGCCGCCAAAGCTTTGGCCGGCGAGATTGGGCCACCGGCAGGGATTATGCCAACTGGATTGGGCATGGGCAGAATCCCCGCCAATAAAAATAGGCTATTATTTTTTTTAATAGCCTATTGCGTGAAGTAATCGGTTCGCTCCGCTGACCGGTTATCTTTATGAGCCTAATATCTTACGACTTTGTTCCCTCAACGTCCAAACTCGGTATAGGATCGAGGTTTAGGGCAAACCTCATAAAAAACATTTCTTGTCGCAAGGAGAAAATGATGCAAGAAACAGCGAAAGTCAACCCCCAGGCCTTCGAGACGGCCAGAAAGTCCCAACTGTTGGACAAAAACTCCCTGGCCCGCATGGCCGGCGTCTCTTCCCTCACCATCACCCGCCTGGAAACCGGCAAACCCGTTCTTTTGAAGAACATCAAGAAGGTCATGAACGCCCTCGGTTACACCGTTGACGATAAGGACCGCTTTTTCATGTAAAAAACCGGGCTTTTTGGGCCCGGTTCCTTGCTTACCGGACCCTAAGCCCGGCCTTTCGCCTTCCCCCGGGGACATGACCCTGGGAGGATTCCCGTCAACCTTACCTCATCGTTCCGACGATGCCTTCGCGCCCGTTGGCAAGCGGCGGGGTCTCACCCGCCGCTTGCCCCCTTCCGGTTAAGCCCGCCTTTTTCATGGGCGCGCCCAAAGGCGCCTACTTCTTCGCCCCAGAGAGGGCCTCGGCTATGGCCAGGCCCGCCTTCTTGCCCGCCCCCATGGCCAGGATGACCGTGGCGGCGCCGGTGACGGCGTCCCCGCCGGCCCAGACGTTATCGCGGGAGGTCAGGCCGTACTCGTCGGCTATCAGCCCGCCCCACTTCTGGGTCTTGAGGCCGGCCGTGGTGCTGGCGATCAGGGGGTTCGGGGAGGTCCCCAGGGCCATGATCACCGAGTCCGTCTCTATGGTGAACTCGCCGTCCTTTTTGGGGATCGGCCGCCTGCGGCCCGAGGCGTCGGGCTCGCCGAGCTCCATCTCCACGCAGGTAACCGCGCGCACCCAACCGTTCTTGGGGTCGCGGGGGTTATCCGGGTTGCGGTAGCCGAGGATTTCCGTGGGGCTGCAAAGGAACTTGAAGATGATGCCTTCCTCGTGGGCATGCTCGACTTCCTCGGCCCTGGCCGGGAGTTCCTTGGCCGAGCGGCGGTAGACGATGTAGACCTCCGCCCCGAGGCGCTTGGCGCAGCGGGCCGCGTCCATGGCCACGTTGCCGCCGCCGACGACCGAGAACCTCTTGCCCTTGAATATCGGGGTCGAGGCGTCGCCCTCGTAGGCCTTCATGAGGTTCACGCGGGTCAGAAACTCGTTGGCCGAGTAGACGCCGTTCAGGGCCTCGCCGGGGATGTTCATGAAGATCGGGAGGCCCGCCCCGCTGCCGATGAAGGCGGCCTTGTAGCCGTCCCTCTCGAAGAGCTCGTCCACGGTCACGGTCTTGCCCACCACGACGTTGGTCTGGATGTCCACGCCCTTGTCGCGGAGGGCGGCTATCTCCTGGCGCACTATGGCCTTGGGCAACCGGAATTCCGGGATGCCGTAAACCAAAACGCCGCCGGGGATATGCAGGGCCTCGAAGACCGTGACGGCGAAGCCCTTGTCGGCCAGGACGCCCGCGCAGGAGAGCCCGGCCGGCCCGGAACCGATGACGGCCACCTTGGGCCCGGTCAGGCTGACCGCCGGGGCCTTCGAGCCGTTGCCCTTGGCCGCCTTGGCCAGGTTCCAGTCGGCCGCGAAACGCTCCAGCCGGCCTATGGCCACGGCCTCGGCCTTGCCCTTGCGGCCCCTAAGGCAGGTGGCCTCGCACTGGCTTTCCTGGGGGCAAACCCTGCCGCAGACGGCCGGGAGGCTTCCGTACTTCAATATTTCCTTGTATGCCGCCTCGTAATCCCCCTTGTTGATCTCGGCTATGAAGGCCGGGATGTCGATTCCCACCGGGCAATTGTCCACGCAGGGCTTCTTCTTGCAGCTTAGGCAGCGCTCGGCCTCTGTCCTGGCCTCGGCTTCCCCATAACCCGTGGCCACTTCCGAAAAATTCGTGACCCGGACCAGGGGGTCCTGGGTCGGCATGGGGACTTTTGTCTCTGACCCTTTAGCCATTAAGCTTTCTCCTTGAATGAATTGATTACCCTTTCATGGGCGGCCCGTTCCCAGTCGAAATATTGACGCGAGCGGGAGGCCGCCTCGTCGAAATCGACGTCAAAACCGTTAAAATCGGGGCCGTCCACGCAGGTGAACTTTACCTGGCCGCCGATGTTGACCCTGCAGCAACCGCACATGCCGGTCCCGTCGAGCATCAACGAGTTGAGCGAGACGGTCGTCCTTATGTTATGCGGCTTCGTCACGGCGACCACGGCCTTCATCATGACCAGCGGGCCGATGGCGACAACCTCGTCATAGACCTCCCCGGCATCGATGAGCTCCTGCAAGGCCGTGGTGACCAGGCCTTTCTTGCCGTAGCTGCCGTCGTCGGTCATGATCACGAGCTTGTCGGAGCAGCTCACGAAGTCTTGCTCCAATATGACCAAATCCTTGTTTTGGTAACCCACGATGGAGTGGACGGTCAAGCCAAGGCGTTTGCCCAGCTGGGCCACGGGCAGGGAGATGGCCGTGCCGACCCCGCCGCCGATCACGCAGACCTTTTTCCCCTCCAAAACCGTCGGGTTTCCCAGGGGCCCCACGACGTCGTGGATGGACGCCCCCTCGGGCACGTGGTTCAGAAGCTCGGTGGAGGCCCCGACGATCTGGAATATGATCGTGATGGTCCCATTGTCGGGGTTGGTCCCGCAAATGGTGAGCGGGATCCGCTCCCCGCGCTCGTCCACCCTCAGGATTAAAAACTGCCCGGCCTGGGCCTTGGCGGCGACCAACGGGGCCCGCACCTCAAGGAGGGTAACCTTGTGGTTGAGCGCTTGCCTTTTGACTATTTTGTACATGTTGACACCATTCTTAGTGATTGCCCCTTTTCGCTAGCGATAATTCCGATCGCAAGGATAGGATTTACCGGATGGATGAGTTTGGTTGAAGGATGTATTCGATTGACATGGGATCATGTTAGTGCGGATTGGAAACGTAAAGAGTCGTTGCCGTAGCTAGCTGAAAAGGATTCAGGCGCCAGGAACCGAATGCGCTCCGGAACTTAATTTTTTTCATATTACCTGGTTCCAACCAAGTTGTCAATATAATTTGTCATAAGTTCCATCCGCGGTAAATAAAGTTTATTAATTCACCGCCAGAATTATCCAGTAAAAACAACCACTAATCGACCATGACCCCTTCGTTAACTCACCCGTATCCGCCCGTTCGCCTAGCCACGTCAGAAAAAACGTCAGAAAAAACTGGTAGGCTAGGCATTTTGACCAGCCTGCCGCCTATCCCCCAATCCCGCCATAACATGCCCCCGCGACTGGTAAATCCCCTCAGCCCAGCCCCACCGCCCCGCCCGCCGAAACGGCCCCCGCACCGCCCCCGCGGCCAATATGTCAAGTTTAAGCTTAACGCTAACCCAAATTCCCGGCCCCGGTCTAACGGGAAACGAAAACCCCATTATTTTTTCCTCTGTTTACCCGCACTTGCGCCCAAACCAACCAAACGTCCTCGCCCCGGCCCCACGCCCGCCACTTTCGCTTTTGTTTTCCCGTACTTCCAAACCCACCCCGATTCATCCCCCAAGCCTTGCCTTAGGCCCGCCCCATCCATGCGCCATTCAAAGATGGCCTACCACTACATGGTTATCATACCCATATCAGACAATTAAGTGACTGCCATAACCCTCCCATCACTAACCAATAAGCCCTAAGTTATAACCCAACGGCGTTTCCTTCCCCCGGTTTTTAAACGCGCCCGGCAGGCATGGGCCTTCGCCGGGCCGGCGGGGGGCCATCCGCGGTTGGGCGGTTAACGTTTTATCGCGGGACTTTGGCTAGGTTAAAAACTCTAAAGGTTGAAATTTACCTACCCTTATGATATTTTTTCTCTACGCTGTCGCCGCCACCGGGCCTCGCGGTCCCGGTGTCCCGCCGGCCAGGGACGACGCCGCCAGGATGCGTCGGGCCAAAGGTTTGCCCCAAGGGCTGGTATGGTCAAGTCCCGCGCGAGAATTTTTTTGCTTTCGGCATGGACCGTTAACGAATTTTGATCCCCATACAAACATATATAGTTTTTTTGCGACATCGAACAGTTAACGGGGTAATTTTTTTGCCCTGATTAGGCATCGTTTACCCCCATTTGCCGGAAGCCGATCCAATATCCGCCAGCCATGGTTTGCCCGGCGGGGCCGCCCAAACCCGCCACGGTTTTTTGGCCCCGGCGACGAGGTCCACGATGCCTTCAGGTACCCCCCCAACCCCCGGACAGGAGGCCTCGTCCGCCAATTCCAAGCCGCCCCTCTGGAACCTGACTTTCGCCACCTTCATCGCCATAAATTTCTGCATTTTCTTTGGATTCGACATGCTGCTGCCGACCCTGTCGCTATATTTGGACGCCCAGGGCTGCTCAAAGGAGGAAATAGGCCTTATCTTCGGCTCCTTCGCCGCCTCGGCGGTCGTCACCAGGGTCATGACCACCCGCCTGAGCCGCTGGCTGGGGGCGACCAGGGTCCTCAGGTGCGGGTTCGGCATCTGCTTCGTCGGGTCTCTCACGTTCTTTGTGATCCCCCACCCGTTTTTTTACGCCCTGGCGAGGATCCTCCACGGGGCCGGGGTGGGCCTCACCTCCACCCTGATGGTCTCCATGGCCGCCCAGGTCATCCCGCCGCAAAGGCTGGGCGAGGGGCTGGGCTACCTGGGCCTGGGGGCCACGGTGGCCCTGGCCGCGGGCCCGCTGGTGGGGATTGACCTCTACAACGACTTCGGCTACAAGGTCATGTTCTCCTCGGTCGCCGCCTGCTCGCTCTTGGCCGCCATAATCAGCCTGAGGCTCCCGCTCATACGCCTCTCCTCGGATCTGGCCCCCGATCCCCCGGGCCTCGCGTCTTTCATCGAGACCAGGGCCCTGGGGCCTGCCTCGCTGATCTTCATAGTCGGGGCCTCCTGCTGCGCCATCACCTCTTACCTTGCCATATACTGCCAGGAGCTCGGCCTGACCAACGCCGCCACCTTTTTCGTCGTCTCGACCATCGGGACCGTCCTGGCCCGGACCACCACGGGCCGGATATACGACCGCTACGGCCCCGTCGCCGTCATCCCGCCGGGCGCCGCGGTTTTGCTCATGGCCATACTGGTTTTGGTCATGTTCCCCCGCCCCGTCCCCATGACCATAGCCTCGATCTTTTACGGCCTGGGCCTTGGCACCATCTTCCCGGCCATCCAGGCCCTGACCCTCTCCTCCGTCCCCTCGGAGCGCCGGACCGCGGCCTCGGCCGTCTTCTTCATCTGCTTTGACCTGGGCATTGGCCTGGGGGTGCTGTTCCTGGGCCTCCTGGCCGGCTATTTCGGCACCTACTCCGTGGTCTACGTCGCCTCCCCGATCTTTTTGGTTTTCATGATCATCCTATTTTTCGCCCTTTTCGGCCACGGGAAACCAAGCCCGCCCCACCTGGCGGGCAAATCCTGATGGGCTCCCCAGGCCACACGGTCCTGAAGGCCTGGCCCACGCCCGGGGCGGCCAGCCTCGCCTTCGAGGGCCGCCCGGCCCCCGGCCTCAAGCCGGGGCGGCCGGTCTCGATGGGCCAGCTCCTGGCCATCTCCAGGGACCCCCTGGCCGGGGATCTGAGGGCCCCCTTCAGCGCCACGGTGGTCGGCCTCTCGCCGGGCCGTATCGACCTCGCCTACGGCCAGGGCCTCTCCGGCCAGGTCCCCGAACCCCTCGACCTTAAGTCCCTTGAGGGCGAGGCCCTCGCCGCCGCCCTCAAATCCCTCGGCGTGGCAAGGCCGGGAAGGCCCCCGGCGGGCGAGCCCGCCCTGGTCTCGGCCCTCTCCCCCGAGCCTGGCCTCGATCTGCCCGCGGCCCTGTGGCTTGACCAGAAACCGACCCTCCAGCGGGGCCTGGGGCTCCTGGCCCGCCTCTGGCCGGGGACCGGGATTACCGAGATCCTGCCCCCGCGCTTCGCCCCCCTGGGCTCCTCGAAACCGGTGGTCTTCAGGGATCCCTTCCCCCTGACCCTCCCCTCTTTCCTGCGCCGCAAGGTCCTGGGCCTCCCGGCCCCCCGGGCCACCGGGGTCGTGGGGCCCGAGACCCTGTGGGCCATGGGCGCCGTGGCCCGCTCGGGCCTCCCGCTGACCCTCATCCCCATGACCGTCCAGGGCTTCCACTACCTGGCCCCGTCCGGCGTCAGGATCTCCGACGCCCTTTCCGCCGTCAACCTAAAGCCCATGGCCGGCGACGTGGCCCTCCTGGGTGGCCTCGTGACCGGCAGGCCCACGGTCAGGCTGGGCCGGGGCCTTAAGGCCCCCGACCTCGCCCTGCGGCTCATCAGGTCCGGCCGCCTGCCCGCGCCCCCAGCCCCTTGCCGCCTCTGCTCGCTGTGCCGCCTGGCCTGCCCCCTGGGCCTGCCCGTGGACGCGCTGGCCCAGGCCCCGCTGGCCGAATGGCCCGGCCTCCACCGGGCCGCCAGGGAGGCCCTGGCCGGCTGCGGCGGCTGCGGGGCCTGCGGCCTCGCCTGCCCCAGCCGAAGGCCCATTCTGCTCCTGGCCGTGGCGGCCGGGGCCGGGGACCCCTACGGCCGGGCCGGGAACGACCCCCCGCCCTTGGGCGAGTGAGATCGAGGTTTCCATGGCCAATGCCCCGCTAAGGCTAAGACCGGGGCCGTTCCCCGGTTCCCGGCCGCCCGGCCCGGAAGCCTGGACGGCCCTGGCCCTGACCCCCTGGCTGGCCGCCCTGGCCGCGGGCGGCGTCTTCTGGCCCCTCGCCTGCCCCCTTGCGGCCCTGGCCTCGCTGGCCCTGGCCAAACCGGCCCCTTCCTCCCGGCGGCCCTGGGCCGGGACCGCCCTGAACGCCCTCCTGGCCGCGGTCCTCCTGGGCCCCTGGGCCGGCCCCCTGCCCCTGGCCGCGGCGGGCCTCGCCGTCGCCGCCCTCACGGCCAAAACGCGGCTCTTTCGCCACCCCTTCCTCCCGGCGGCCCTGATAGGCCTTTTGGCCGGGCTCCCCCGGACCCCGGCCCTGGGCCCTTTGCCCTGGCCCTGGCTCCTGGCCCTCCTCCCGGCGGCCCTGGCCGCCCTCCTGACCGGCCGCCAGAGGCCCCTCGGCGCCCTCATCCCCATCCTGGCCTGGGCCCCCTGGGCCGCCCTGGCCCCGGCCCTCGGCCTCGCCCGGCCTGACTGGTCCTGGGGCCTCGTCTGGCTGACCCTGCCCTTCCACCTGGGCCGCGAGTTCTGGCCCTCCAGAAAGGCCTGGCCCGGGGCCGCCCTGGTGACCCTGGCCGGGCTGGCCCCATGGTCCATGCTCCCGGGCCTCGCCGCCCTGTCCCTGATCGAGGCCACCCTCAGCCTCAAAAGCCGCGCCCGGGCCAGGAAGGCCGCGGCCCTGGCCCCGGCCGGGCCCCCCCCGGACGGTGACCCGGACCTCGTGGCCATAAGGCTCTGCGGCCGGGAGGGCCCCTCCCGGGCCGTCGCCTACCAGGGCCCGCCCGGCTGCCGCCTGGCCGCCGCCCTGGACGGGGGCCCGGAGGACTGCCCCGAGGGCTGCCTCACCTTAGGCGACTGCGCCGCCGGCTGCCCCAACGGGGCCATAAAACCCGCGGGCCCGGGCCTCCCGCCAAAAATCGACAAGGCCAGGTGCCGCGGCTGCGGGGCCTGCCTCACCGCCTGCCCCAAGGGCCTGATGACCCTCCGCCCCAGGGACGCCTCCTTCGTCGTGGCCTGCCGCGGCTCGGCCAAGCTAAAGGACATGGACGCCCTCTGCCCGGCCGGCTGCCTCAAATGCGGCCGCTGCCGCAAGGCCTGCCCCGCCGGGGCCATAGCCCGCCTGGGCCTCCTCGCCCCCCCGGCCGTCTCCGACGAAACCTGCCAAAACTCCCGGCCCGGCTGCGGCCTCGCCTGCCGCCCGGCCTGCCCCAGGGGCCTCCCGGGCCCGGCCACGGGGCGCTTTTAACCCGACTTTTTCACCCCCGTTCCGCCTTCCCGCCCCCGTCCCTCCTCTGGTTTTAATTTCCGAATTTTCCAACCTAAAACCCCCCGGCTTTACGACGCTAATAGCTTCAAAAATAATTTTTTACAATTAATTACTAGCCAATTCTATGTTTAATCTACTACGTATAACTTTCTTACCTAGGCTTTTTAAATAACTACTACTCTTACATGTCTAGTTAAAATCTATAGGTACCTAACTTGATTTATTGTAACAGTATAATGATCAACCGATAAGAAAGTGCTTACGAACTTGCATATTCAAGCTAACTATGGTAACAATAGCTTTTCAAGACTCCGACCGGGGGCCTTTATGGGCTCTTTGGTCCCCGGCTCAGACCCCGGATAGTGCCCATTGACGCGCCTTTGGCCGCCCCGGACCAAGGTTTGCCCAAGTTTGCCTGGGCGAAAACCTGGAGCCTTTTACCCGACCGACGCGTCACGCGAAAGGAAGTAAACCGGAACGGTTTTGGGAGCGATGCCTCCCAGGGAATCCCCAGCCTTCGGGGTAAGGAAGGACAAGCCGTCACGCTGGGCCTGACCGGGCAAAAAAAACCCCCTCCCGGGGCGTTTTTCGGCCCCCCCAGGCTTAACCCCCCCACGCCCCCGAAGGCCGATGGCCCATACGGGCCGGGGGGCGAGGCGAAACGGGATGGACGCCGGAATCCGTGGTTAACTCAAATGCGCATACAACCGCGCTGGCCACGTTTTTGGCAAAGCCACTTATATCTTGCCACTGACCCTCAAAAGTGGTATTTTATTTCGGCTTTAGTGTCTTTTCCGTCCCGGCAGCGATGCCGACTATTTCGCCTCAGCGGCGACCGACGACACCGGCACCCGAAAAAAGGGACCGGTTTAGAATATGCGCCCGAAAAAATATGAAATACCTGATTCTTATCGGCGACGGTATGGGAGACCGACCCATCGATTCCCTGGGAGGCCTCACGCCATTGGCATACGCCAAAACACCCAACATGGACCGATTGGCCCGGGAGGGCCAACTGGGCCTGGCCCGGACCGCCCCGGAGGGCATGAAACCCGGCTCCGACGTGTGCATCATGTCGCTCATGGGCTTCGATCCCCAGGGCGCCCTGACCGGCCGGGGCCCCCTGGAGGCCCTGGCCCTGGGCGTCCCCCTGAACGCGAACGACCTGGCCTTCCGCCTGAACCTGATCACCATGGAGATCGGGCCCCAAACCATCATCCGGGACCACGCGGCCGGCGACATTGGTTTCGGGGAGGCCAGGGAGCTTCTGGAGGCGCTCAAGGGGCGAATGCCCTTGACCCCTGGCCAGTCCATCCACCAGGGGTTTTCCTACAGAAACGTTTTCGTCTGGCCGGACGCCCCGGACGGCCTTGACGACATCCCGCCCCACGACATGCGGGACCGGTCCATAGACCACGCCCTGAACGATCCCGGCTACCGGCCCATAGCCGACCTCGTCAGGGCCTCATGGCCCATCCTGGCCGACCACCCGGTCAACCAAAGGCGGATCAAGGCCAACCTCCACCCGGGCAATTCCATCTGGCTGTGGGGGCAGGGCTACAAGCCCAACGTCAAGACCTACCTCGAGCGCTGGGGCCTGACCGGGGTCACCGTCTCGGCGGTCGATATCATCAAGGGCCTCGGTCTCGCCACCGGCCTTAAGCCCATGGCCGTGGAGGGCCTGACCGGCGGCCTGGACACCAACTACGCCGGGAAGGTGGGGGCGGCCCTTTCCGCCCTCGCCGACGACGATTTGGCCCTGGTCCACTACGAGGCCCCCGACGAGACCTCCCACCAGGGCGAGCTGGGCCAAAAAATCCAGGCCATCGAGAGCTTCGATCGCCTCATCGTCGGGCCCATACTGGAAGGCCTCCACCGGGCCGGACTCGATTATCGCCTGATCCTCGCGTGCGACCACTACACGCCGATCGAGATAAAAACCCACTCCATCGACCCCGTGCCGTTCATACTCTACGACAGCCGGGGCCTGGAGCCGCAAGGCCCCCGGGCCGCCGGCTACTCGGAGACCGAGGCCGCCAAAACCGGTTATTACGTCCCGGACGGCCCCACCCTGGGCAGGGCCTTCTTCGGGCCCGAAAAAAGCCATTAGATTTAACGATCTAATTTTGATATAGATATGTTTAAAGCGCTAAATACACCCTTGGACGATATAATCGTTTCCACGTCTTGGTATCGGGTTTTATATGTCGATACGGATAACATGCAAATAGTCAATAACGGCCATTACTTCAGGTTTTTTGAACAGGCCAGAAATGAACATTTGCGACAATTAAAACTTACATATGCCGAGATAGAAAGAAGGGGACTCCGAACCCCTTTGACAGAAACCGGGGCCCATTTTTACGCCCCCTTCCACTATGACGATCTTATTCGGATCGAGTGTTGGGTATCCCAAATAAAAAGAGCCAGTTTCCGCTTCGAGTACTTGCTCTACCTGGACGATTCCACTAACGTCAAGGTCTCTGGCTATACCATACACGCCACCGTTACCGAGGATCTCAAGGTGGTCAAGATCCCCGACTGGCTCCGGGACGTCTTCCGCCCCTGAGCCCGGCCTCAGGGGCCCTTCAACCAAAATTCCGTGGGCTACGAACCCCTTGAGGCCAGCCGCGTAGTCCCTTTCATTTTCCCGGTAAGCCCCGACGGACCGTTTTCGGGGGCCACGGGACACAGCGCCACGATCCCGACGCCTTTCGCGGAGACCGCCCGCTCGCTTCCAACGACGGGCGGCCCTCTGGATTTCCATTGTCGAGCATTTTGGCCCAAACCAACGTAATCACTTGGTTTGGCCGATTCCCATGCGGCTTTTCCTTTCGGTGGCCGCCCAGTGTCAACCCCATCGCCGGGGCTTTCGCCCCGCGGCATTACCTCGAACAGCCATAGGAGTCTCACGATGAAGGTCAATGGTGCGGCGTTTAAGAAAATGAGGGAGAATCGCCTTCTGGGCCCTTACAACCTCGCCAAGCTTGCGGGCATCTCGCCCAGCATTATTAAGTCAATCGAGCAAGGCGGCTCGCCGCGGTTGGAGTCCATCCGTAAGGTGCTGGCCGCCCTGGACCTAACCGTCCAGGAAGCTTACCAGAATAAAATGCTGGAAGAGTGACGGCCATCCGGGGCTTCCCCCCTGGCGAGTCCCCTGAGCCCAACAAAGTTTGCATTTTTCAAACTTTATTCCACTATTAGCTTGATCTTTGGTCAGCATTTATTATTAGATCTCCTATCATAGGTTGCCAAGTCTCCCTTGTTTGCGACTCAAAGCCTAGATCTAACTAAAATTATCCCAAATAATGGAATAAGCTGTCCATGATCTCGCTATTCACACCAAGGGGACCATTTTGCCCTAAAAAGTATCCACCGTTCTGTACAGACTAACATCTTTTCTCCCGTCACGGGGGACGCCCCGCCAAACCCACGGGGCGACCCCCGTCACGACCCTTGGTCGCCCAAGGCCTCACCGCCGGCCTCTATTTTTTTCCCCTCTATCGCCACGCCCATCACCATCAAAGCCAAAAGTCTCCCGGGGCTTTTGGCTTTGATGGTTTTATCGGCCAAATATTACCCCCGATCCGCCCACCCGAACGAAAAAACGGCCCAAAAGAGCCGCCCCACGCAAACCATCCAGGCTAAAAAAAATGTAACGCTTTCGCCATCCCATATGGCCCCAAGCCAAAGCCCTGGCGAACCGCCGGCCAATTTGCCCAATGGCCCCGCTTGGCTTAATCCCCGCCGGTTGGCGGAAGCCCATACCGGGACCGGTTTAATGCCGGTCGCAACTTTGCCACGGTTAATTTGCGAATGCGCTTTGGATTTATGACTATGATATACCTCTTTATCAGCAAATAGACGTTTAAAAGTTACGTTAAAAGATATCGAAAAATTTAAAAAAAATTATTTTATAATTAAAATTATTAAAACTGTATCTTGGCCGCCTTATAAAATTATTAATAAATCGTTAAAAATTTTATGACTATGATATACCTCTTTATCAGCAAATAGAAGTTTAAAAGTTACGTTAAAAGTTATCGAAAAATTTAAAAAAAATTATTTTATAATTAAAATGATTAAAACTGTATCTTGGCTGCTTTATAAAATTATTAATAAATCGTTATAAATTTTCTGCGCAAAATCTAACCCCGAAAATTTATTTGGAAATTATTCTCTTTCATACAAAATATTTGGTTACTTATAAGTCAAAAATTGCTACATTTTGAAATATATTTAATAATTTTTAACTGTATTGATAGCCTCTCTAAAACCAAAAGTCCCGAAATGCCCCAAAATGGCCCAGGACAATCATTGATTCGCTTAACGGGTCAACAGCTTATCTCATGGAGGTCCTGACAAAAAAACCCAAGGATGTCATGCCGCCCTCTCTGTGGCGCAAAGGGATGGGTCAAGGGTGCGGAGCAAATATGATGCCAAAATGTCAAGGTCTGGCGCCATTTTAAAAATTTTTTTGACGCTTTTGCCCTGAATCGCGAAAAAGTAATCCTTGACATATTTATCGTCTTTGGTTAAACTCTCAAGGTTAAGCCGCCCAAGTGATTAGGCTCTGGGCTCAGGCTATCCAAGCCAGTCAACGAAAGGCCCAGGGCCGGAAGCTGGCCCAACATCAGGAGTTCCCGATGCCAAAGATGAAGACTAACCGTGCCGCGGCCAAACGCTTTAAGGCCACGGGCAACGGTAAGATTAAGCGCAACAAGGCTTACGCCAGGCATATACTTACCACGAAGACCACCAAGCAGAAGCGCGGCCTGCGCTCCCCGGCGACGGTGGATGCCACCAACGTGAAGTCGATTAAGAAGCTTCTGCCGTATCTGGGTCTCTGATAGGGCGACCCATCGCCGGCCCTTGGTTGGGGCCGGTGGCCGTTTTCAGGCGATAACGTTTTAAGGTCTGGCCCCAGTCGGTTGGGGCGAAAAGGTTCAAAGGAGTCTAGCCATGCGCGTCAAGGGTGCATTGCAAACGAAGAAACGTCACAAGAAATATTTGGCCATGGCCAAGGGTTACCGGGCCGGGCGACGTACCCTGTATCGCAGCGCCCGCGAGGGCGTCGAGCGCGCCTTGTGCTTCGCCTATCGCGACCGTAAGGCCCGCAAGAGGGAGATGCGTTCGCTTTGGATCGTCCGCATAAGCGCGGCGGCCAAGGGTTTGGGCACGTCCTACTCGAGGCTCATCGATGCCCTGAAAAAGTCCAACGTCGAGATCGATCGCAAGATGCTTTCGGAGTTGGCCTCCTCCGACCCGAAGGCCTTCGCCAGCTTGGTTGAATCGACCACGGTCGCCTAATGGCGCCAGCCGCCCGTATAGCCCGCGCCCCCATTCCCGAAAGACCGCCCTGTCTAGAGCCTGGCGGTCTTTCTTTTTACCGGGGACGCCGCCCGGATGCGGCAAGTCGCCATGGCGCTTGAATTCCCGTCAAAATTGTAGTAAATATCGTTAGTAAAGTAAGAAAAAACGCAAGTTCCCTCCAATATCTTAACTTGGCCCCTAATACTTCTATGTCGCGTCCATGGTTTCGTTCGTATTGAAAATTAATGACGCTTCCGACCGTTTCCCATGACCAGGCAAGCCTGGAAGGGCTTGGTGGCGATTGGCCCCAAGGCGGGAATTTTCCATGAAGGGGGCTTCAATGGGCGCCAACGTGATCCGTCGTGGGGTTCGGGCCATGGAAAAGCGCCGATGTTTAGTTCGATAACGATTAATCTTTTGCCGGTAATCGCAAACGGTTATGTTTTTGGGACAACGAATCCATGAATGACGTTCTTAAGAATATAGAACAAATCCGGTCCGAGGCCCTCAAGGCCATCGAAAACGTCACCGGGGCCGAGGCCCTGGAGAGGATCAGGGTCGAGTATCTGGGCACCAAAGGCCGGGTGACCGAATTGACGCGCTCGTTGGGGGCGCTGCCAAAGGAAGAGCGGCCGGCCGCCGGGCAGGCGGCCAACAAGGCCAAGGTCGAGATTACCCAGGCCCACAAGGAGGCCCTGGAGGCCTTAAACGCCGCCAAGGTTTCCGCCCCGGCCCTGGACGTCACCATGCCCGGCCGGAGGCCGGCTTTGGGCCACCGCCATTTGATCCCCAAGACCATGGACGAGATTTGCGGGATCTTCGCCAAGCTGGGCTTGTCGATCGTCGAGGGCCCCGAGGTCGAGACCGACTACTATAATTTCGAGGCCCTGAACTTCCCCCACGATCACCCCTCCCGGGACATGCAGGAAACCCTGTTCGTGGGCGACAAGCTGCTTTTGAGGACCCATACCTCCCCGGTCCAGATCCGGACCATGGAAAAGACCAAGCCCCCGGTCTGGATCGTGGTGCCAGGGAAGACCTATCGCCGGGACGACGACATCACCCACTCGCCCATGTTCAACCAAATCGAGGGCCTGGTGGTCGATGAGGGCATCACCATGGCCGATCTGAAGGGCGTCCTGACGGCCTTCGCCTCGGCCTTTTTCTCGCCCGACACGAAAATTCGCCTCAGGCCGAGCTTTTTCCCCTTCACCGAGCCCTCGGCGGAGGTCGACATCGCCTGCGTCCTGTGCGGCGGCCATGGCTGCCGGCTCTGCAAGGGCTCCGGCTGGCTGGAGCTTTTGGGCAGCGGCATGGTCGATCCGGCGTTGTACGGTTTCGTGGGCTACGACCCGGAAAAGGTCAGCGGCTTCGCCTTCGGCATGGGGGTGGACAGGGCGGCCATGCTCAAGTACGGCCTCTCCAACATCCGCCACCTCTACGAGGGCGATCTGCGGTTTTCAAGGCAGTTCTGAGCCGCGCGGCCGTAAGGGCGCGGGCGGTCGTTCGTGGCCTAAGGGATATGGTCATAAGGGAAATATTTGGGATAAATTTTTCCCTTGCTGGGGGTAAAGTATTCGCAAGAAAATTTTGCAACATAAAAAGTAACCAAAGAATTTTATTTTACTACGGTCGGGTTTTTAAAATAGCCATAACCAATAACGTATCAGTCAATTATTAAATAAATTCCCAGCTCAAAAGACCCAATGTTTTTTTCCTTCGTCTTTAGGTTATAATATATTTGACCTTGTCAAAGCAGGGCCAGCCCCAAGCGCCGCGCCAATGACGCGCCAATGACGCGCCAGCGCCGAGGGTCGCCTCTCCGCGAGCCCGCGGCCAAGTCGCGGGTCTCATGGACAAAATGGATGGTACCCGTTTTATGCGCACGATATACGCCATTATCTACACCGTGGCTTTTTGCCTGGCCACCCCCTACTGGTTGATCCGGGGCCTCATAAACAACGCCTATCTGAGGACCCTGAAAGCCCGTTTCATAGGGCCGGGCAAGGTCCTGCCGAAACTGGGCGACAAGCCCAGGATCTGGGTCTGGGCCCTTAGCCTGGGCGAGGTCCTCTCGGCCAGGGAACTGGTCCAGAGGCTTATCGAGGAGGGTTACGACGTGGTCGTGACCGCCACCACCCTTTCGGGGCTGGCCCAGGCCAGGAGCATCTGGCCCACGTTGGCCATCTTCCCCTCCCCCCTGGACTTCGCCCTCTCCACCAGGCGGTTTTTGGACCTGGTCGAGCCCGACCGCCTGATTTTGGTGGAGACGGACATCTGGCCGGGTATCCTGATGGCCCTCCGGGGCCGCGGCATCCCCAAGCACCTCGTCTCCGGCCGCCTCTCCCCCAGATCCTTCAAGAACTACAAGCGCATCTCCTTTTTTTGGGGCAGGGTCCTGAGGCTCTTCGATTCCATCTCGGCCCAGACCCCCGAGGACAGGGATAAATTCCTGGCCCTGGGCGCCGATCCCGACAAGGTCTCGGTGGGCGGCAACCTTAAGTTCGATCAGCCGCGCGTCGAGGTCTCGCCCGAGGACAAGCTCTCCGTCCTTAACGAGACCGGCTGGCCCGACGGCCGCTGGATAGTGGCCGGGAGCACCCACATGGGCGAGGAAACCCTGATACTGGGGGTCTTTTCCGCCATGATGGCCAAGCACAAGAACCTTAGGCTTTTGATCGCCCCCAGGGACCGCCATAAATTCGGGCTCGTCTGGAGGATCATCCACGAGCTCTACCCCCACGACTCGGCCAGGCGAAGCAAGCCCGGCCCGGCCGATTCCGGGGCCAGGGTCTTTCTCCTGGATACCCTGGGCGAGCTGGATCGCTTTTACGCCCTGGCCGAGGTGGCCCTGATCGGCAAGAGCTGGCCTGGTTCCCACGACGGGGGCGGCCACAACCCCCTGGAGCCGGCGGCCAGGGCCAAGGCCGTCCTGTCCGGGCCCAGGATAAACAACTTCAAGTGGATGTACAACGCCCTGGTGGCCGCGGACGCCGCCAGGGTGGTCGATAAACAGCAGCTGCCCATCGCCCTGGACGAGCTTCTGTCCACCCCGGGCCTCGCCGAGACCATGGGCCTGAACGGCCAGAGGTTCGTGGAGACCCACCGCGGGGCGGCCGTCGAGACCCTCAAGTCCCTAAAGCCCCCCATCGAGGGCTTCCCCCCGGGCGTCCTGGCCCTCGATCCCCCCGCCCCCAGCCCCGAATCAGCCCTGGATCCCCCGCCGCCCCAAGCCGACCCCGCGACCGGGCCCACCCCGCCCGGCGGCGACTGAGCCTTAGGCCAAACCCTTGGGCCGGGCGCCCAATGGTTTGGGCGGCCCGAGAGCGTATGAGCTTTATTTTCGAACGCGCCTTTTCGTCCCCGATCCCGCTCCTAAGGCCCCTGGGCTCGTTTTGGGGCTGGCTGATGGAACTGCGCCGGAAAGGTTACGAGTCCGGTTTTTTTTCCTCGGCGGGGTTCGAGAAACCCGTCGTCTCGGTCGGCAACGTCACCCTGGGCGGGAACGGCAAGACCCCGATGTGCGTCTTCCTGGCCAAGGCCCTGGCGGAAAAGGGCCTGAGGCCGGCCATCCTGTCCCGGGGCTACGGCCGCGGGGCCGTCAGGGGCCACCCCGAGCCCATTTTGGTCTCCAGGGGGGAGGGCCCGATGATTCCGGCCGCCGAGAGCGGCGACGAGCCGTTCCTGATGGCCCTGAAGACCGGCTCCATAGTCGCCCTGGCGAGGAAAAGGGCCCTGGCCGCCAGCCTGGCCATAAAGGAGGGGGCCGACGTCCTGATCCTGGACGACGGCTTCCAGCACCTGGCCCTCAAAAGGGACCTGGACATTTTGATGCTCCGGGCCGACCAAAGGCTGGACGATGGGCTGATCATACCGGCCGGCTACCTAAGGGAGAGGGCCTCGGCCCACTTAAGGGCCGATATCTTGGTTGCCATCGGGGATGTTTTAAACGAATATTTGCTGCGTCTGGCCAACGGCAGGCCAATTTTTTTGGCCAAAATGGTACCCTCCGGCCTGACGGGCCTCGCCGACCGGGGGGCGGTGTCCCCGGAAGGGCTTAAGGGCAAACGCCTGGGGGCCTTCTGCGGGCTGGCCAGGCCGACCTCTTTCTTTAAAAGCCTCCACGACATGGGCGTAATGGTGAGCGCCCATTTATGTCTGCCGGATCACGTCAAATACGACCCCGGTACCATAAACCGTCTGGGCAAATTCAAGGACCTAAACCGACTCGACCATCTACTGACCTCCGCCAAGGACGCCGTTAAGCTGCCCCGGTCTTTGCCCCTTCCGATAATCACCCTGGAATCGGATTTAACCCTTGACAGGCCAAACGCGTTTTTGGCCGAAACCCTGAGCCGATTAAGCTAAACCCCCGCGCTATCCCCAATGAACGTTATAAAGCCCCTACTGGAAAATCCCGGACCGCTTGTGATCAGGGGCCTTAACTGGCTCGGGGACGCGGTCATGAGTTTTCCGGCCATCAGCGCCATAAAGCGAAGCCACCCGAGCCGCCAACTCGTGGGCGTGGCCAGATCGGCCACGGCCGGGGTTTACGAGTGCCTGGACGTCATGTCCCCCGTTTTGGTCGAGAAGCGCCCCCTCGCCGACCGCCTCAGGCTGGCCAGGGAAATCAGGGGCCTCTCCCCGGCCGGGGCCCTGGTCCTGACCAACTCGTTTTCCACGGCCTTCATGGCCAGGGTCACCGGGGCCCCGGTCAGGGTCGGCAGCGCCAAAAACCTCCGCTCCGTGTTCCTCACCAACCCCGTGAAATTCACCCCCCAGGAGGAGGCGGCCCACGAGAGCTTCAAGTTTCTGCGCCTGGTCCAGGAGCTGGGGCTGCGGGCCCCTTTTTCCAGGCCCGCCATCCCGGCCCCGCCCCTCCCGGGGGACATGGCCCTCCCGGAGGGCTTTCGGCTGGCCATAGCCCCGGGGGCCGCCTACGGGAGCGCCAAACGCTGGGACGCGGCCCATTTCGCCACGGCGGCCAAGCTTATCCTTGAGGGCCGCGAGGGGGCCGCGATCATACTGGGCGGGCCCAACGAGGTCGAGGCCGCCCAGGCCGTGGAGGCAAAGCTGGCCAAGGGCCCGAGGGTCCTGAACCTGGCCGGGAAGACCGCCCTGAGGGACGCCGTCGCGGTCCTGGCCCGCTGCCATCTGACCCTGTCCAACGACTCGGGCCTCATGCACCTCTCCGGGGCCCTGGACGTCCCGGTCGTGGCCGCCTTCGGCCCCACCAACCCCATAAAAACCTCCCCCCTGGCGAGGCGCCGGGCCGTTTTGCGGTTCCCCGCCCCCTGCTCGCCCTGCCGCCACCGCGTTTGCCCCAAGCCCGAGAGGATCTGTTTCGACGGCCTGACCCCGGAAATAGTGGCCGACGCGGCCACCAAGCTCTTAAACCCCGTCCGGAAGAGCCAAAAGACCATCGTCTGGAGCCCCACCGGCGAGCGTGTCTGGCCGACCGGTAGGGTCCAGGGCATGAACCTTTTCGCCTCGGCCACGGAAATAGCCAAGGCCGGGGGCCAGCCGTCCTCGGCCCCGCCCTGGATCAAAATAATCTGGCGCCCGCTTGAGACGGCCAACGATTGGTGGGGCCTTATCCACGAGCGCAAGCTCGATCCCCTGTCAACCTACTGGGTGGGCGACAACGAGCGCTCGATCGCCCTCTCCCAGGCCGTGGGCGGCCGCTCGGTTTTGCTCACGACCGCGAGGGCCCAGGCCATCATCCCGGATTTACTGGCCAACGGCGTCCTCCCGACCATGGCCGCCCCCGACTGGGCCAGGGCCCTGGAATGGATCGAGTCCTTTTGAGATGAGCGACCATAAACGCATACTGGTCATAAAGATGAGCGCCATGGGCGACATAATCCACGCCCTGCCGTCCCTGGCCGCCCTAAGGGAGATCTTCCCTGAGTCCAGGATAAGCTGGCTGGTGGAGCCGCAATTCGCCGATTTGCTGCCGGGACCGCCCTACGTCGATGATTTGGTGATATT
Organism: Deltaproteobacteria bacterium; assembly: GCA_031278635.1. GTDB lineage: Bacteria > Desulfobacterota > Desulfarculia > Adiutricales > Adiutricaceae > JAIRNQ01. The sequence goes on along the minus strand of JAITKA010000001.1, from coordinate 11,884 downwards.
TTACAAAAACGATTTAAAGAAAAAATCCCTCGGGGATAAAATAAAATATCTCTGGCAGCTAAGGAAAGAGCTTCACGCCCGCGAATTCGACCTGGTCATAGACCTCCAGGGCCTAATGAAGAGCGCTCTCATAAGCGTCCTGAGCGGCTGCCGCCGCCGCATCGGCTACTGGGAGCTGCGGGAGGGGAGCTCGCTCGTAACCAAGGCGATCAAAGGCCCCAACGCCAAGGGCCACATAATAGAGCGCTACCTCGACGTCATCCGCTACCTGGGGCCGACCACGGCCCAGGTGCGCTACCCGCTCCCGGACTTCACCGGCCCCAGGGAAAAGATGGCCCAAAACCTCAGGGGCCTTGGCATCGAAGGCCCCCTGGCCCTGATCTTCCCCGGGGCCAGCTGGGAGACCAAACGCTGGCCGCCGGGGAAATACGCCGCCCTCTCGAAAAAACTGGCCGCGGACGGGCTCACGGTGGCCGTAGGCGGCGGCCCGGGGGACTCGGCCCTGGCCCAGGAGGTCATCGCCCTCAGCCGGCCGGTGGGGCTGACCGATCTGACCGGCAAGACGGGCCTTACCGACCTCATGGCCCTGGTCAGCCTCGCCTCGCTGGCCCTTGGCTCGGACAGCGGCCCCCTTCACATGGCCACGGCCACCGGCACGCCCACCGTCTCCCTCTTCGGGCCCAACGACGGCAACCGGACGGGGACCTACGGCCCCCTCTCCCGGAACATATCCTCGCCCGCCCCCTGCTCGCCCTGCTTCAAGCGAAAATGCCCCAAATCGTTCATCTGCATGGACATGATAGGGGTGGACCAGGTCTACGGAACCGGGCGGGAACTTCTGGCCCTGGCCAAACCCAGGCCCATCTGAGCCGGGCCGGGGCCTTGGCGAAAAAATTTTTCGGCCGGGGCCGAAATCGGCCTTGACAAAACGGGCAAACATGCTTATTGTTTTTTACGGTCAGGCGCGCAACTTTGAGACGTTCTTAGGGCTTACCGCTTGGCCGGTTGCCGGCCCATGGCAACCAAAAAAATTTACGAATTTCACTCGGTGACCTTTAGTTGCCGATCGATCATGATAATTGACCGTGAATTAGGAGTGCCAGTCACCATGCCCATCTATGAATTTGAATGCTCCAAGTGCCATCAAGTCACGGAGGCGTTGCTGAAATTTTCCGATCCGCCCCTGGCCGTATGCCCCCGTTGCGGCGGCGGTCTGTCCAAGCTCATGAGCATGAACAGCTTTCAACTGAAAGGCGGCGGCTGGTACGCCACCGATTACGCCAAGAAGACCGAGAATCCCGCCTCCCCGGCCAAGCCGGCCGACAAGGCGGCCCCGGCCGCCGCGGACGGCGCCGCGGCCGCCAGCCCGGCCAAGGACAAGCCGGCCACCAAAGAGGCCTAACCCAGGACGGCCACCACTTGGCCAAGCGATATCCTTAAAAACCAAAGCCCCCTTACCCGGGGGCTTTGGTTTTTCGCGTTTTTGGCGGCGGTAAAAACGAAAAAGCCAAATGGCTTCGGGCGAAGTCACTTGGCTTATCAATTATGGGCGGGGCATGGCGTTTTTCGCGCCAAAAAACCGACGGGCGGCCCCGGGGGCATGGTTCAGGGTTTCCCCGGGGGGAAACCGTTTTTTAAAATCGCTTTAATTTTTGGTCGATCCCTTTTGTTTTCACCCGGCCCTTTTGTTTTCACCCGGCCCCATACCGGTCAAGGTTTTGGCGAGAGGATCATGATGATCGATCGGCCCTCGAGCTTGGGTATCGAGTCCGGCTGGCCGGCCTCGGACACGTCTTTGATCAGCCTCTCGACGAACTGATGGCCAAGGTGGGCGTGGGCTATCTCGCGACCCTTGAAGTTAACCGTAACCTTTATCTTGTTTTTCTCGGCCAGGAACTTAAGGATGTTCCTAAGCTTGAACTGGTAGTCGTGTTCGTCGGTGATCGGCCGAAATTTTACTTCCTTGACCTCGATGACGCTCGCTTTCTTGCGGGACTCGGAGAGCTTCTTGCTCTGCTGGTACTTGTAACGCCCAAAGTCCATTATCCGGCAAACGGGGGGCTCGGCGTCCGCCGCCACCTCAACCAAGTCCAAGCCAGCCGTTTTGGCCGCATCCAGGGCCGCCGCCAGGGCCATAATGCCCAATTGTTCTCCTTCGTCGTTGATCACGCGGACATGCGGGCTCCTGATGGAATTGTTGACGTTGACCCGCTTGTTATCCGATTCTTTCTTCTTGATACTAATGTTGGCACCTCTCAGTTTTACGGTGAAAGAAAATAGTCCCTAAACTATGGTTGGAGCTTTTCGAAGATCCAAGGCTTTCCTCAAGCCCATATTATATATGACTATAGGGTTTAAACAAAACGATTGAGCCGGCCCAAAGGCGCGGCCCCCGTCGGCGATCGCCATGGTGACCGCATGATGACCGCCGAGGGGTCCGTTGGGACCGAACAAAAAAGCCGCATTTGTGGGCCGCGCTTTTAGGGCCGTGACCGTTTATCCGTTATAGATAGCCCTAAACCTACTCCTATGGGATTTTGGCTAAACTGGCTTCGCTTATTGTATAGCTTAAGTCATAATTTCGCAAGCGCCATCGAAAGATGGAAAGAAGGAAAGACGGGGCCTGCCAAAATTTCGCCGCCCAAGGGACGCGATGGCCATGCGCGCGCCCGCGAAACCGGCTTTCCCAGGCAAAGAAAAAGTCCGAAAGCCTAGGGTTTACCTAGCTTTCGGACTTTACCGGAAAAAACCCGGGGAAATTTGTGGTAGGCGTGAAGAGATTTGAACTCTTGACCACTACCGTGTCAGGGTAGTGCTCTCCCCCTGAGCTACACGCCTACGATGTCGTCAGCCGAATAAAGCGACTTTTTTTATTATGCTGTATGATGGCTTGCTTGTCAAGGCTAAATTTCGGTGGCTCTAAAGACTCTTTTCGCTGGCTTTGACCTAGCGACGTAAGCCTAAAAAATTATTTTATTTTCGACGGTAATGTTTTCCCATAAGCGTGGGCCTAAAAGTTGCGATTTAAAGCCCGATAGACTAACTTACCTCAGAGGGAAAACACATTCCCCTCTGAGGTAGGTTTCAAGCTAAACCTCGCCCAAAATCTAGTTGACGGTGATGGGTATGATGTTGGCCGTAAGGAAGATCAACATCTCGTTTTTGTTGTTCTGGATATGCCTGTTCTGGAAGAACCAGCCCAGTAGGGGGATGTTATGGAGGCCCGGCACCCTCTGGCTGGAGTTGAACTGGTCGTCGGTGACGATGCCGCCGATGACCACGGTCTCGCCGTCCTTGACCATGAGCTTGGTCCTGGCCTCGTTGGTCCTGATGGACATGTCGTCGCCGACCTGGTCGCCCACGGAGTCCTTGGTCAGGGTGACGTCAAGGGTTATGATCTGGCCGTTTTCCTCGATGTGGGGGGTGACCCGGAGCTCCATGACGGCTTCCTTGAACTCGGTCGTGCCCGCCACGTTGGCCGTGGAGCCGGAGGTATAGGGAATCTCGAGGCCCTGCTTTATGTAGACTTCCTGGTCGTTGGAGGCCATGATGCGGGGGGAGGAGATGTTTTTCGTGTGGCCCAGGGACTCGGACAGGTTCAGCTGGGCGTTCAGGGCCAGGGTCCCGACCTTGTTCAGGTAACCGCCGGAGATCTGGAGGGCCTGGGTGCCGGAGACGAGCTCGGCGGCCCCGTAAACCTCCCCGGGGGAGAGGGTCGGCCCGCTATAGTTGGGGTTTGAGCTGTTACCCCTGTTGTCGTAACCGGTGCCCCAGCTGACCCCGTATTCCTGGACGAAAGCCGCCGAGGCCTCCACGATGCGGGCCTCGATCAAAATCTGCTTGGACTCGCGGTCGTTGCGCCTGAAGATCTCGCTGATGGCCTGCATGGTCGAGATATCGTCCTCGACGTAGATGTCGTTGCCGATCACCCGCACGTTACCGCGCATGCTCTTGCCCTTCTCAAGCTCCCCCGCCAGGACGGCCACGGAGGCGTACTTGGGCGTGAATATCTTCTTGACCATGGGCACCCTGGTGGCCGGGTCGTTGACGTCCGGGGTGGCCCGCCTGATGGCCTCAATGGTATCGATCCGAAGGATGTTCCCGTTTTCCATCACCCCGAGGTTTTTCGAGGCCAAAACGGTATCGAGGGCCTGATCCCATGGCACCTTGTTCAGCTTAAGGGTGACCTTGCCGCTGACCTGGTCCGAGACGACCACGTTTTTCCCGGAAACCTCGCCGATCAGCCTGAGGATGTTGTGTATGTCGGCGTTCTGGAAATCAAGCGAGATAAGCTTACCGGTATAGGCCTTGTTGGCCATCATGCTGTAAGGGTCGGTAATCATCATGCCGGACTCGCCCGTGGGGTTCACCGGCTGGGCCGCGTCCGGGGAGGCGGCCTGCGTACTGTCCCCGGTCGGGGCGAAGTTGACCTGGGCCATCGCCGGGAGGGAAAACAAAGCCAAAGCCACGGTTATTAAACCTAGCCAAAGCGCTGGCTTTATGACAAACAACGATCTCATGGTGTTCTCCTCGCTTGCGGGAAGAAGCTAAATCCCCTCGCAGGGCCGCGAATCATTTCGCGGAAAGGTGCCTTGGGGATCAAACGCTTGAGCCGGCTCACCTATCCCACGCGATTTTTTGGGTTAAAGTCCAAAAAACTATACGGGTTTTTTGCGATCCCAACTATATAATCGGCATTTTAGACCAAAGGCTTTAATCATAAACGACCAAAATTGGTTGATTTACGGTAATAATTTGGTTAAAAAAACCAGTGAATTCGCCTACTAAAAGAATCGTGAAAATTTTTTCAAGAAAGTTAAACGCCTTTCCAAAAAACCCCCCGGAACCGGCGGATCGGCGGAAACTTTCGCCAATTATCCCAGAACCTTAGCCTTGTCCCCTAAGCCCTTTGTGGACCCAAAAGGCTTAGGGCGCCCCGGTCAATTGGGGAGCCTCAGCAAGACCTCCTTGGTGACCTTCTCGCCAAGGTCATTTTCGACCTCTTCCTCGATGATCACGTAGGTCTCGGTTATCTCCTTGACGAAGCCGTTGTTGGAACCGACCTTGGAGCCTTCCTTAAGCTCGTAATCATGGCCGTCGTAACCGACCATGGCCAGCCTATCCTTGGCGTCCCTTTGGTCGACGGGGACGATGGTGGCCACCAGGGTCAGCCGATCGCTGGCTATGGTCTGGATGGGCGGCTTGGCCTGGCCCTCTTGGTTTCGGTCGACGGTGACCGGCTCGAACTCGTCGGATGCGCTGAAAACCTCGCCATCGGGCTTGGCCGCCGGGCCGGCCTGGCCCTGGTCGCTCGGCTCAAGCCAGATCTTTAAAACCTCCGGCCCCTGGTCGGCGCCTTCCTGGGCCTGGAGGCCGGCCGAAACCAAAGTCAACAAAGTGGCCACCAGGGCCACCCAAACCATTTGCCTAATGACGGGTATCGCTCTCAAGGGGTGCTCCATGGGAGGGAGATAGTTATAAAAGTTCTCCCAAAAACTTTAAAAAAGTCAATAATGTCAAACCGGGCCTATGAATCGTTAACCGTTTGTGACTATCACTAAAAATCCATGCCTTCGTCTGGTTTTTTTAAACCATATCATTAACGTTTGCGCTTTTAGGGCGTTTTTATGGCCTTATTCATCAAACTCCAGACCCTCGGTCTCAAGCACGTTCAGCCTCAGGACCGTTTCCTTGTACGAGGTCTCGCCCCTTAGGTTGATCTCGGGCTCCTCTATCACCACGGAGTTCTCGGTTATCTCCTTAACGTAGCCCTCGTTCGGCCCAATCAGGGTACCCTTCTTTATGATAAAGCCCCTGCCGCCGCTATCGACGTTGGCCGAGTTGTCGCTGGGATCGGCGGCGACGATTATGGCGCTAAGGGTAAACTGGCTCAGGGCCAATTTTTGGATGGGCGGCTTGTTCTTGTCGATTACGTCCCTTTGGGGGTTGGCCGACACCGGCAGGGCCGACTCTATGGGCAAAAAGGGATCGCGCAAAAGGGAGGGGTTGAAGACGTATGTGGCCATGACCTCCGAGTGCCACTTCTCCAGCTCGGCATGAACCTTTTCCTGGAGCTCCGGGCTGGCCGCGTCCCCTTCCGGGGTCGCCTCATCCCCGGCGGCCCCGTCGCCCGCGTCGGGCGGGAGCTGCACGAGGGGGGAGCCGCTGGAGGGCGCCGGCAACGACGAGGGCGTTTGCGGGGAATAAGGCGAGGCCCCGCCTAAATCATAGTTGGACTCGGGCACCGCGGGGGCGGTCGCCGGGGGGCCCAACCGGTTGAAGTCCAGGGGGCCGGAGTCCGGTACCGGGGGATATTGCCCCTCCTGGGCCTGCGCCGCCTCGGGGGCGGCCGGCTGCATGGCGGCCGGGTTTTGCGGGTCAAACATCGGCAGGCTGCTCGGCTGGGCCGGGGCCAGGGGCACGCCCGGTTCCCCCGCCGGGGCGTTCCCGGAGGAAGAAACGTCGACGGACAGGTTAACCTCGCCCTCTTGCTGGCCTTGGGCCGGGTTTGCCAAAGCTAGGGTCAAGACCAACAGGCCCAAAAAAACCAGATTGGTTAGACGAGAATTTAACTTATTTTCAGGCATCATACGAGTCTCTCTAAGTTAACCCGAAACGATAAATATAAAATAATTATATGCAAAACATCGAATTTAAAGCTCGTTATTCTTATTAACTAGAATACGCAAGCTTTATTTGGCCGGTGGCGCCAATTTCACTTCGTCAGGGGTAAGTTTTCTGTACGCGCTTCCTTCGCACCTGATTTTAAGCAAAACTTGACGGCTATCGACTATGTTCGGAGTGCCCATGGAAACTGAGGTTATGTTAATTAAGCGGCTATAATTACTTAAATTGTATAAAAATTTTAAGAAATTTAAAAACGGGGCTTCAAGGTCGATAGTGAATTGAATCTCGGCAAATAATGGGGTCAAAACCGTCTTCGTTCTAAAAATATAGTTGGATGAATTTGTGTTTACGCCGGCCTGCGCCCCCAATTCCGAGATGATATTGACCAAGCCATCGATCTCATCCGTGTTGGTGAAGAGATGGCTGAGGTAATCGTAAGAAACTTTAACGGGGGGAACGAACTCCTCGATCGCCTTGTGTTTGTTGAGATTGGCCTGCTCCGTGGATAGGGTTTGGTTTAACGTCTCTACCTCGCTCTCCAATGAGGCAACCTCGGCCTTCCAAGGCGAATAGTATAACATATAAAACGCTACTATTATTGCGGCTATAGCACATAAAAGTATGGCAACTTTTGCGCCTTTACTAAGCTTTGCTACTTTGACAAAGAAATCAGACTGTTTCTTTTTTTGAGCTTGGGCTTTAGCCATGCTTGGCCTCTCTTATGGTTACCTACGTATTCACTTTTAACTAACTAAGGTAGTTAGATTATAATCAAAAATCTTGGGGTCCCTTACGGCCCTTTAAGGGCCTTAAGGGGCCTTAAAGGGGTTTGGCCTGCTGTTCCTGTCGGTCCAGGGCGGTGGCCAGATCTGGGGAAATGGCCGAGATGACTTTCTTGACCTGCTCGGCGTCGGGCAACTGGACTTCCGGCAATCCCTGGTTAAGGAGGGTTATGGGCTGAAAAACCGTGTCGGCGGTAAAGTCGAACGAGACCAGGGGCAGCCCGTTGACGTTGGCCCCTATTATCTGCTGGAGCTTAACGTTCTCCAGGAGCGGCTGGCCAAGCAGACGGCTAAAGAGCACGCTCACGGTGGGGTTATCGATGGCCATGCCTTTGATGGTCAAGACGTTCTTGGAGTGGGCCAGGTTCACCAGCCAGGAGGTCTGGTTATTGATCTCGTTGGCCAGGGCCATGAATAGCCTGGCCTGGTCGCGGCGCCTTTCCTCCAGGTACAGGATGGCCCCGACCTGGACCATTTCCTCGATGAAGCTGGTCGTCTGGGCCATGGCTTTCGCCGATTGCGCCTGCACGGCCGCGACCCTTTCCGTGATCGTGTTCTTCGTGGACCGCAAAGAGTCCCTTTTAGGGGCCATGTACAGAAAATTATAGGCGTACAGGCCTCCGGCGACCAGCAAGACGCAAACGGCGAATATGCTGACCGACATTTGCCCGCTGGCGTTCTGACGGAAAGATTCCAAGGGCAACAAATTTATTTTGATCATCTCGGTAACCCAATATACGGCCGGCTTATCGCCGGACGAAATTAGCGTTTAACAAAACACGGAAGGATACATCGAATCAATGGCCAAAAGCCGGAAAACCGCATCCCAAGCAATTCGCTCAAGCGAAAAGGTTACTTTAGCTCTTGTTTTCGTAGAGCCAAGCCGAAACTCACGGCCATCTGCGGCCCGATATAGTCTATGTAAGCCGGATCATACTTCTTGTGATTAATCTTAACGTACTTCAGGGGGTTGAAGAGCTCGGTCCGCAGGCTGAAATAGTTCTGGAACTGATCGGCCAGCCCCATGATGTTGGCGCAGCCGCCGGCCAGCAGGATACGGCTGGGGCTGTAGTCCTGGACCTCGGATTTGACCGAGTCGATGGCCCGCTCTATGGCCGCCTGCCAGTTGCTGGCTATGCGCTCGTAAATCTCGGCCAGCTCGCGGGGATCGGGCGAGCCGACCGAGCCCAGCTTAATGGCCTCGGCCTGATCCGTCTGGACCCCGAAGACGTCCTCGATCTCGTCGGTCATGCGCTGGCCGCCGATGCTTTCCTCTTTGATCGTGTGGGGCAGCCCCTCGTGGAGGACGGTGATGTGGATGAAAGCGGCCCCTATGTCCACCAGGATCACGTTTTCCTTCGAGTTGGGGTAGACGTAATCGAAGGCGTTGTAAAGGGCCAGGGCGTCCACGTCTATGACCGCGGGCTTCAGGATCTTGGTCAGGGTCACGGCCTGGATGTAGTTGTTGACCACTTCCTTGCGGGCGGCGACCAGAAGGACGGACATCTGGCCGTAGCGGTCATCGGTGGAAAGGATATGGCCGTCCAGGTTCACGTCGTTGATGGGGTAAGGGATGTACTGCTCGGCTTCCATGGCCAGCGACTGCTTGAGCTCTTTCTGGGTGGTCACCGGCATCGAGATCTTTTTGATGATCATCGTGTCGCCGCTCAGGGAGAGGGCGGCGTACCGGCCCTTGGAGAGCTTGCACAGCTTGACCAGGGACCGCATGGCCGCGCTCATGGCCGTCCTGGCGGGTATGGGCTGATCCTCCCACTGTTCCATGACCCCCTTGGGCATCTGGCTCATGCCCAGGCCGTCCAGGACGACCTGCTGGTTCTTTCCCTTGCCTTTGGTCGTCAAAAAGGTAGCTTTCGCGGCGAAAGTTCCTATATCGAAACCGATAATGGACATTATTACTCCACCTTTTAAGAGGTCATACCCAGGTAAAGCGGCCGGGGTTTATCCCAGGCCCTGGCGGCCCCTGGCCTCGGCCGGGTCCCATGGTGAAAGGTATCACCATAATAATTCAAAAATCCTAGGGAAAAAAGCCTCGGGCCAAAAGTCCAGTCATTTTGGGGCCTGGCGTCGTTTTGCCCTCTTTCGGGGTTCGTCTAACCTTGGCGCGTAAACCGCCAATAATCTTTAAGCTCCGCTCCCTGGATCCTTTAGAAGTTTTCAACCTTAATCTAGACTTTACTTGTTAAAATACTAAAAAAATCTAACCAAATTTAAATCTAACCAAATTTTCCCTCAAATTTTATTGTTACATTCGAATATTTGAAATAATCTAATTTATACCATAACTTATGGGGTTACGAAAAAAAGGCACAAAAATCCTGTCATGCATATAAAAATAAAAAGACCTATAATATTTTTACTGGATTAATTAAGATATAAAAATTTACAAAAATCCTAGCTAAGACAAGATATAGATTAAACTATATAGGCATAGAATTTAAATTTTTAAAATACTTAGAAAGGTTCCTAACAAACATCTGGCAATGGGTTAAAAGGGGTCGAGTTCCAAAAGGCCGGCGGGCTCGACCCCATACCTTTCACAGCAGGTCCGCAAAGATTTTGTCTTTCTCGTCCAATGAAAAGCCCAGGGCCAAAATGATCTTCCTCATCGTCTCCATCCGAGCCTTCTCGCCGTTTTCGATGCGGTCGATGGTCATCGGGGAAACGCCGGCCTTGCGGGCCAGCTCCGCCTTACTCAGGAGCATCTGCTCTCTGATGTTCTTAAGAGTGTTCTTAGCCAAAATTGCACCTCATTTCGAAAAGTGATGTTGTCAGAAAAGGGAGTCACCTCCCGCTACTGTAATCTTGGTTCTATTTACACCGATCTTATCGAAGTTGTCAAGCATTTTCTATACATTAATATCCAATTGAACTTAAGTTACACATCATGTAGGTTGCCTACCCAAAAAAAAATACAAAATATTGTGGGCGGCAGGGGCTAAAAAATTTTTTTTACTTGACCCTAATTTCGCATCTTGGGGCCCTTCTGATATGCCTGCAGCTCTAATTGAGTAAGCATTGCTGTTTGCCTTTACCACAATCAGTCTGAGCAAAGCTAATCGTGGCTAGACTGACAATACATAAGCCAGATACGATCACGAAAACGCAAGAGCTCGCTAATTTCGATCAGTCCAGAATAGATTTGAGACTTGGCGCGGCCAGTGTGAATAGTCCATAACGATAAGCAACGGACACGGGAGCCTGTATGGATAGATGTGGGGCCCAAGTTTCCAAGCCGGAACCATTGCTAGGTATGACATTCGACTTTCGTTAAAGGCTACTTGACGAGACAGCCATCTACCGATAACTTCGGCGGAGTTCGTTTGGATCAGTCAAATCTGGCGCGAATTTCACGAAATCGCGTTAGCTCAAACCACATACCGTTGGATATAGCCGAAACATGATCCATATTAACTCAGACACGGCGGTCTATGGCAGCGGTTTTTGTGGCCCTGGCCATCAAGCCGGAAACAATGCCAACTAAGGCAAACCCTCTTTCGCGCAAAGCGCTCCCGCAAGACTTATAGCTTTAACTAACTTCGGCGGAGTTCGTTTGGATCAGTCAAATCTGGCGCGAGTTTTACGAATTCAAGCGAGGTCAAACCACATACCGTTGGATAAGGCCAAACCATGATCCATTATAAGTCAGACACGCCAGTCAATGTCAACGATTTTTAGCGCCCCTGACACCGAGCCCCATTCATTTGCCAGATAAGCTAGCGGAATTTTAGGCCATCGGCCAATCCCTGACCATAAGCGGCGCCTTATTACCGGCGAGTTAATTCGCCTTTAGCCCATCCGCCGCCTAATTTCGTCTCATTTAGGCCGCATGACCCCCGGTGATAACGGATGTGGCGGGATTGGCCGCTAATTTCGGGCGGCCTGATTCACGGTGATAACGGATGCTATGGGATTGTGCGCTAATTTCGGGCGGCCTGGACGCATCATGCAGGCGGATTATGGCCAATCGAACCTTCCCTGTGACTACGCGGCCAATCATTTCCAGCCAATTAATTCGCCTTTAGCCCAACCGCGTCCTAATTTCGTCACAATTAGGCGGCCTGATTCACGGTGATAACGGATGTGAAGGGATTGGCCGCTAATTTCGGGCGGCCTGATTCACGGTGATAACGGATGCTATGGGATTGGGCGCTAATTTCGGGCGGGCTGGACGCATCATGCGGGCGGATTATGGCCAATCGCGCCTTCCCTGTGGCTACGTGGCCAATCATTTCCAACCAATTAAATCGCGTTTAGCCCAACCGCGTCCTAATTTCGTCACAGTTAGCCCGCATGACCCTCGGAGATAACGGATGCTATGGGATTGGGCCATATCGCTGGCGTTTGGGCGGGGGGCTAACGGTGGGTGGCCCAGACGGCCAAACGAGCCTTCCCTGTGACTACGTGGCCGATCATTTCCAGCCAATTAAATCGTGTTTAGCCCAACCGCGTCCTAA
>JAITKA010000179.1 GCA_031278635.1 Deltaproteobacteria bacterium | reverse complement strand
ACCAAGACGATGCCGCCCTCGTCAAGGATAGGGCACATGGAATCCCCGCCGACCCTGAAGGCTTGCAAATTGCGCGATGACCTGCGGCCCAGGGAAGGGCCGTGGATGATCACCTTGCTTTTTTCCACCTCGTCCGTAATGGGTATGGTACCGCCCGATCCGGCCGCGAGCTTCATATTATCCGAAAACGGCACGGTAATAAAGCCCCGTTCCCTCAGATCGTCCCCGGTCAAGCCAACCCAGTCCTCCTCGATGGCGTCGGGATCTCGCCCGGCCAAAATGGCCCGCCCAACGTCAAGGAACTGTTCGTAACCAGAGCCCGGAAAACCCAGGTTGGTCGCTATTTTTCTCCTTACCGCATCGGACCCCTTGTTTCGTCCCTTTAACAGGTGGTTCAAATACCCTACGGAAATTTGTAGCTTGTTTGAAAAAATGGTTTGGCTGCGCTCTTTGGAAGCATAATAATTAAGCGCCTCGCTAAAAATTTTATCCACGTTTTCCATGGTTTATCTCTCAGTCAAATAGAAAAGGGGGAGGAATTTTGTCGATCACTATAAAAACCCTTGACAAGGTTATACGTTGTGTAAAAAATTGTTTTCATGTTGATCGCAACCCAGACATACCTAGCATCGTTAGCCCAAATAACCCCTGGCTTGTTAAGCCATTATTTGACCGGGCGTAGAAACGCAAGCGCCCCGGTTGCCGACAAGCTGGCTTGCCTGACCGGCACAGACATACGCGTTTGGCTCAGGGGCGGCATGCCTGAAGACAGGCAAGCCGCCTTTGCCAAGTGGGCAGCCGAGAGCCAAAGCGGTTAAGCCTTCGGTCCGCCTTTATCCCTTTGGGATAAACTTTTTATGACCGCCTTAACCGCCTCCCGGCCCGCATGGTCAAGGGATTCAAGCTCTGGCATCAATTCCAGAACCCAACCGGGGACGTGCGGGGGCGATGGCAGCCCCAACAGGAAATCAGAGGACACGTTTAACGTTATGGCCAGTTTGTAAAGCGTATCGACCGCCGGGCTGCGGCCCCCCGACTCTAGGTTGGCAATGGCGGATTTTTGCATACCAAACGCTTTGGCCAACTTCGCGCCCGTTAACCCCGCCGATTTTCTGACTTGCCGTAAACGCTCGGCAAAGATTTTTGTGTTCAATCGCATAAAATCCCTTGATAGGTCACATGATGTGAACTATAATCTGGTTAAAGTTCACTGGATGAGAAGAAAATGTTTATCGCGCTTAAGAGAATCAGGCTATCCCAAAACATGACCCAAAAAGAATTGGCTCAATTGGCCGGGATCAAACGCACGATGATATGCATGCTTGAGTGGGGCCAGCGCAGGGGCTCGCTGCAAACATGGGACAGACTGGAAGAGGTATTGGGCGTCGATCAGAAAATCCTTAGGAGAGTGGACGCCGACGACGCCAAACATACGGCGAAGGTCAACGAAAATGCATGATCGGCTCACCAGGCTAAACGAGGCGTTGACGGCCAAGATAGTCATCGCGACCACCCATGACCAAAAAAAGTACATAGGTAAGATAGAGGCGATTGTTTGCAATTTTGCGTTATTGAAAAACAGTTACCTCTATAACCCGGATTCATCGGTAAACATGTTCCAAACGTTCCAAATGTATTTGCAGAACGTATACTCGGAATTTGTTCACATCCGCAAGGCGGATCGAGAGATAACGCACCTATACCAAATAAGGGAATATATCAGGAATAATCCTGACTCTTAGAGGGCTTTGGCGATACGCGTCAAATCCATTAACGAGAACAGCGGGATAGGCCTGTTTTTGGGCATAATCGAAATCACGTTGGCAACGGCGGCGGCCCTGACGACGTTAACCGGCAAATCATCGAACCAATACGCCAAAGGGTTTTGGCCGAGCAAATCGCCCGGCACTGAGGAGCTTATGTGTAATTTATTGTATCCGGAGTTCCAAGATAAAACAAATCGTTTTACTTTGGAAAACTATGTAAATAAACCTATGGATTCATTTTATCAATCCAGATATGGGGCTTTATTTCATGATGATTGCTTAAACATTTTACCAGGCATTAAATCTAACATTATAGATACAATTTTCGCAGATCCTCCATTTAATTTGCGTAAAATTTATGGAGAAAACACGAATGATAGCCTCAGCGAAGCTAAATATTTGGCTTGGTCAAAAACTTGGATTCAAGAATGCGTGAGGGTTCTTAAGCCAGGCGGTTCACTGTTTATATATAACCTACCCAGATGGAATATTATGTATGGTTCGTATTTGTTTGATTTAGGAATGCTTTTTAGGCATTGGATAGCCATAGCGATGAGTACTTCATTGCCAATACCCGGAAGGTTATATCCAAGTCATTATAGTTTATTGTATTATACCAAAGGTAAGCCTAACGTATTTAAACGAATAAGGACACCCGTGGAATTGTGCCGGCATTGCGGCAAGGAGATAAAGGATTATGGTGGCCACAGAAAGGCTTTAAATCCCAATGGTGTAACGTTAAAGGATGTATGGACGGATATTTCCCCCGTCCGCCATTGGAAGTTTAAGGACAAAAGAAGGGGCGCAAATGCGCTTTCCACCAAGTTAGTTTCAAGGGTTATCTTGATGAGCACGAATGTGGGGGATATCGTCCTGGATCCTTTCGGGGGAAGCGGGACGACGTTTGACCGTTGCCAGAACCTGGGAAGGTTTTGGATTGGCGTTGAAATAGATTATGCCGAGGAAATCGTCTCAAGGATACAAAATTATCACGTCGGAGGACACGTATCCAATGATTACGTTGAAAAATAAATATATATGAACATTTATGGTTCAGAGCGTCATTTGGGGCAAAGCTTGGCCCGAAGGGCGGGCCGGGTTTCTCCCCGGAAGGCCCATTAAAAAGCCGCCCTGGCTGGGGCGGCTTTTTGATGGGCCTAATGGGTCGGCTGGCCCTCGGGGGGGCCTTGGCCGTCGGCCAGGCTGGCCTCGATGACGGGATCGGGGTCGTCCTCGTGGGGCGGCTCGAGCAGCTCGGGCGGCTCGGGCGGCGCGGGGCGCAGGAAGCCGGGGATCTCGATGCCCAGGATTTCCATCCAGCTCATCTGGTGGAGGGGCCTGAGGCGGCGGCGGTGTTTCCAGACGTGCTGGCCCAGCATGATGCCGAAGCTGGCCCCCAGGATGGTGTGGGCCCTCATCGAGCCCCAGAAGGCCGAGAAGACGACGCTGAGGAAGCCGACGGTGAGGTTGAGGGTCTCGTGGGTGGCGGCGGCCGAGCCCCTGGGGCGCTCGCGGTGGCGGCGGGCCAGGACCTGGGGCCGTTCGTCGTCGGTCACGAGCTCGATGGGCACCTCGACGGGTCTGGGGAAAACGGAGCGGGGTTTGAGGAGTCCGGGGTTACGCAGGGTGGCCGCGCCCTCGGGGTCGAAGGGCTCGAGGAATTCGGCGATGTCCCCGAGGCCAATCAGGTCGGGGTCGTACTCGAGGAGGACGCTGCCGGTCATGGGGTTGATGGTTACGTTCTTGACGCCCTTGATGGCGCCGACCGGGATGTCGGGCGCTTCCTGGCCCCTCAGATGGGTCAACCTGGCTCGGATGCGACCGTGGGTAAGGCTTACGATCATGCTGGCTCCAAAAGCGGGCCCCCCATGGGGCCTCGCGGGGCCCGGGGCCGGGCGAACCGGTCATGGGGGGGATTAAGGGGGGCTGGTCCCCCGTGGGGTGGCCGGGGGGCGCGGGGGCCCCCCGGGTCGGGGCCGTTTTTTCAGGCCTTGGCTTTGGCCCGCCGCTTGTGGGGGGCCTTGACGGGCTCGGCCGGGACGGGATCGTCCAGGAGCTCGGGCCCCAGGGGCGGCAGGAGGGCGAGCTTGCGCTCGTCGGGGAGGATGGGCCTCGTGGCCCTCAGGGCCACCCCGAAGGTGGTGGCGTTGTGGAGGAGGGCCGTTATGCCGGGCCCTATGACGCCGAAGAGGCCCAGGGTCAGGAAGAGGCTGTTGAGGGCCACGATGATGAGGTAATTGGAATGGATGCGGTTGATGGTCTCGACCGAGAGCTCGCGGGCGAAATTGAGGCCCTCGAGGCGGCCCTTGAGGAGCTGGACGTTGGCCACGTCCTTGGCCAGCTCCGAGCCGTCGGAGAGGGCCACGCCCACGTCGGCGAGGGAGAGGGCCGCGGAGTCGTTCAGGCCGTCGCCGACCATGAGGACGCCGTCGCCGCGGCGGCGCAGGCCCTTGAGGACCTTGGCCTTCTGGTCCGGGAGGAGCTCGGCCAGGAACTCGGTGAAGCCGGCCTCGTTGGCCATGGCTTGGGCCGCGTTCCTGAGATCCCCGGTTAGCATGACGATGCGTTCGACCCCCTGCTCCTTGAGGGTGGCTATGGTTTTCTTGACCCCGGGCCTCAGGCGGTCCTTGATGGAGATTAGGGCGGCCAGCTGGTCGTCCACCGCCATGTAGATAAGGCTTGAGCCGTCCGAGGAGAGCCTCGCCGCCTCGGCCTCCTCCTCGGGGGTCATGATGACCTTCTCGTCGTCGATGACGAAATGGCGGCTCCCCAGGAGGACCCGGCGATCGTGCCAGGTGGAGGAGATGCCGTGGGCCACGACGTAATTGACGGAGGTATGCTCCTCCTCGTGCTTGAGGCCCTCGGCCTTGGCCTGCCGGACCACGGCCCGGCCCACGGGGTGGGGGAAGTGCTCCTCGAGGCAGGCGGCCAGGCGCAGGGACTCGTCCCTTTGGAAGGGCTTGAAGGTCACTATCTCGCCGACCTCGGGCTTGGCCTCGGTCAGGGTCCCGGTCTTGTCGAAAACGATGGTGTTGACCCTGGCCAGCTCCTCGAAATAGCGGCCGCCCTTTATGAGTATGCCGTTGTCGTTGCCCTCGCGCATGGCCGTCAGGACCACAAGGGGCGAGGAGAGCCTTATGGCGCAGGAATAATCGACCAGGAGGACGTTCCCGGCCTTCATGGTGTTGCCGGTTATGAGGTATATGAGCCCGGCCAGGAGGAAGTTGTAGGGCACGATGGCGTCGGCCTTGCGCTCGGCCCGGCCCTGGAGGCCGGTCTTGGAGGCCTCGGACTCCTTGATGTACTCGATGATGGAACGGATCCTGGTCTCGCCGCCGACCTTGTCGGCCCGGATGACTATCTCGCCCTCCTCGACCGCGGTGCCGGCGAAGGCGGCCCCGCCGATGGTCTTCCTGACCGCGAGGGGCTCGCCGGTCATGGTGGCCTGGTTGATCATGGCCTCGCCCTCGACGATCCTGCCGTCGACGGGGACCAGCCCGCCGGCGCGGACTATGACCTTCGTGCCCACGCCAAGCTCGGATTCCTTGACCCTTATCTCCTGGCCGTCGTCGGTCTTGATCCAGACCAGTTCCTCGTGGCCGGCCAGGCTCCTGAACAGGCCGGAGATGCTGCGGCGGCGGGTCCAGGCCTCGAGGTAGCGGGAGAGGGAGAAGAAAAAGAGGAGCGTCCCGGCCGAGCTCAGGTCGTACCTGCTGAAGAGCACGGTCAGGGCCGAGGCGTCCAGGACCTCCACCGACAATTGGTTGCGCCACAACAGGTATTTCAAGCCCTCGAAGATATAGGGTATGGCGGTAACGACGGTGATGAAATGCCGGATGGGGCTGGGTAGGAAGATTCTTTTGAGAACGAAAGACCAGACGGGGTTAAAGGGCAGGGGGGTTTCCTCGCCTATGGCCAGTATGCCCAGTTCCTTGCCCGAGAGGGCCCTTTGGTGGCCTGGCTCGAAATCGCTAAGGGCGCTTATTATCCTAAGCCTGATTAACGTTGAGGGTTCGTAGATGATCAATATGCTGGCGGTCATGGGGTTATGGGCCAGGTATCTGATGCCGCCGCACTTGTTAATGGCCGCTGACAGGCGATCGAAGGTCCTGGAGGTGAGGCAGGGACGGGGTATCCTGACCCTGAGCCTCCCCCGCAAATCGGAGAGTATTAGTCCGTTCATAAGTTTTTTAACCAACGTTTCAGCGACTTCATGTCGGAGTTGTGATTGGGGCCCGGTTTGGTTTTTTGGCCCAAAGGGGGCCCCGGGGTTGGGGCCGGCGGCCCTTTCCAGGCGGGGCCGGTTGGGGGGCGCTTGGGCTCGCCAGAGTGGCGCCCCCGCCGGCGGGAAGGGTTGGGCCGCGAAAGGCCTATGGGCGAACTATCCGTAGTTTGCCGGTCGCGATCTTGGTTAAGGCGGGCGCGGGTCCCGGCCGGGCCTTAAGCGTGGTTAATCCCTCCCCCGTCAGGACTGGGACTTGGCGTTGGCCCGGTCCTGGGCCTTCTGATCGGCCTCGGCCACCAGATCCTCGAGATTCTCCTTCGCGGCGCCACCCAGGGACTGCAGTTTCCGCTTGGCGGTCAGCCCGTGGCTAAGCAGGGTGGTGGCCCCGTCCTTGATGTACGATGGGCGGCTTGAGATAACGGTGGCCCCGATGGCCCCGGCGATGACTCCGATACCGAAAGATATCCACTTCCATTTGCTAAGCATTCTAAACCTCTCCTGGTCCACGGCCCCTCTGGGCCGTCATTGATTGGGCTACTGCCCATTAGTTTATGGTAATGGCCATAGAAAAACCACTACCTCGTATATTGACACAACGAATTGTACTTGTTATGTCAAAATGAAATACCAAAAAATGTATAATTAATTATAAGTTTAATGATAATCTAGTCAACAATAGTTATATTTTTGATATATTTATCTTAACAAACTAAAATATTCACAATCATTTAATCGGGTATCTTGGGAGATTGAAAGAGCCAATCGCGCCAAGGGTAGGGAAGAGAATACCACCAAACCGAATCATTGACAACACCAAAATACCGATCGTTTAAGGTCAAAAAATAACCTTTACGCTATTCCCCTGAATTATCTAGCAGTTTCTCATTCTCAAGTTCGCGAATTTTTCTTGCCTTTACAAAAAAAATTAGTATTTCCCGTGATATACAGAGCCTGTTTGGAAGGGACTGGTCTTTTTCCGTCTTTGGGGGTCAAAATTTTTTGACGAAAGAAGTCTCTTAACGTCTATTACAAGTTTTCAGTGACTATTTCATGATCTTGCCGGCGGTTTACTGCTGTAGCGGGCAAAAAGATCCGGCGGGCCCAAAAAGTCCCCCGGCCGGCCCCCTGGGGGGGCCGGCCGGGGGACGGTCCGATAAAGTCGGCTAAAGGGGTTGAATGGGGGGATTTTTTTTCTTTTTATGCCTAGATTTTCGCCCGGAAGAATTAATCAGGCATTTAAACGTAAAAAATCGCTTGCAAGTGAGCTGCCATCTTGTTAAATTGCAGCAATGCCGATTGCCGTTGGCAGGGGCTTTACGACCCGGCGCCATGGGGGCCCGGGATAACGCGAATCAGTGGCATTAAAGGAGAAACGGCATAATGTCGGTTAAAACGGCCGCCAAGGCAAAGAAAATCGTTCTGGCTTATTCCGGGGGGCTCGACACCTCCATCATCCTGACCTGGCTGCGCGAGGACTACGGGGCGGAGGAGGTTATCGCCTTCTGCGCCGACGTGGGCCAGGCGGAGGAATTGGACGGGCTCGAGGAGAAGGCCATAAAAACCGGGGCCTCCAAGTGTATCATCAGGGATCTCACCGAGGAATTCGTGGGGGATTTCGTCTTCCCGGCCCTCAGGGCCAACGCGATCTACGAGGGCCAGTACCTTTTGGGCACGTCGCTGGCCAGACCCGTGATAGCCAAGCATTTGGTGGAGGTCGCGAGGGCCGAGGGCGCGGACGCCATAGCCCACGGGGCCACGGGCAAGGGTAACGACCAGGTCCGCTTCGAGCTGACGGCCATGGCCCTGGACGCCAGCGTCCGGACCGTGGCCCCATGGCGGGAGTGGGATTTCGCCTCAAGGTCGGAGCTCATCGCCTATGCCAAGAAGCACGGCATCCCCGTCCCGGTCACGGTCGATAAACCATATTCCATGGACCGGAACCTCCTCCACGTGAGCTACGAGGGGGGGATTCTGGAGGATCCGTGGCGCGAGCCCGACGAGGGCATGTTTTTGCTGACCAGGGCCCCGGAAAAGGCCCCGGACGAGGCGGCCTACGTGGAGATCGAGTTCCAGGGGGGCGATCCCGTGGCCGTAGATGGGGTGAAGCTGAGCCCCGCGGCCCTCCTGGCCCGCCTCAACGGGCTGGCCGGCCTCCACGGGGTGGGCAGGATAGATCTGGTCGAGAGCCGTTTCGTGGGCATGAAATGCCGGGGCGTCTACGAGACCCCGGGCGGGACCCTGCTGTGGCTGGCCCACCGCAACCTCGAGACCCTGACCCTCGACCGGGAGGCCTTCATTTTGAAGGACTCCCTCGTCCCCAGGTACTCGGCCATGGTCTATAACGGCTTTTGGTACGCCCCGGAGCGGCTGGCCCTCCAGGCCCTGGTCGACCAGACCCAGGGGCGGGTCAACGGACTGGTCCGGCTCAAGCTCTACAAGGGCTCGGCCAGGGTCGTGGGCCGCAAGTCCCAGGATTCCCTGTACCACGACGCCTACGCCACCTTCGAGGCCGACCAGGTCTACGAGCAGGCCGACGCCGGGGGCTTCATCAGGCTTAACGGCCTAAGGCTCCGCATCAACAAACTCCTGCGGGGCTAAGGCGCCCCGCCGGGCGCCGGGGACGGAAAGTGACCGGTAAAAGCAAAGACAGCGCTCCATCGAAGGGTCGGCCGAAAGCCGACCCTTCCTTAAAGCCCGAC
This sequence comes from Deltaproteobacteria bacterium, assembly GCA_031278635.1. Taxonomy (GTDB): domain Bacteria; phylum Desulfobacterota; class Desulfarculia; order Adiutricales; family Adiutricaceae; genus JAIRNQ01. The sequence continues at coordinate 7,822 of JAITKA010000179.1, read as the reverse complement.
GGCGGCCCGGCCTTCCTGAAGGGCCGCCTGAAAGCGCCCATGGACCCGGCCCTGGCCAAGGCCTCGGTCTCCGTGGGCTACGATCGCCGCCTGGCCGGGCACGATCTGGCCGGGACCAGGGCCCACGCCCTGATGCTGGCCGGGGCGGGCCTCATCACCGAGGGGGAGCTCGCGGCCATCCTCTCGGGCCTGGGGGCGCTGGCCGCGAGGCTGGAAAGCGGGGCCATGGACTGGGACGAGTCCCTGGAGGACGTCCACATGAACCTGGAGAGGGCCCTGACCGATTTGGCGGGGCCGGCCGGGGCCAAGATCCACACGGCCAGGAGCCGGAACGATCAGGTGGCCCTGGACGAGCGGCTTTACCTGATCGCCGTGAGCGACGATCTGGCCGGGGCGCTTATCGATCTGCGGGAGGCCCTGGTCGACAGGGCCGCGGGGGCGGGCGAGGCCCCCATGCCCGGCTACACCCACCTCCAGCGGGCCCAGCCGGTTTTGCTGGCCCATCACCTGATGGCCTATTACCAGATGTTCACGAGGGACCTGAACAGGCTCTGGGGCCTGCGGGGGCGGCTTCTGGACATGCCCCTGGGCTCCGGGGCCCTGGCCGGGACCGGGCTCCCCATAGACCCATGGGTCGTCTGCGAGGCCCTGGCCATCCCGGATCTGTACCCGTCCCCCAATAGCCTCGACGCGGTGGCCAGCCGCGACCTCGCCCTGGAGTTCCTGGCCTTCGGGGCCATCCTCGCGGTCCACGTCTCAAGGCTGGCCGAGGAGATAGTCCTGTGGACCTCCTCGGAGTTCGGGTTCGCCACCCTCCCGGATTCCCTGGCCACCACCAGCTCCATGATGCCCCAGAAGAAAAACCCCGACGGGGCCGAGCTGGCCCGGGGCAAGGCCGGCCGGGTCATCGGGAACCTCGTGGCCCTCCTGACCACGGTCAAGGGCCTCCCGCTTTCCTACAACAGGGATCTGCAGGAGGACAAGGAACCCCTTTTCGACACCGCCGACACCCTGGGGCTGGTCCTGCCGCTGACCGCCGCCATGGTCCGGGGCATCGCGTTCAACCTGGCCCGCATGCGGGAGGCCGCCGACGACCCCTACGTCGGGGCGACCGATCTGGCCGATCACCTGGTCCTGAGGGGCATGCCCTTCCGGGAGGCCCACGCGGCCGTGGGGGCCCTCGTGGCCCGCCTCGCCGGGGCCGGCCGGTCCATCCGCGAGGCCGACCCGGCCACCCTCCGGGAGTTCTGCCCCCTGGCCGATCCGGCCTTCGCCCGCTCCCTTTCGGTCGACAAACTCATCTCCGCCCGCCGGACGACCCCCGGCGGGACGGCCTGGGAGCGGGTTTCCCTGCGGATAGCCGAGGCCAGGGACCTCCTGGCCGCGGACCGGCGGGAACTCGCCGGCTGGAAATCGAACGATCCCCCGGTTTCCCCGGGGAAAGATCGGGAAAAACGACATGACTGAAGCCGATAGCCCAAAACGCCCCCCGGCCGGACATCCGGCCGGGCCTCTGGCCGGCCCCTTCGCGGCCCTTTGCCTCCTGGCCATCATGGCCATGGCCGGGGGCTGCGGGGTCAAGACCCATCCCTACCCGGAGATCGTCACCCTGCCGGGGCCGGTGGAGGGGCTTAAGCAGGAGCTGGACGAGAACGGCCACCTGTGGCTGACCTGGAACGTCCCGGCGGCCAACATGGCCGAGCGGCCCCTGAAGACCCTGAACCATTTCGAGGTCTGGGCCGTCGACTACGATCTGGCCACCTATTGCGACGGCTGCCCCTTCGACCTGAAGAAGGTCGACGAGGTCTACCTCCTGGCCCCGGCCCCCGGGCAGGTATACGGCCCAGGGCCCTACGTCTGGCAGACGGACCTGAGGCAGGGCCGGGCCTACGTTTTCGGGGTGGCCGGTTTCTCCCACCGGGGCGGGGTCCACCCCGACGCCTGGAGGACGACCAAGGTCTTGATGGATCGGCCCCCGGGGGCCCTTGCCGGCTTCTCGGCCGCGGTGGAGGACCTTTCCGTGAGGCTCTCCTGGACGCCCCCGCCCTCCGGGCGGCTGGTCGAGGTCCAGCGGCGAGTGGCCACAGAGGCCGCCTTCGTCTCCCTCGATCCCGTGACCGACGGGCGGGTCGATCTTAACGTGGCCTACGGGAACGATTACGTCTACAGGGCCAGGGCCGTCCTCCCGAGGGGCGAGTCGCTCATCCCCGGGCCCTGGACCCGGGAGATAACGGTCAGGGTGGAGGATCGCCTGCCGCCCGCGCCGCCGCCCTACCTCGACGCGGCCGTCACCCCCGAGGGGGTCAGGCTGACCTGGCGCGACCGCCGGGAGAGCGACGGGGTGGCCGGCTTTTACCTCTACCGTACCCTGGTGGGTGAGGAAAATTACGGGAGGATCGGCGGCCTCCACACGGCCAACACCTATCTGGACGTGAACGTCCCGGATAACGCGGACCTCAGGTACCGGCTGACCGCCGTCGACGACAGCCCCAACCATAACGAGAGCGGGCCCTCGCCCGAGGCCGAGGTTTATTTCGCCCCGGCGACCGAGGCCGGCCCCGAGGAGCGGCCCGTTTTCGAGGATCCCGGCCTGTAAGGCCAGAGGCCGCCCCCAGGGCGGGGCGCCCCCGGCGGGCGCCCGCCAACGGGGCGGGGAGGTTTTGGATGGACCATTTCATTTACCGAGACTCAGAACTTCATGCCGAGGGCGTGCCCCTTAGCCGCATAGCCCGGGAGGTGGGCACCCCCGTCTACGTCTACAGCTCCGGGACCTTCGAGGGCCATCTGGCCGCGTTCGACCGGGCCTTCGCCCCCGTCCCCCACCTGGTCTGCTACTCGGTCAAGGTGGCCTCCAACCTGGCCCTCCTGGCCAAGGTGGCCAAACTGGGCCTGGGGGCCGACATCGTCTCCGGCGGCGAGCTTTTCAGGGCCCTCAGGGCCGGCGTCCAGGCCGGCAAAATAGTCTACTCCGGGGTGGGCAAAACGCCCGCCGAGATCAAAGAGGCCCTCGCGGCCGGGATACTGGCCTTCAACGTCGAGTCCGGCCCCGAGCTCGCGGCCGTTTCCCAAATCGCCAGGGACATGGGGAAAAAGGCCCCGGTGGCCTTCCGGGTCAACCCGGACGTGGACCCCGGCACCCATCCCTACGTGGCCACGGGCCTCAAGGAGAGCAAATTCGGCGTGCCGGTCGATGAGGCCTTCGGCCTCTACCTGCGGGCCAAGGACGACCCGGCCATCGAGATAGTCGGCATAGACTGCCACATAGGCTCCCAGCTGACCTCGGTCGCGCCTTTCGTGGACACGGTCGCCCGCCTCAGGGCCCTGATCGCGAGGCTGCGGGAGGCCGGGATCGCCATAAGCCACATCGACCTGGGCGGCGGCCTGGGCATAACCTACCTGGACGAGACGCCCCCCAGCCCGGCCGAGTACGCCCAAAGCGTGATCGGGGCCCTGGCCGGGGAAAAGGCGACCCTGATATTCGAGCCGGGCCGGGTGGTGGCCGGGAACGCGGGCGTCCTCGTGGTCCAGGTCCTCTACGACAAAATAACCCCCGGCAAGCGCTTCCTCGTTACCGACGGGGCCATGAACGATCTCATAAGGCCCAGCCTCTACGGCTCCCACCACGGGATAGTCCCGGTGGCCCGGGGCCAGGCCGCCCCGGTCACCGTGAACGTGGTCGGCCCGGTCTGCGAGTCGGGCGATTTCCTGGCCAAGGACAGGCCCATACCCCCGGTCCCCCAGGGCGGCTACCTGGCCGTCAAAAGCGCCGGGGCCTACGGCTTTTCCATGAGCTCCAATTACAACTCCCGGCCCCGGGCCGCGGAGGTCCTGGTCGAGGGCGACTCGTACCGCGTCATCCGGGCCAGGGAGACACGCGAGGATTTGATAAGGGGCGAGACCCTTTGACCCCGCCCGAAGGGGCGCGGCCAAAGCCCCCGGAACCTTGATTTTGGCCCGCAGCCATGGCCTTTAGCCCTAGGGGCCGTGGCTATGGGCCACCTTTAAGGCCGCCCGGGCCAAAAACCCCCGGCGGCCACCCAATAAACCATCACCCTTGACACATAAAGGAAAAAAACTCCATGGAGAAATTCAAATTCTACAAATATAGCGGACACGGCAATGATTTCGTTATCATCGATAACTGGAACAACGTGGTCGCCGAGGGCGATCTCGCCAAGGTGACCAAACTCATCTGCCGCCCCAAGTACGGGGTCGGCGCGGACGGGACCGTGTTCATCACCGCGGGGCCGGACGAGGTCGATTTCGCCGTGAGGTTCTTCAATTCCGACGGCTCCGAGGCCGACATGTGCGGTAACGCCAGCCGCTGCTCGGCCCACCTGGCCCACCTGGTCTCCATCGCCCCGGCCTCCATGTCCATCAAGACCAAGGCGGGCGTCCTTGAGGCCACGGTGACCGACGCGACCGTGAGCGTGATGCTGCCCAGGATCGGTAAGCCCGAGGGCGCGGCCAGGGTCGAGACGGACGGCTACAGCCAGACCTATTACCGGATCAACACCGGGGTCAGCCACGCGGTCGCCTGGGTCGATGACCTCGACGATCTGAACGTGGTCAAGTACGGCCGGGCCGTGAGGCGCCACGCCTCCTTCAACCCCGAGGGAACCAACGTGGACTTCGTCAAGGTCCTCTCCGAGAACACCCTGGCCGTGCGCACCTACGAGCGCGGGGTCGAGGACGAGACCCTGGCCTGCGGGACCGGGGTCACCGCCGCCGCCCTCCTGGCCGCCTCCCAGAAGCTGGTCACGGCCACCTCGATCACGGTCAAGACCCGCGGCGGCGAGGACCTGACGGTCCGCTACGAGGGGCCGGCCGAGGCCCCGACCAAGGTCTTCCTCGAGGGCCCGGTCCGCTTTACCTTCTCGGGCCAGGTGGAGCCCGACATTTTCAGGAAATAGGCCGGCCCCCGGTCGATTTTTCCCTACAAACCCGCCACCGTTTCGGTTATCATTGGGATTATGGGTAAGGCCGGGCGCCTTGGCCGGGGACGCCCTGGCCATCACCCTCCCGCGACCGGTTAACGGGGGCGGGAGGCCGGCCCGTCGGCCGGCCCCCAAAGCGAAAACGCATACCCGTTATTTTTTCAAGAAGGTTTTGGTGATAAAAATGACTGCCAACTTTAGGGGCGTGATGCCGGCTTTGGTCACGCCTTTCACGGAAAACGGGGTCGATTACCCGGCCCTCCGGGCCCACCTGGACTGGCAAATCGCCTCGGGCGTGAGCTCCGTCCTGGCCTGCGGGACCACCGGCGAGTCGCCGACCCTGACCCACGACGAACACAACCAAGTCGTGGCCTCCACGGTGGAGATTGTGAACGGAAGGGTACCGGTTTTGGCCGGGACCGGTTCCAATTCCACCGCCGAGGCCATAAACATGAGCGTCCACGCCAAGCAAGTGGGCGCCGACGGTCTCCTTTTGGTCTCCCCGTACTACAATAAGCCAACCCAGGACGGACTCTACCGACATTTCGTCTCCGTGGCCGAGGCCGCCGGGCTCCCGGTCATCCTCTACAACATCCCCTCCCGCTGCGGGGTCAACATCCTCCCCGACACCATGGCCCGCCTGGCCGCGCACGAGCTGATCGTGGGCGTCAAGGAGGCCACCGGGGACCTGAACCAGATGATCCGGACCATCGAGCTGTGCGGCCCCGATTTCCTCGTCACCAGCGGCGACGACGGCCTCTCGCTCCCCCTCTGGGCCGTGGGCGGCTGCGGGGTCATATCGGTCGCGGCCAACATAGTCCCGGGCCCCCTCGTCACCATGTGGCGCGACTGGGAGGCCGGGAAGCTCGACGAGGCCCGGAAGGCCTTTTTCAGGCTCCTCCCGTTCTTCAAGGCCCTGTTCCTCGAGACCAACCCGATTCCCCTTAAATACCTTATGGGGTTAAGCGGCAGCATGTCCGGCCTCACCCGGAGCCCCATGTTCCCGCCCTCGGAGCCGGTCAAAAAGCAACTGGACGCCATCGCCGCCGAATGGTCGGCCCATTTCCCTCCCAAACGAGGCTAATCCCGGGCGGGAAAGGCCGGCCCTTCCCGCCCCGGCCCCGGACGACGGGGCCCCCATTTAAGGTGACGCAACCATGAACGAGAAAATACCCGTGGCCGTTTGCGGGGCCCTGGGCCGCATGGGCCGCAGGGTGATAGACGCGATCCACAATTCCGGGAACCTCACCCTCGTCGGGGCCGCCGAGCGCCCCGACTGCCCCGACCTCGGGACCGACGTCGGCCTCCTGACCGGCCTCGGGCCCCTGGGCGCCCCCGTCACCGCCGATTTCGCCCAGGCGGCGGCCAAGGCCAAGGTCTACGTGGACTTCACCACCCCCGCGGCGGTCATGGCCAACCTGGCCGCGGCCCAAAGCCTCGGCGTGGCCGCCGTCATCGGCACCACCGGCCTCGACGCCCCCCAACGCGAGACCCTGGCCAAGACGGCCGGAAAAATCCCCGTCCTCTGGTCGCCCAACATGAGCCTCGGCGTGAACCTCATGTACAAGGTGGCCCAGCTCATGGCCAAAAGCCTGGGCCCCGACTTCGACCTCGAGATAATCGAGACCCACCACCGGCTTAAAAAGGACGCCCCCAGCGGCACGGCCCTGAAACTCCTCGAGGTCCTCTCGGCCGCCCGCGACCTCGATCCCGCCGCGGCCATGGTCCCCGGCAGGAACGGCCTCGTCGGGGCCAGGACCGATAACGAGATCGGCGTCCTGGCCGTCCGCGGCGGCGACATAGTCGGTGACCACACCATCCTTTTCGCGGGCCCCGGCGAGCGCCTCGAGCTCACCCACCGGGCCCACTCCCGCGACACCTTCGCCGCCGGGGCCATCCGCGCGGCGGCCTGGATAGCCGGCCAAAAACCCGGCCTGTACTCGATTTCCGACGTCCTGGGCCTCTGAGCCCCAGGGGTCCCTTTGGGCCCCCATGTCCCAACTTTTACGTTTCCCGTCCCACGTTTTTGCCAAAAGAGGTCTTGATGCGTGCTTTAACTTTGGTAATCAGTTCGATTTTGGGCATGCTTCTATTGAACGCTTGCGTGATATGGAAGTTTGACACCCTTTTAACCGAGAGAAACCGCGACGACGTCCCCAACATAGCCGGGCGCTACGTCGATACCCAGGGTCAATCGATAACCATCCAAAACACCGAGTTCTCCAATACCTTCATAGTCCAGCCGCCGGCCGGCCGGGCCAAGGTCAGGGCGACCATGGAGAACATCGCCCCCAACCGTTTCCTGGTCCAGGGCACCATGGAAGGCACCAAACCGGGCATGCCGGCCTTTTTCATGAGCGTGGCCGAGATAATCGGCACCAAGATCACGGTTTACTTCTTCATGAACCAGGATCAGAAGCTCAAGGAACTGGCCGACAAACACAAGGTGACCTACGAGATGATCGGCTTCGTCTCCGATCCCAAGACCGAGGAAATCGGCGTGGTCATGGAAGTCATAACCGCCTACGAGTCGGTCGAGGGGGTCGTGGGCTTTTTCAACGACCTCTTCGCGGTCGAGGGCGCCCAGAAGGTCACCCTCACCAAACGCTAAAACCCCCCCGGGCCAAACCCCGCCCAGGGTTTGGCCCGGCCTTCACCCCCCGCCCGCTTCCCGAAACCACCCAACCCCCGTTCCCGTGAAAATCCCTTCCCGCCATACCGTGGCCACGTTTGCCATCACGGGCGGCAGGGCGGCCCGCATGCCCCGCGCGTAAAAAATCGCCCACAAATGGGACGGAAAGGCCCACCATAATCGCGACCACCCCGGAAGGGTGATTGACAATGAAAATAATCTCTTTTACCATACCGGGAAAGGGTATTTTGAC
>JAITKA010000032.1 GCA_031278635.1 Deltaproteobacteria bacterium | reverse complement strand
TACATTACCCACGCCAACGTGAGAGACTTCGAGCCTCTGCCCAACGATGACCTCGAGCCAACTATCGATCTCACCGACGATATCCCCCTCTTGGCTTTGGACGACTAAAATCTGGCCAATGGCGACCGGGACGTTTCCCCGGTCGCCTTTGGTTTTTAAGCCCACCTTCACCCTGGCGACAAAAGCCCGCACCCTCCCCCGCCCGCCCCAAGGCTGGCCGTAAAATCTTAGCTTCAGAATTCAATAATAAAAACTTTTTCGTTCCATAAATAATTTTATTTTTTATTATAGCTAATCTTTGGCCAGTAAATTCATCGCTTAAGCGATCTATTTACAAACAAAACAATTTTATTGGGTATTATCATCAATAGGGGACGAGATTTTTCCCTCCGTGGTGATTCCAGCCCAAGGCAAAAGCCTCAGATTCAGTCATGGGGTTATTTTTCCAATCAAACGTTTCCAAAGACAACATACTGACCCCTTGATGGCCAGAATTTAGCTAAAATATCATTTAATACAAATACCTCAAATTAGATAGACAAAAGCATATAATTATCTTCAATATATGCGCTCATGCCTCTAACGTGCGCATTTCTTACCTTTTCAACTGCAAGAACTCATGCCCTAATTGGTTAAGATCGTGAAAATTATTCTCACGCTTACGAAACAAAATACTTGACGTCAAGAGACATCCGTAGGTAACGGAACATCACGCTACGGGAGGTCACTAACCAATGCCATTTATATTCCAGTCCGGTAAGCATCCAAATAGGCACATTTATTTAGGTCACTCTTATACAGATAGTACTCAGACAACACTTAGTAAAAGGGTAAAAATCGGAACAGTAGATCCAATACTTGATATAGAAATATACGACATTGATTTTTTTAAGGCTAAAGAAATTGAAGGGGTAAGTATTCCCGAGGAAATACAGAATGATGCTTTAGTGAAAATGCTTAATACTGCTAAAAAAGTTTTAAGCTTACCAGATGAAGAAAAAAAACAGGTTGCACCTGCTACTATCTTTTCATTACATGAGTTACTTGCTTTATTTGAAGATAAATCACTCAAAGAAATACAAGAATCTATATTAAATGAAACTAACAAGAAAATATTACCTAAAAGACAAGTAATACCATTTAAGAAAAAGTCATTTGGTGCTTTTTATTTATTTGATCGTGTTAGTAAACAAATAAAATTAAAGAAGGCTCTAAAAATTGCATTTCCAGATGATTGGAAAGAAATATTTATGCTTTCTTGTTATCTTGTTTCTACTAATCAACCACTAAAGTATTGTCAAAATTGGGTTAATAATGTAGATGGATTACCTGTAACATTAACATTACCTAAAATAAATCAGTTAATGATGGGGTTAAAAGAAGATCAAGTAAATTATTTTTATACATTATGGAATGACTTCATAAATGAGAAAGATCTTGTAGCTTTTGATCTTCTATCTATATCTTCTCCTTCATGTCAATTTTTTAATGTTGACTTTAGTTTTAATTTAGGGTACACCAATATTAACCAAATCAATGCTTGGTTATTGTTCGGTCAATCATCGTTATTACCAGTTTATTTTAAACCGTATACTGATCCATTTAAAGATGTAAGCTCTTTAAAAGATTCTTTAGCAAGTATCTATAGCTCAAATAATAGACAAATTCCAGTAATACTTGATAAAAAGTTTGCACGTATACGTAATATCAATGAAATGCTAGACGGGCCACAAAAAAACGATTTTTTAATTTCATTGCCATTCATGTTTAATGATGCAACCCAATCCGCTCTTATCTTTTCTAAGGGTATACAGCAAAGCCCAAAATCTGTCTTACACACTGAAGCAAATGTACTGCGTACAACCATTAATAATGTTTGGGAAAATGGTTGTCCCGTTTACTTCCATACTTATTTCAATCATGGTATATATAATACAGATACCGCTAGAATTCAACACGAAGTTCAGGCCTTACAAGCGAAATTTACTAAAGGCCGCTTAAAATATATTGGTGATAAACAGTTAGCAAAATGGGCTAAAACAAGTTATGATCAAGATAAAAGGAAAGAATATTCTCTAAATCAAACTAAAATTGATTTTTATACTTCTCATATCGGGTGGTCGATATTATTAAGCAATTTTATTAATGATCACAATAAGGCTTTAAATTTTTATATAATCAAGGATCTTTTTGAAAATTATTTCTTTAAATTAAAACTTCAATTAGACTTAAAACGGCCTTTTAATCCCAGAGATAAAGTTACCACCAGCAAATTATTGCTGATATTTATTTCGTTTATTATTCTTTCTGCTCTTCACAAGCCAGTTTTAGAAATTGACAAATATATTACATATTCAGTAGAGAAATTAATAAGAGAAATGGAATACTTATCAAAAATCTATACTGATAAATCTACGACTTTAGAGTCTATTACTTCAAATCATAAATATATATTTAATTTATACAACTTAAAAGAACCAAATATTTTAATTTAGCTACCTCAATATAATTTTACACAATCCAACCTTACACGAATTCGTTGTCACGAATTCGTAACCGCCCACAAGCCCCTTCGGGCCCACCCCGGGCCCGTGAGGGCCTTTGGATTCGCCATTCCCGCCTGCCTTTCGCCAGCCACCGGGTTATCGGGCCAGCCGTATCTCCCATAAATCAAACCTTCGCGAGCCCCGGGCCACGGGTGCCCCTCACTTGGACGCCCCCAAAGCGGAGCCCCGATCGGCCGAATAGACCAGAATCGGATTGATGGGCGCGCGACCCCCGCTGATTGTCCCCTGGAAGGGATAGGCCGCCATGGGCGGTAATGGCCGTGGCCCGGTTGGCGGGAATATGGCCTTACGTGGGGTTGTCCCGGGCCAATAAGCCCCCTGGGCGTGTTGGGTCAGGGCCAGGCTAAGGCGATGGGTCCGGGGGCGGCGCGAGAGGGCCGGGCGAAAACCGACCGATGCGTGATTGGGCGGTCTATTTTGATTAATTATTGCGCCCTGTTAGCCTGATTCCGGCTCAATCGGCCTTGAACGGGACGGGCAAACGTTGTAAAATATACACTTCGCATAGCCTTCCCCAAAAGGGGCCTAAAAGGTAAGACTTAAAATCTAACTATTTGCTTCATTAACTTTAGAGCCGTACAATCAAGATTCATTAAACTAGATTAACTTTTATTATTTAAAATTATTTACCAAATTTTTGGAATTTTTAATTGGTCATTGATGCGGTTTAAAATTTTTTATCGCTTATAAAGTTATAAAATTACCCGTTGATTAAAAATCGATTAGCCAATGGGTCATAACCGTTGGCAAAAATTAGTTGTTTTTCTAATTCATTCGGCTTAGCGCGGTAATCTCGCTCGGTCCTGAATTTTTCTCCTTGTTTCCGTTATCTTGAGCCGGAGGTTCTATGGGGCAGTACACCGTTTGGGAACTAATCATCATTCTCATATTGGTAGCTGTAATCTTTGGCTTTAACCATTTTTTTAAACTTATTAAGCGACTCAAATCATCCGGGCCCGGCAAAGAGAACACTACCAAACAAAATGAGCAATCGTGAAGGGAACTTTTAACCTCGGTTTGTTAAAGTTAAAAGTTACCCTTAAGGGTTTTTTTGTCTGATCGAAGTTATTTTTTGGCCATGGCTTCTCCATGAAATAATTTTATGGTGATTATGATTGCCACAATCGTCTAAAATTTGATCAACACGTTAAACCCTTAACGCCCATAAATACCCACGACAAAATCCATATTCCCCGTATATCCCGTCCAATAATGGGCCAGTCCCGCCCGATATAAGGCTTCCATGTCAACCTTGATGATCCAGGGCACCACCTCGGACGCCGGGAAAAGCACCCTGGTGACCGGCATCTGTCGCTTTTTGCTTCGCCGGGGCCTTGACGTCGTGCCTTTCAAGCCGCAAAACATGGCCCTGAACAGCGCCGTGACCGTGGACGGGGGGGAGATCGGTCGGGCCCAGGCCGTCCAGGCCCAGGCCGCGGGGCTGATTCCCGTCGTCGACATGAACCCGGTGTTGCTGAAGCCAAATTCCGAGACCGGCTCCCAGGTCATCATCCAGGGCCGGGCCCTGACCGAGATGGAGGCCAGGGACTACCACGCCTACAAGCCCACGGCCAAGGCGGCGGTCCTTGACTCCTACGGGCGGCTGGCCGCAAGGTACCGCCACGTCATAGTCGAGGGGGCCGGGAGCCCCGCCGAGATAAACCTCCGCCAGGGCGACATAGCCAACATGGGCTTCGCCGAGGAGGTGGACTGCCCGGTGCTGCTGGTGGCCGACATCGAGCGGGGCGGCGTCTTCGCCCACCTGGCCGGGACGGTCATGATCCTCCCCGGGAGCGAGGCCGCCCGCATCAAGGGCTTCGTCATAAACCGCTTCAGGGGGGACGTCACCATTTTGGAACCGGGCCTTAGGTGGCTGACCGGGTACACCGGTAAGCCCGTCCTGGGGGTGCTGCCCTACCTGGTCGGCTTCCACCTGGAGGCCGAGGACGCCATCGACCGGCGCCAGTCCAAAAAGGAGGCCGAGGTTTTGAGGGTCGTGGTCCCGGTGACCCCGAGGATCAGCAACCATACCGACTTTGACCCCCTTCGCCTTAACCCCCAGGTCGAGGTGACCTTCGTCAGGCCTGGCCAGGAGCCGCCCCCGGCCGATCTCGTGGTTTTGGCCGGCTCCAAGAGCGTCAGGACGGATTTAAGGTTTTTGCGCTCCGAGGGCTGGCCCGAGCGGCTGAATCGCCATCTGCGCTACGGGGGCAAGCTCCTGGGCCTCTGCGGGGGCTACCAGATGCTGGGCAGGATCATCCGGGACCCCCTGGGCCTGGAATCGACCCCGGGCGACAGCCCAGGCCTCGGGTTTTTGGACCTGGAGACCACGCTGGAGCCCGAGAAACAGCTCCTGAACGCCAGGGCCACCCTGACCTTGGGCGGGGAGGAAGTCAAGGGCTACGAGATCCATGCCGGGGTGACCTGCGGCCCGGACCTGGCCAAGCCATTCCTGATCAAGGCCAACGGCCAACCCGATGGCGCCTTCAGCCCGGACGGCCAGGTGGCCGGGACTTACCTCCACGGCCTTTTCGAGAACCCCGAGGGGGCCCGGGCCGTCCTGTCCTGGGCCGGCCTGAGGGAGGCCAGGAGCCTGGATTATCACATGATCAGGGAGCGGGAAATCAATCGTCTGGCCGATTTGGTTGAAAAATACCTAGACACCGACTATATATTAAACCTGTTGGGCGAAAAAGTTAACTGATCCGATAGGGCAAAATCCAAGCGATAAAATTTATTGACCGTATAAAAAATTTTATATTTGCCATTCGCGACAATAAAAATTAATTTGCGTCATAAAAAATTTTATATTTACCATTCGCGACAATAAAAATTAATTTGCGTCATAAAAAATTTTATATTTACCATTGGCGACAATAAAAATTAATTTTAGTCATAAAAATTTTTATATTTACCATTTGCGTCAATAAAAATTAATTCGCGTTACAAAAAATTTTATATTTACCATTTGCGGCAATAAAAATTAATTTGTGTCATAAAAAATTTTATATTTACCATTTTCGGCAATAAAAATAAATTTGCGCTATAAAAAATTTTATATTTACCATTAGCGACAATAAAAATTAATTCACGTTATAAAAAATTTTATATTTACCATTTGCGACAATAAAAATTAATTTACGTTATAAAAAATTTTATATTTACCATTCGCGTCAATAAAAATTAATTTGCGTTATAAAAATTTTTATATTTACCATTTGCGACAATAAAAATTAATTTGCGTTATAAAAAATTTTATATTTACCATTCGCGACAATAAAAATTAATTTGCGTTATAAAAAATTTTATATGTACCATTTATGACAATAAAAATTAATTTGCGTTTTTTGAGATAGTTTTGCCATGAATTTACTGTCCAAAGAAAACCCTGTTTTTGCCAAGAATTTTCGCTACCTGTCCGAGTCTTGCCCCAACGTCGCCGATTATCTCCGGGCCCACGACACGCTTGACGGCCTGGGGCTGGCCAGGGCCGAGGACGGCTCGCCCGTTTTGATCGTTGACGGCCTTTCCCAGGACTCCAGGGTGAGCCCCAGGTCCTCGGCCCAAAAACTACTGGAAAGCTCCCTGCGGTCCGGCCGCGAGAACGAGGGGTTCTGGCTTTTCGGCCTCGGCAGCCCCGCGACGCTTTCGGAGGCCGCGAAGGCCCTTCCCGCCGTGTCGGCCTACGAGCCCGACCACAGGGTAATCATGGCCACCTTATGCCTTTTGGATTTGGGCGAACCCCTTAAGGCGAAAAAAGTCAAGATCTATTGCCCCTTCGATAAAGCCGGGGGAAACATTGCCCCCGGCCCTGCCAACCTTATCACCCACCAACCTTCCATGAGACGCTCCCTGGCCGCCTGGGTCGGCTTTGCGGGCCTGCTGGGCCGCGACCCGGCGCCGGGCGCGAGGCTGTTGATCGTCCCCCCCTACTTCGGGGGCTCGGAGCCCATGGGCGGGTTCCTTTTCAGGGCCGCACAAACCCTGGGCCTCCCGGCCAAGCTCCTGGCCTGGCCGGAAAGCCTTGGCCGGAGGGCCATGGGCCTTCGGAACGACCCGGCGGCCAACCCCGGCGACCTTATGGCCGCATCCGCGAGGGAGATCGTGAGCGTCGCCCAGGGATTCGGGCCGTCCCTGATCCTGGGCCTCGCCCAGGCCCCGCTGGACGCGCGAGGCCTGGCCCTTCTCCGAAAGGAAACCAAAGGCGCCCTTCTGGCCTTTTGGTTCGTGGAAGATTACACCCGTTTCAGGTACGTAAACGAAATCGCCCCGGCCTACGACCTGTTCTTCCACATCCAAGGCGCCCTGATGGACGGGCCGTCCCGCCGCTGGGGCCTGTCCCAGTCGTTTTACCTGCCCGCCGCCGCCGACGATGCCGTCTTTAAGCCCCAAAGCGCCCCGGGGCCATACCGGGCCACGCTTTCGGCGGCCGGGGCCGGCTACCCCAACCGCAGGGCCATACTGGCCGACCTGGCCGCCAACCACTGGCCCAGGACGGGGCGGGCCGAAGGCGAGTTTAAAATATTCGGCTCCGGCTGGGAAGGCTGCCCCCCGGTCCTCGCTCGCCACCTGTTCGAGGCGGGCCGGAGGATCTCGACCGAGGAATGCGCCATGGTCTATAACGGCGGCCAAATCAACCTAAACGTCCATTCCGGGGACGGCGCGGGCTTCGATGGCCCCAGCGCCTTCGTTAACCCCAGGACCTTCGAGCTGGCCTGCTGCGGCGCCGCCCAGATAGTGGACAAACGCCACCTACTCGATGATCTATTCGGTCCCGGTGAGCTGGAAACGGTGGACGATCCCAGCCAATTGCCCGAGGCCATAGACAAACACCTAAGGGACCCGGAACTGGGGCGGGCCATGGGGCAAAAAGCCCGCCGCAAAACCCTGAGCCGACACCTCTACGTTCACCGCCTAAGTTCCATCCTTGAACGCTCCGGCCTTTGGAGGCCCTCGCCCGAAGGGCCCTAATTTCCCTTCCCGTCCCCAAGGTGAGGGAAAGGGCCCCAAAAAACCCCACGGATAAAGCCTCCCGGAATAACTCACCCAGAAAAGCCCCACGGTATCGCCTCTCCGGCGATGGCCCATGGCCGTGGTTTTGAACATGTCCCAAAATATTTCTTGACAAAATTCATTACAAGACTATAATCAATCTTGCGTTGCGGGGTGGAGCAGTCAGGTAGCTCGTCGGGCTCATAACCCGAAGGCCTCAGGTTCGAATCCTGACCCCGCTACCAAATAAAATTTAATTATATCAATAGGTTACCGAAAACGCTTACTCAAGGGTAAAAATTTTCAGTAACCTTTTTGGTATCTTATCGCGGCAAGGTTCTTCCCGATAAAATAACCGGCCCAAGCAAGGCCCTGAAAACCCCGTAAAATCGGGGGTTTTCAGGGCTTTTCTTTTGCCGGTTTCGCTCGCGATTGCCCAAAAAATAGCCCCCGGGTGACGCCGATCCCCCGGCCGGGGGTTCGGCGTCTCCCGGGGGGGCTATGATAGGGTGAGGCTATGCGGGGGGGGAAAATTATTTCGTCAGGCGCCAGCCTCGGTGAGGCGACTGAGGGTATCGGTCACCAGGGCGTTGATGCTTTTGCCTTTGACCTTGGCCTGGATGGCCAGTTTGGCGTGAAGTTCCGGGCCGATGCGGAGGGAAAGGTTACCGGAATACGGCTTGTTGGGTTCCCTGCCGACCTTGGCGCACGTTTCAAGGTAGTCGTTGACCGTTTCCTCGAAGGCGGATTTCATCTCGGTGACCGAATCGCCATGAAAGCCAAGGAGATCCTTGATGCCCAAAATGTGGCCGACAAGGCATCCGTCCTCGGAGCTGTATTCGATGGTGGCCGTATAGCCCTTATAAGTCATGGCGTTCATGGTTTCACTCCCAGCAGTCCCAGAAATTCCCGGGCGTCTTTGATCCGGTACGGTTTGGCCCCCTTCACCGGGCGCGGTCGGTGGAAGGAGGTTGTCACGGCCCCGGCCGAGAAACGCAGCCGGGACCCTTGCCCCCCAATCGGCTCGGAGCCGGCGGCAATGAGCAAAGCCTCGATGTCGGCCCAATCGATGGTGCCGGTTGGCGGTTCGGCGAAAATGGCCGCGAGGGTTTTTCGGTGCCGGCCCGTCAGGTTTTCCATAATACCACTTTTTGCTACCATATCAAGTAAGCCATACCGAAAGCCCTTGGGACGGGCGGAACCGGCGAGGCGGGCGGAATCATTGGCTATTTTATGGGCTTTGGCCTACCCGGTCGCCCATCATTATATTGCCGCCCCTTTGGGGCCGGCATATATTACGCGTCCCAAAGGGGCCGGGTACGGGGCGGGCGGGCGTGACCCGTTTGACGATTTTTGCGTTTGACTTGACAATGGGAAAAAGATAAAATATATTAACAATGGAACCTAGGCAATGTAAAAAAACGTGTCTTAATGTCAATCGAGAACTAATACTGGGCAATTTTCTTGATTTGCTGTCAAATAATTTTTTAAATAAGCCTTGAATTTAATCTAAGGACACAGTAAACAAAGATTATTGTCAAAGCAAAATAGCGTCTCAAAGTCAAATTGCGGGCCCCTTGGCCTAAGCCCTTCGCCGTGAGGGAGGGGTCATAATACTTATCGGCTAAAGGGGCCATAACGATTAACCTTAACCCCGCCTTTTGGTGAAAGGGCGGGCAAATAGCCCAGGCTGATTGTATTTCACGAAGGCCGGGAACGATCCCAGAAGGGGGATCGTTCCCGGCCTTTTCGTTTGGGAAACGGGGCTTGGGGGGCGAGGGGAAAGTGAGCCACACGCGCGAGATAGCCAAATTCGTTTCGGGCCTTGGCTACGGGGACATTCCCGGCGAGGCCATAGAAAGGGCCAAGGAAATCACCCTTCACGCCATAGCGGTCGCGGTCGCGGGATCGGGGGTCAGTACGAGCCAAACGGCGGCAAGGCTGGCAACGGCGGGGGGCGGGAGGCCCGAGGCCTCGCTCTGGTGCGGGGACGCACGGGTCCCGGCGGCGGAGGCGACCTTCGCCAACGGGGCCGCCAGCGACGTTTTGGACTGGGAGGACTGCGCCTGGACCGGGCACGCCTCGGCCGGGGCCATACCGGCGGCGCTGGCCTTTTCCGAGCGGCAGGGCCTTTCGGGGCGAAGGTTTTTGGCCGCGGTGGTCGCCGCCTACGAGGGTTACCAAAGGATCGCCATGGCCCTGCAGCCGGACGTGGACGCGCTCCTGGGGGAAAACCGTCCCTGGGGGCTGGTCAGCTGGCAGATCTTCGCCTCGGCCATAGCCGCCGGGCACGCGTTGGGCTTCGATGAGGGCCGGATGGCCGCCTGCGTCTCGGCGGCGGCCTACGCCACCCCGAATTTCAGGACCGAGGAGGGCGACGGGGATCTGTACCACCTGGCCCACGGGCTTTGCGCCCGGCTGGGGGCCGACTGCGCCTCGCTCACGGAGGCCGGGTTCGAGTACTTCGATAACGGTTTGGACGACGAGCGCTATTGGAGGCAGCTATCGAACAAGGTCGACTGGGGCTGGATCGGCCACGGGCTGGGGGAAAGGTGGCTGATCGGGGAGACGCTCCTCAAAAGGTGGCCGGCCAACGTGTGGGCCCAGGCGCCCCTGGATGCGCTCGACGCCATCGTGAGGGAAAATGGCCTGGCGGGAGACGATATTACGTCGATCAGGGTCACGCCGCAGGTGGAAATAATTTCCGCAGATGCGAAGATACCAGTCACCTATATGGAAGCGCAGTACAGCTTTAGGTATTTGGCCGCCATGTACCTTACGGGGCTTGAGCCGTCCGCGGCCTGGTTCTCGCCGGGGAAAATCGTGGACGAGTCCATCCGGAAACGCTCGGAGATCGTCTCCTACCCGACGCCGAAAGTGAGCGCCCTGAAGATGTTCGAGATATTTTGGCAAGGCACCTTCCCCGAGGTCACGGTCGAGGTGGAAACCCGCCAGGGGGGCCGGTACGGCCGTACCCTGAGGCATCCCAAAGGCCACCCAAGGAACCGGTTCACCCTGGGGGAGGTGCAGGGGCGCGCCTTCGATCTGATCGCCCCCTTCAAGGGGGAGGCCAGGGCCGGGGCCTTCGTCGAGGCCGTGGCCCGGCTTGAGGACCTCGGGGACGTAAGGGACTGGACCGACAAGCTTTCGCCCCGTGGGGGGGCGGGAAGATAGTGGCCTGATGGAAAGTTTTATCGAAAGCCCGCGTTTTTCCTGCGCCCTGGGCGGGGCGATCGCGACCGTCACGTCGCTGCCGGGGGTGATACCCATAGTCCACGCGGCCATGGGCTGCGCCGGGAACCTAAACTCCGCCGTCTACTTCGGGGGCGGCTACCTGGGCGACGGCTATTGCGGCGGCGGCCATATCCCGACCAGCGCGGTCACGGAATCCGAGATCGTTTTCGGCGGGGCCAAGCGGCTCGAGAGCGAGATAGGCAACGCCCTGGGGCTAATCGAGGGCAGGCTGTTCGTGGTCCTGACCGGCTGCATGGTGGAAATCATAGGCGACGACGCCCTGGCCTGCGTGAAGACGTTCAGGGACGGGGGGAGCCCGGTCATTTCCGTGAGCACCCCGAGTTTCACCGGTCATTCGTACGGGGGTTACGAGCTCGTCCTGGAGGGGATCTTTAACGACTATTTCCCCGCGGGAAGGAAAAAGGCAGGGAAACTCGTGAACCTGTTCGGCCTCGTGCCCGGCTACGACCCGTTTTTCAGGGGCGATTTGGCCGAGATGGGAAGGTTGGTCCGGGCCCTGGGATTTTCCGCCAACACGTTTTTTACCCCGGACCAGGATTTCCGGAACCTGGAGTCGGCCCCGGGGGCGGCGCTTAACGTTTTGTTTTCCCCCGCCTGGGGCCTGGGGTTCGCCAAAAGGTTCGAGGCTTTACACGGGACCCCGTATTGGGTGACCAATTTACCCATTGGCGCCGCCGCTACCGACCTTTTTTTAAAAGAGCTTGGACGAAAGCTAAACGTAAGCCAGAAAAAAGTGGAAAATTTAATCGACGATGAAAATAAAAATTATTACGGCTACTTTTTGAGGACGGCCGACGTCATCGCCGAGTCCGATTATAAGTTTTACGCGGCCACGGTAACCGACAGCGCCTACGCCGCCCCCTTGGGCTTTTTCCTCCAGGAGGAGCTGGGCTGGGTCGTCACCGACTCCTTCGTAACGGAGGGGCTGTCGGAGGGGCAGAGGCTGGCCGTCGGGTCGGCCTACGGGGCCAGCGGGCTGGGCGGCCGTTTGGCGTTCGAGACCGGCGCGAGCCAAATCGCCAAGCGCATTGCCGGGTACCAACCGAAAGGCAAGCGGGGGTCGGTTTTCGACGAGCGGGTGCCGTTTTTCGTCCTGGGAAGCGCCCTGGAGAAATCGCCGTGCCTAAAGGCCAAGGCCAAACACCTAAGCGTCAGTTACCCGCTGTACGATCGACTCATCGTGACCGCGGGCTATGCCGGCTACCGGGGAGGGCTCCGCCTGTTGGAGGACGTGGTCAGCTCCCTCGTTTCCGCCAAGGCCTAGGCCGCCAGGGCTGGCGGCTTAGGCTTTCATTGGGAGGTCATTGGGGATGGAAGGGAAATATTACGGGCAAAAGGCCCCGCCGGTCAGGGAAAACCGCCTGAACGCGGGGGACGGCTTCGCCGGGAAGTGTTGCGCCTCGCTGCTTGAGAGCGGGCGGGGCGGGCTTTTGACCCAAACGTGCCGGGATTTTTGGCAGGGAAACGCCTGCCAGATGTCGCTGACGCTCATGATGGCCACGACGATCGAAAAGGCCGCCATAGTTTTGCACGGGCCGGTGGGCTGCGGCTCGAACATGCATAACCTTGGCCCGGCCGTCCACAAGGGGAAAAAATGCCGGGGGCTGGTTCCGGCCCCGCTCAGGTGGCTATCCACGAACCTTACGGAGGGCGACATCATCGGGGGCGGCGAGGCCAAGCTCATGGAGGCGATCCTTTACGCGGATCGGGAGTTCCGGCCGGAGATAATTTTCGTCGTGTCCACCTGCGCCCCCAGCGTGATAGGGGACGACGCCGACGAAATCGTGACCAGGGCGGGGGCCGGGACGAGGGCGAGGGTCGTTTTGCTGGATTGCCCCGGATTCAAGAGCCGGGTGGTGGCCAGCGCCTACGACGCCTTCTACCACGGGCTGATCCGCTACCTTCCCCTGGAAGGTGGCCCGGGGGCGGGAAAAAAGGGCCTGGGGCCGGCCGACGGGGCCAGGGCCGTGAACGTCTTTAACTCGACCTCCATCGGCCAGGTGGACGAGGCCGAGATCGCCCGCCTGTTGGGGGAGCTGGGCCTTAGGGCCAGGTTCTATGCCGAGTACTCGAACGCGGGTAAATTCCGGGGGCTGACCGGGGCGGCCCTGAACGTGAGCCTTTGCGACATCCATGACGACTACATGCTGGGGTTTTTGTGGCAGAGGTTCGGCATGCCCTATGTCATGGGCGGCATGCCCATAGGCTACGGCGGCACCCGCGGGTGGCTCGAGTCGGTGGCCGGGCCCCTCGGGCTTGGGCGGGAGGCCGGGGAGGTCGCCGACCGGGAGGAAGGGCGCCTCAGGGCCACGGTCGAGCCGCTGCTGGCCGGGCTTAGGGGCAAGCGCGTCCTGTCCGTCGGGGGCATCGCCCGGGTCATGGCCGTCTCCATGGCCCTCAAGGAACTCGGGCTCGAGCCCATAGGCTTTCACGCCTACCATTACGACGACACGGCCATACCCCTTCTGGAACGGACCCAGGCGGAACTCCCGGACCTGCCCGTGGCCGTAAGCTCGCAGGACTTCGAGCTCTTCGGCGCCGTCAGGAAATTCGGGCCGGACCTTGTCATCTCCCACTCCGGCACGCAGGGCCTGCTTGCCAAGATGGGGGTCCCGGCCATCCAGCTCTACGATGTCGATAGGCCTTGCCTCGGTTACAAGGGCCTGCACTCGCTGGCCAAGCGCATCGCCTTCGCCTTCGCTAACGTCTCCTTCCAAAAGCGGCTCGCCGCCAAGGCCAGGTTTCCTTACAACAAGGAATGGCCTAAACATGACCCTTACGGGCATATAAAAACCACTTAAAAGCGAGACAGAAAAATGAGAAATCCCAAATTAATTAAATCCCTAATCTTATTAGCGGCCTTATCTTCATTTTTGTTACTTTCCGTCGCCTGCGGATCGGAGGAAGCCGCGCCCCCGGGACAAGGCGCCCAGGCCGGGTCGGCCGGCCAACCGGGGGCCGCCGGCCAGCCGGAAGCCAAGCTCGTAAAAATCGGCTTCTGCCAGGATTTTTACCCGACCGTGTTCATAAGCGAGGAGGGCCAGCCCGACGGCTATGACATCAGCGTATTTAAGGCCATCGATGAGCGGCTACCCGGGTACGAGTTCGAGTTTGAGGGCGTCTCGCAGGAATCGGTGCTGATGGGCCTCGACTCGGGCGTCTACGACGTCGGGCTGTCGGGGTTTTTCAAAAACCCCGAGCGCGAGGAAAAATATCTCTACCCCGAAAGGAACCTGGGGGGCAACCACCTGGCATTGGTGACCAGGAAAGACACTGAAGGGATCAAAACGTTTGCCGATTTGGCGGCCAAGGGACTTAAATTGGCCCCACTGGCCCCCTCCACCGGGACCTATACCATCGCCAAGTCGTATAACGACGAGCACCCCGAGGCCAAGGTCGATTTCGAGGCCAACGAGCAGACGGACGATTCCACCAAATACCAATGGCTGCTTGACGGGCGTTACGACGCGGTGTTCGACATAGCCGAGTTCGTGGGCTGGACCACCGACGCCCTCAAGATCACCGACCAGGTGGTCATAAACGAGCCCTTCGCCGCCATCCCGACCTACCCGCTGATCCGCAAGGACCAAACCGAACTGGCCCAGGCCTATGACAAGGCCATGGCCGAGCTCAAAAACGAGGGCGTATTGTCCGAGCTGTCCAAGAAATGGTTCGGGAGCGACGTCCATCAATTCATACGATAATGATCGCCCGCCATGGTTGAGTTTATCGAATACGTGATCCAGGTGGTCCCGAAGTTCATGAAATACCTCCCGCTGACCCTGGAGATGGCCCTGGCGGCCTTTCTCTGCGGGGCTTTGATCGGGCTTTTCTTGCTGTGGCTGGAGATCGGGCCGGGAAGGCGCGGGGGGCCGGCCCGACTCTTTGCGGTCGGGTATGGGATCGCGTTAAGAAGCGTACCCTCAATCATACTCCTTTTTCTGATATTTTATGGTCCCCAGTCACTCTTTCCCAAGCTCGGCTGGGGGAGGCTTCCCAAGCCCGTTTTTGCCGTCATCACCTTTTCCCTGATCTACTCGGCCTACTTCGCCCAGGTATTCCGGGGGGCTTACGGCTCGATCGACAAGGGGCAGCTGGAAGCGGCCCTGAGCATGGGGCTTACCCATGCCCAGGGCATACTCAGGATAGTCGGCCCGCAGGCCTTTATCGTGGCCCTGCCCAACCTCGGCAGCATGATGGTGTTGATAGTCAGCGAGACCTCGCTCGCCTACCTGATTGGCGTCCGGGACCTGATGGGGGAAGTGACCACCCTCAACGCCCGCTCCTACAACGTCAAAACCGTGGAGCTGTATTTCGTGGTCACGATGATTTACTGGGGGGCCAATGCCGTCATCGAGCGGTTTTTCGGTTTCGCGGAACGGAAACTCCGCCAGGGACGGGGCAACGCCCCGTGACGGTCCCGGCGGATTTTGGGCCGGTGGCCCATGGGGGAAGGCGGGGATGAATTTTAGCCTTGGGTTCGCCTTGACGGCCATGGTCGAGTCGCTCAAAGGGGTGCCCGTGACCCTGTTCCTTATAGTGGCGACCTTCGGCCTGGCCCTGCCGATTTCGTTTTCCATGGCCCTGGCCAGGGTTTACAAGATTTTCCCGCTCGATCCCCTGATCCGGCTTTACGTTTCCTTCGTTCGCGGGACGCCCATGCTGGCCCACCTGTTTTTTTTCTATAATTTGCTGCCGATGGTTATCCGCAAGGCAATGTTTGGCCTGGGATTGAACGGCAATCTCGTCTACGATCTCAATCCCGTCTGGCTAGCCTTGTTCGTTTTGCTCCTTAACTACCTAACCTTCATGTCGGAAAACTTCCGGGCGGCCATACTGTCCATCCAAAAGGACCAATTCGAGGGAGCCTACGCCTTTGGGTTCACCAAGGCCCAGGCCTACCGCAGGATCATCATCCCCCAGGCCATGTCCACGGCCCTGCCCGCCCTGTCCAACTCGGCCATCGGCATCCTGAAATCCACCTCGGTCGTTTTCGTCATAGGGGTCCGGGACGTGACGGCCAATGCCAAGCAGGTGGCGGCCACGAGCTACCGGTACCTGGAAGCCTACGTGGACATATTGATTATCTATTTGGTGATTTGTTTCCTGATCACGCGCATATTCCAGTTAGCGGAGAGCCGGATCCGGAGACGCTGACTTCGCCCCCGTTCGCAGGCCCGCCCGGGTCCGCGAACGAGGGCGTTAGCCTTACCCCAAGGAGGCCAGACATGTTCGAGATGCGGGGGATCAAAAAATCGTTTAACGGCAATCGCGTGCTTAACGGGGTGGACGTGACCGTGGACAAAGGCGAGGTCGTGGCCATAATCGGGGCGAGCGGCTCCGGCAAGACGACCCTCCTGCGGTGCGCGAATTTCCTGGAGAGGGCGGACGAGGGGAACGTCCGGGTGGGCGACAAATGGGTGGACGTGAAAAAAGCCAACAAAAAGGACATCCTCGATATTCGCAGGATGACGGCCTTCGTGTTCCAGAACTACAGCCTTTTCAGCAACAAAACGGCCCTGGGGAACGTCTCCGAGTGCCTGACCACGCCCCGGAAGGTCCCGAGGGACGAGGCCAGGCGCATAGCCATGGAGGCCCTGACCCGGGTGGGCATAGCCGACAAGGCCGACGACTACCCGAGCGAGCTCTCGGGGGGCCAGCAACAGCGGGTCGGGATAGCCAGGGCCATAGCCGTGAGCCCGGACATAATATTCCTGGACGAGCCCACCTCCGCCCTCGACCCCGAGCTGATCGGGGAAATCCTCCTGCTGCTGAAGGATTTGGCCCTGGCCGGGGCGACCATGCTGATCGTGACCCATGAGATACGCTTCGCCATGGAGGTGGCCAACCAGGTTTTGTTCATGGATGAGGGCCTGGTCGTGGAATCGGGCCCGCCCAGGGAAATATTCCGTTTCCCCAAGGAGGAAAGGACCCGCGCTTTCCTGAGGCGCTTCACCTCGGATTTTGACTACCAAATCTGACGGCGCCCACCGGCGGACCGGTGGGCGGCGCGGTTAGACGACCTTGGAATACCGGTGTGTGGGGTTTGGCCGTCCCGGTTTAAGGCAGTACGCCTCCTTGACCGTAAACTCGAGGTTATTGGCCGCCGCCACCCCGGAGAGAGTTTCCCGGACCAGTTTTTCCAGATCCCCGGGCTCGCCCTCGGCCCTGACGTTCACCAGAATGGGCCCCGGGGTTGCCTTGCCGTCTATTTTGGCGATGGCCGCCTGGCCCCCGTCGTCTATCAGGTTACCGACGAAGGATCCCTCCGGGCATGGCCACCAGACCTTGACGTGCCCGACGGTCATTTTTTTCGCCCGAAGGGCCTTTTGGAGCCCATCCAAAAAGCCGGAGAGGGCGTCCCGCCCGCCCCGCCTGCCGAAATCGGTCTCGGCGGCAAGGTTTAGCCAACCCAGGACCGCCTCGCCGTTGGCGTATTGGTCATAGTCCACCTCGATTAGGTGGCCGCCGGGGACATCGGGGCTTTTCAGCGCCTCCCCCAGCCATTCCCCGACCCCGGTGCCGTCCTTGGCCGAGAGGCGGCTGACCTTGGCCTGGGGGTAGGCCTCGGCAAGTTTCCCGGAAAGGTCCCTGGCCTCCCCCTCGCCCAAAAGGTCAACCTTGTTCAGGACGATTCGGTCGGCCTCGGAGAGTTGCTTCCGGAGGATGTAGAGGGCGTCCTTGTGGAGAAGGGATTCCCGCGTTCCCAGGGCCTCCCTGGCCCGCGCCGGGTCCAGGACCACCGAGAAGGGCGCGAGCAGGTATTTCCCCTTGGCCAGGTCTTTCAGGGGCTGGACCACGGTCGCGCTTAAATCGACGCAGCTGCCCACCGGCTCGGCCAGGATGACCTCGGCCCCCCGGCCGGCCAGTTTCGCGAGGGCCTCCCCGAAGCCGCCGAAATCGCAGCAAAAGCAGCTGCCGGTAAGCTCCTCGACCGCTTCCCCGCCCCCCAGGAGGGCCGTGTCCACAAGGCCGGGGGCCTGATCGTTGGTGATTAGGCCCACCCTGAGGTTTTCCCTTTCAAGGGTTTTCCTCGCCTGGGCCATGAGGGTGGTTTTCCCGGCGCCCAAAAAGCCGCCTATTATGATGAGTTTCGGTATTGGCACTTTAGACCTCTTTTGGTTTTTCGACCTTGCCGTACCGGGTCGGGGACGAATATAGCCAGGCCCCGACCACGGCCCCCAGACAAGGCGAGAGAACGTAGACCGTGAAAAAGCCTCCCGAGGGCCCTGGGATGGCCACCTTGCCCCAGCCCATGAAATAGGCGACGAGGCGGGGCCCGAAATCCCTGGCCGGGTTCGGGCCGACCTGGGTTAGGGGGGCCAAAACGGAAATGACCGCGGCCACGGTTAAGCCGATGAAAGCCGGGGCCATAAGGCTCCCCGGGCCTCCGCCTGGTTCCCGGTCGGCACCGCCGACCGGACCACCCCCACGCCAAGGAAAACCATCAAAAAGTCCCGCCCGGCTCCCCCAGGAATTCCCTGGACGAAATCATCCCTCGCCCCCCTCGCCCACGAAATCGAAGCCGCCCAGCTCCTCCGGGGTTAGCTCATCCATGAAGCCGATGAGCTCATCGATCTGGGCCCTATACCCTATCAAGGACTTCTTCCACATGGCCAGGCAGGCGCAACCTTTTTCGGTCAGGTGGAAACATTTTTTGGGTGGGCCCCCGTCGTTGGAAACCCAACCGGACCCCACGTAACCCTGACTTTCCATTTCCTTGAGACTCCTGTAGATCCCGCTCAAATCCGGCGGGCCATGGGTGAAACCGCCCTTTTTCACCAACAGGCGCTGGACCCCGTAACCGTGAATCCGGCCTTTGGCCAAAAAGGTCATGACCAGGGGCTTGACCAGTTTGGTGAGGGTTTTACCCGTGCACGGGCAATCGCCAAAA
>JAITKA010000022.1 GCA_031278635.1 Deltaproteobacteria bacterium | reverse complement strand
GGGTCTTTCCAGCGGGGCGAAGGTTTGTTGGCCTTGCGGGAAGGGAGTTTTTCTGGGCAAAGGCCGCGGCGGCTAGGTTACTAATAATAATGATGCCGCCGGGTCAGATAACCGGCGCTGAGGTTCCTAGGCTTGCCGGATGGGGTTTTCGGGCAAAGGCCGCGGGGATTTTCTGAGTCGCTATTAATAATGATGCCACCGGCTCAAATAACCGGCGCGGCGGTTCCTAGGCTTGCGGGTGGGGGTTTTCGGCCAAAGGCCGCAGGGGGGTTAGGCGATCCGGCCGGGCGGATTATTCGGGGGGGCGTTCCGAGCCCTCGGCCAGGCGGATTTCCTCCTCGGGATCATCGATATCGACCAAATCGTTTTTAGGCGGGGGGGCATGTTTGAGAATCTCGGCCGGCTCCAAGTGAAAATTGACCTCGATGGCCGGGAAGTGGTTCCTGACACCGGCCACCACCTTGGAGCCCAGCAGATGGGCCTCGCTCACGGTCAGGTTGCCGTCGACCACCAGATCGACTATGACCAGCCTAAAGGGCCCGGACCTTCTGGTCCGGAGGCGGCGGTAGCCTTGGATCGACGGGTAGAGCTCGTCGATGTGTTCCTTGATCAGGGCTATCTCCTGGGGGCTCAGGCTGTGGTCGATAAGGTTGCAGATGGCCTCCCAGCCAAGCGAGCAGCCGGTCCTGATGATCATGAAAGCGACTATGGCCGCGGAGAGGCCGTCTATGCGGGAGAGATCCCATTCGGGGTTTATCAGGCCGCCGACCTCGATGACCAAAAGGGCCGCGAAAATGCCCGCCGAGGTGTAGACGTCGGTCATGAGGTGCCAGCCGTCGGCCACCAGGGCCGGGGACTGGGTCTCATGGCCTATCCTGAAAAGTCGCCTGGAGATGAAAACGTTGATGAGGGCGGACAAAAACATGACCGCGAGGCCGATCTTTAAATCCGGGAGGTCCCGGCCCTCGATTATGCCCTCGATGGCCTCCTTAACGATGTAGACCCCGCCGACCACGATCAGCAGGGCCTCGAATAGGGCGGCCAGGTTTTCCGTCTTGCCGTGGCCGAAGGGATGGTCGTAATCGGGTGGGGCGTCCGAGACCCTGACGGCGGCCCAGGCCATGAAGGAGGCCATGAGGTCCAGAAAGGAGTGGACCGCCTCGGAAATGATGGCCACGGATCCGGTCATGACCCCGGCGAAAAGCTTGATGACTATCAGGACGGAGTTGGAAAAAATCGAGAGGGAGGCCGTCCTGGTTTTTATGGAGGAATTCCCGGACCCCCCGGTTCCGGTCCCGGCCGGTTGCGTGACAGCCGGTTCAGTGATTTGCCGTTCCGTAACGTCCGCCATATCCCGCTCCGAAACCACCGCCCAGCCGTTTTCCCCTTCCGGGGGAGGCGTTAGGCGTCAGGCCAAAAGGGCGCGCCCCCCGCCGGCCAGGCGGGTTTCGGGGCGCAGGCCCCATACGGTCACAAGCCCCGGCGAATCATCAAATCCCTGACCTTGGGCTTTATGATGGCCGCGGCGGCCTTGGCCTCTTTCTCCGTGTCGTAGGGCCCCGAGGCCAAAGTCCACATGCCGGCTTTCAGCCTGGGGTAGGCATCCGTGTCCACGATCTCCAAGGACAGGCCGCGCTTCTTGTGGCGGGCCAATGATCTCTCCGCCTCGGTCCGCTTGCTTTTGGGGATGGACTCGACGATGACCAGCCAAGCCTCGGCGGCGATTTTATCCGTCACCTGGCTGACGCCCGACGGGATGCTGGTCACGGCCCCACCGGCGCCGGCCAGGGCGGTCGGCTGGCCGACGGCCTGGGCCTGGGCTTGCTCGGGGGCGGCGCCCGGGGCCGCCTGGGCCTCGGCCGCGCCCGCGTCGGCGGTAGCCGCCTCGCCCGTCGCCGCTTGCGCGGGCTGGGCGGTCCCCTGCCCCACGGAGGCGCTGGCCTCCGGGACCGGGGGGGAGGCGAATTTCACGACCCCGAAAGAGGCCAGGCCAAGCACCAAAACCCACGACACCAGCGAAACCAGACCCACCGGTCCGCGGATCGCCTGTTTTGGGACAAACCTAGACTTCCTCTTGTTTCCGGAGAATTTGCGGCACAAGTAACGGCCAGGGGCCAAAAAAAAGTCTTTTAACATGAGCCACCAAAGGAAGACTGGACCCGCCGAGGCGGGCCTTAAAAATTGCGGTAAAGATACTTACCGTTACCCAAATCTTAGGTACCAAAAGTTAACTTTTTCACTAACCATATAATCCAAGCGATACAAACGACTAACGATGGTCTACGCCTATCTGGCAAAATCCCCAAGGGTAGAACTTTTCAGTAAAGCCGGCGCGGATTTACGGCCAAACCGTGACCGTTTGAAAACTAAGCCCAGGTTAATGAATTAAGTTAGGTCACGACTCGTAATTAACATTTTAACTTACCTACCAATAAAAAACAAGAAATAATTTAGGCTAAAAATCTGACCTTTGACCCAGGTATCGATCGAACAAGCGGGCCCGTAGGTACGCGAAAACCCTGGCTTTGGCTCGATACCTTGTAACGTTCAAATTTCCGGTAATGCCCTCTGGGCCCAAACCGAGCGCCTTCGGTAATAAACGCCCCGAAATGGCCAGCCCCTCTCGCGACATTCCGTGCCCTCACCCCGGCTCCCATCGG
>JAITKA010000138.1 GCA_031278635.1 Deltaproteobacteria bacterium | reverse complement strand
TAATGAGAAAGGCGCCCATATCCTCCCTGAGCAAGGCCTGGCCCATCGAAGCCCCGGCTTCCCTGGTTGCCTCCGGCCCGGCAAGGATTAGCCGCCCAGGTAGGCTGGGCATGTTTTCTATTTCGTTCATTCTGGCGCCAAGGGGGATTCCGTTCCGGGGGAACCGGGTGGGTCATGGAAGTTTCATATTATGGGGGATTTTAAGCCTTAGGTCAAGGGCAACCGCGAGGCCATAAGGCGATGGCCCCACGGCATCGGACGTTATGTTTATTTTTTGAGCCCCCTCCAACCCGGGCCCGTAAGATTAAACGCTTAGACTTTGCCCAGGGTATCGATAACGCTCCAAACCACCTTCGCCGTAGGGACAAAGTCTATCTTCCCACGGAACTTACCGACTTTATCCATGAAAATGGCCGCCCAATCCAGGTGGTGGTGCAATGGGCCAGGGGGTTTTCGGGGTTTCGATTTTTCGTCATAAGGGGTCGGTCGGGTCGTTGTTGACGGATGCACTCGAAACATCTCGTGACATCTCCTGACAACGCCTGACATCTCCTGACAGCTCGTGACCTCTCCTGACAGGTCCTGACATCTCCTGGCAGCTCCTGACATGTCTTGACGCCTCTGTAATTTCAAGGTATGATTTATTAAAACTGAAGAGTTTGCCTGCTTGCGGCACAGTAAGTTAACTGGACGCATGGTAAAGGTAACTTTTCCATTTAATCGCCATTGTTACCCAAGGAAGATAATATGTTAACCCAATTAGATTATTATATAGCAAAACAAGATCAAATAGTGAAAGAGTTCAATGGAAAAATAATCGCCCTTACAGACGGCGATGTTAAAGGCGTTTATGACTCAAAAACAGCTGCGTTAAACGCTATGTTAGCTGCTGGTCATAAACCAGGAACATTTATGATTATTTTATGTACTCCAGGTGATGGTCAATATACGGCGACATTCCATTCTAACGTTTCATTTGATCAAGTAGCTTTGAAATAAGGGATATGAAACCATTTAGATCTAAGGGTTTTACTATAGTTTACCCTGGAACTGCGATAACTATAAGATCTTTAGTTAGAATTGGATTCGTTAGGGATAATAAGGATTTTCAATTACCACCTTTTGAAGATAAATTTCTAGCATGTTGGGATACTGGAGCTACAAAATCTTGCATTAAAGAAAGCATCGCTAAACATTATAATCTCCCTAGTATAGGAGAAATAATTTGCCGTGGTATTAATAGTGAAAACAAAGTTAAGGTTTATTTAGCTTCTATTTTTTTGCCTAATGAGACTGTAATTAATGAAATTGAGTTATGTTCGCATGATGACACATTAAATATTGATTTGCTTATTGGAATGGATATAATTTCAATGGGTGAGTTATTGGTATCAACATCTGACGGAATAACTGCCTTTAGTTTTCAATCCCCCGCGGCAACCGTTTTAACTTTAAACAGTATTCCCTTGCGTCCAAAGGTAAGCTTTGAAATAAATCAAAGCTTTAATCCGGATATGTTGTGTCCATGCGGTAGCGAAAAAATTTTTAATAAATGTTGCGGTAAAAGATAACTAGGGATTAATAAGCCTAATTATCCTGTACTGTGGACTACATTATGAGTAGTTTTCCTTCCCCCGACCATATAAGGTTGGGGGTTTGTCATTGGAATTTTCACATCAGCATTTATTCCTTATGCTCCCATCAACGCCTCTAGATCCTTATTAGCGTTAAAGTTTACCGCCAAACGCCCTTTGCCTACTTTTTCCATGAAAATGGTGCGCTATCCAGGTGAGGGAGCAAAGAGCCGACAGAGCAAAGAACATGCGGGGTGCTTGCGGCCTCGATTTTTTGTCATACGGTGTCGGTCCGACCCCTTGACATCCCCACTTTATTGCCCAATGAAGCTAGCATGAAATCTCAATTAGATTATTATATCGACAATCAGGATGAATTGGTAAAAAAGTACAACGGGAAAATCATCGCCCTTAAGGACGGCGAGTGCGAAGGCGTTTATGGCTCAAAGACCGCCGCGTTAAAGTCCATGTTGGCCGCAGGTCATGAGCCGGGAACGTTCATGATTATTTTATGCACCCCAGGCGATGGTCAATATACGGCCACGTTCCATTCCAACGTCTCATTCGATCAAGTGGCCCTGAAATAAGCGATATGAGGTCCCAAAAAGTCAAAGGGTTTTTGTATCGTACCCCGCGGGTAATGCCATCATGCACACCTTAGAAGGAAAAGCCGTATTAGAGAAGTTCGTTTCCGTTATAGTTCCGGCTTTTTCCCCCGAGAGAATCATTCTTTTCGGATCCCGGGCCAGGGGAGACCACACCGCCGAGAGCGATTATGACTTTCTGGTAATCATGAAACATCTTGACAATAGTTCACGGCTTTCCGTTCAGCTTTACAGGGAAATCTTGCCCACCGATTTGCCCAAAAACGTCGACTTCCTGACAATTTCCAGCGCCAGGTACGAAGAGCTCAAAACCAAGGTGGGATCGATTTACAAGGCGATTGAAAGTGAGGGGATATTAATTTATGAACAATAATTATGGGGTATGGTAATAAATAATGAGCATAAAATAAACAGATTGCGGCAAATAAAATTTCTTTTATGATGGTTCGCTTGGCTAAGTAACTTTATTGGTAGGCTATATGGAACTTAAATTTTCTAAGATTGTTTGCGGCTTTAAAGTTGCTTTAGGGTAATAATGGAAACTTATCGAGGGGTGAAAGGATTTAGTCGGTAGATAACTAATTTCGGTAATAATTTTTGGATGTTATATTAATATTCTTTTCGACTGGCAAGAATTTTGACATAATAAAATTTTGCTGCGAAGACTAATATTATTAAATTAGAAATTGGGAATGTTTAGACCTGATTGTGGTATTGCGTAAATTTTGCACGTTGAATAATTGGGAAAAATGGTAATCAACGGAAATTTTCGTGTTTAATTTTGAATAGTTATAAAAGAAATTTTTTGGAAATGTGGCACATTGTAATGCGTCTACTTAACGTGCCGAATCGGGGGGTCTCTACGTTTCGATAACGTGCCCGGGGTCCCCCAGGGCGCCGTCCATGGCCAAGGTGACCGTCGACGGCGCGTAACTTGGGGCCTTGAGGGTCGCCTCGGGCTTGGCGGGGGACGTTAGGCACCGTTCGCCGAAGACCCGGGCCATGATCTTGAACCGCTCCGTGCCGGGGTAACGGGCGACGGGAGCGGCGGGCAGGGGGGCGCCGGGGCCGTTTGGCTGGCGGGCCAGGGATTTTGGGAACGACTTAAGGGTGGCCGACATCGGGCCGAGCCTTGCCGGATCCCTCATGTGTTGGGGTTACCGCGGATGGGAACGGGGCGTTGGGGATGGCTGGTCGAAGAAGCTGTCCAGCTCCTTGTTGAGGATGTCGAAAAAGGTCTCCCCCAGATCGCACTCGGCGAGTTTTTGGCGGAAGGTAAAATAGGTCTCGGGGGAGATATTTAGCTCTTTGGCTGAAACGTTTTCTATTTTTAAGGCGTGTCTCGTTAAGGCATTAGACTTTACCTGATGGAAGATTTCGCTGTCGGATAGATCACGCATCTGCTGTATAATAACCATGCCAAGTAAAGTGGCTAGGTTAATTGTCGGTCTATCGGTATTATCGCTGTATTTATCGGCGATTATATCGACGGGAAGGTGTGGGTAAACCTTATTCCTGAATACATGGGCCCAACTAGTTTCCAATAGGGCTAAGGTCATCTTACTTCCATTATGATGGAAGGTAAGCTTTAAATCTAATAGTTTTTTTCTATTTTTACGAGGTTTATTTGCCATAAGAATCTCCTGAATTGTAATATAACGGCTTAAAATAGCGTACTGAGGGCCAAAAGTAAAGGGGAAAAATACATGAGGGCGAAAGGCGACAGCCAAACAGGCGGGTGCCAAAAAGGCGGGGCGTCGTAAAATGAGAGCGGCTGGTATCGTCGGCCTTCGTCCTTCGGGAAACGTTAGGGATTTGAATCGCGGTTGCTTGACTTGCGGTTGAAATGTCAATAAAATCAAGAAATTAGACGAACGGTGGCGGATAAGGCCACGGGGGTTGGGACCGTGGCCGATGGTGACCGCCGAATCATTCATGGGCCCGCTGGGACTTGGGAAGGCTTTGGCGGGGGGGTTACGGGCATGACCATAAAAGATCGCAAGCGCCTCGATGATTATTATAGCCAAAAGGCCAGGAAAGAGAACTACCCGGCGAGATCGGTGTGGAAACTGGAGGAATTCGACGCGAAGTACCGGTTGTTCAGGGCGGGCCAGAGGGTTTTGGACCTGGGCTGCGCCCCGGGGAGTTGGAGCCTGTACGCGGGTAAGGCGGTGGGTCCTGGGGGGCTGGTATTGGGCCTGGATGTCGCGCCGCCCGAGGCGTCGGGGTTTCCCGGTAACGTCATTATCCGGGGGGCCGATTTGCTGACGGACGGGCCGGATCTGGCGGCGGGATATGGGCCCTTTCAGGTGATCCTTTCCGACATGGCCCCCA
Organism: Deltaproteobacteria bacterium; assembly: GCA_031278635.1. Lineage (GTDB taxonomy): Bacteria > Desulfobacterota > Desulfarculia > Adiutricales > Adiutricaceae > JAIRNQ01. Next base: position 6,989 of record JAITKA010000138.1, on the reverse strand, counting down.
GGACGAGCGGGCGGAAGGAAATCGACCAGGCCAAGAGTCTGGGCCTGTGCTCGATGGCCTTGGGGTGGGCCAAGGCCTTGTCGGCCCCCGGCGGGGATTTTCTGTTTAAGATATTCCAGAGTCCCGACGGGGACGGGTTTCTGAAAGAGGTCGGTTCGTATTACGAAAAGCAGGTCAGGCTCAAGCCCAGGGCCACGCGCAAGGGGAGCCAGGAGATTTTCGTCCTGAACAGGGGGTTTAGGGGTGAAACCTAAAGGGGCTTTTTGTCGGCCTTCTTTAGGAGGTTGCCGTTGGTGAGCGGCTCGGTGGGGGCCGGCTCGGGCGCGGGCTTGGGGATGTCCCTGGGCGTCGGGGGATGCAGGACGAAATAGTAAAAGAAGTAAAAAAACAAAAAGGCCAGGCAGTTTATCAGGCCCCCGAAGAAGGCCACCCTGTAGGTCTCGAAGTATTGGCAGACGTAGCCCAGGACGATGGAGCCGAAGCCTATGCCGATGTCAAAGGCGTTAAACAGGGAGGAGGCCACGGAGGTCCTTTGGTGGGGGCTTACGTCGTTGAAGGCCAGGGCCTGGACGCTGGGGAAGAGGGTCCCGGTGGAGAGGCCCCAGAAGACGGCGGTCACGAGCAAATGGGTGGTGCCGGTGAGGTAGGGGATCATGGCCATGGCCACGGTCATGAAAATCACGGCGGGCAGGATGACCGTCCGGTGGCCGAAGCGGTCCTGGATTTGGCCGGCCGCGAGCCTGGATACGAGTATGCCGATGGTGGCGAAGCCGAAAAAGTGGCCCGTGTAGTTGAAGTCGATTTCCTTGAAATAGAGGGCCATGTAAATGGTCACGGCGGCGATGGATATGCCGACCATGAACATCATGATGGACGGGGCCAGGGCCAGGCGGCTCAGGAAAACGAGCTTGGGCTTGGGTTTGTCGGGGGGCGGGGCCGGAAGCTCGATGTCGGGCATCCTTAGGGTCATGAGAAGCCCGCAGAAATAGAAGCCGCAGACGACCAGGAACATGACCAGGTAGCCGAACGTGTCCTTGAGCCAGATGCCCAGGGAAGGCCCGACGGCCAGGGTGAGGATGGTCCCCAGGCCCAGAAAGCCCATGCCCTGGGCCATTTTATTGCCCGGGACCGTCTGGGCGGCCAGGGCGGTCAGGACGGTCGAGGTGATGCCGAAGCCAAAGCCGTGAAAGAACCTGGCCACGCTGGCCGTGGGGGCCGTGCGGGCGAAAAAATAATAAATCACGGCCAGGCCGGCGATGAAAAGGCCCACGCGGACCAAAACGAAGGGCTTGAAGGCCAGGACCAGCCTGGGGGCCAGCATGCGCATGATGATGGCGGCCACCGTAAAGAAGCTGAAAATCCGGCCTATGGCGTCCCTGGAGTGGCCGTGGTCCTCGAGGAACACGGTCAGGGTGGGCAACAGGACGTCGAAGCCAAGGAAGATGAAGACGTTCAGGAAGATAAAGGCAACGAAGCCGGCCGTCCATAGCTTCCGGCCTGACTTGCCCTCAGCGTAATAGAATTGTTTGGCTCTATCGCTATCCATGGGAATAACCGTGGGCGAACCCGTGATTTTGGAGGTTGGCGGCCTTATTTTCCGGGGGGTCGTGGGGCCCCGATGGGCTTAAACCGGCCCTAAGGGGCCGGCCCCGTTTTTTCGGGGGGCCCTTCGGGGATTCGGCGTCCGCGCCCATTCGTCTTGGCTGGCGTAGGGGGAGACCATCGGTCGATGGCCCCCACCTCCGACAACCAAGGGCAAGCCGCTTAAGCCCAAGGAGCCATACGGGCGTGAAAAAAGATTGCGGGGAGGGGCCCGAAAGCTCGATTGGGGCTTATTTTTGTGAGGATAGGGTTAAAAAAATCTAAAGTCACCTAGGGAATGGGGTTTTCGTGGGCCAAATCCGGGCGGGGGCAAGCCTGTCAAACGAGAGGATACAATATACCATGGAGGCTGGATAGTCAAATATTGTTTGGCCCGGCGCCGGGGGGGCTAGGCCTTGGGTTTGGCGATGTTGGCCAGGGTGGCCTTGGTGGCCTCGATTAAATCGACGGGATCGAGGACGAGCATGAGGCCCCTGGCCCCGGCGTTTATGGCCATTTTGTCGAGCTTGGTCGCGGCCTCGTGGAGGTAGACGGGAAAATGGCGGCGGCCGCCCAGGGGGGAGCAACCGCCCCGGTGGTAGCCGGTCAGGGGGAAGAGTTCCTTGAAGGGGACGAGGCTGACCGAGCGCAGGGAGGCGGCCTTGGCCAGGGCTTTCAGGTCAAGGTCGGTACCGGCCGGGAGGCAGGCCTCCAGGAGGCAGGTGGGCTGGCCCCTTAGGAGAATGGTCTTGTAGACCATGCCTAAGGGGAGGTCCAGGAGTTTGGCCGCGTTCTCGGCGGAGAGGTCGTCCTCGTCGACCTGGAAGGTGACCATGGAGTAGGTCACCCCGAGGTCGTCCAGGAATCTGGCGGCGTTGGTTTTTTGGGGAGCCTTTTGGCGGCTCATCGATTGGCCTTCTGGCGGCCCCCCCGGTTGGGGGGGGGCGTTTGGGCGGCACCCCGGAGGGGGGGCCGGCTCAGTCGGGGTCCACGGTTTTTTTGATCTCGTCGGCGATGAGCTTGCCGAGGGCCTTGAGGGGCTCAAGATCCTTTTCCTCGGGTACCCACTGGAACCTGACCTCGTCGGCCGGGACGTTGTAGCCAAGGGCCTTGAGCTCGGCCTGGACCAGCTTGGCCCCCTCGCCGCTCCAGCCGTGCGAGCCGAAAGCCGCGCCGATCTTGTTTTTGAACTTGAGGCTTTTGATGTAGGTTATGAGGTCGGAGACCGAGGGGAAGAGCTGGTTGTTGATGGTCGGGGAGCCGATGATGATGGCCGCGGCCTCGTAGCACTCGGTGGCCACCTCCGATCTGTGTTTGTTTTTCAGGCTGTGGTACATGGTCTCGATGCCCTGGCCGGCCAGGTAATCGGTCAGGACCCGGGCCATGAACTCCGTGGAATGCCACATGGTGTCGAAGGCGACCACGGCCTTGCGACGGGGCTTCTGCTGGACCCAGCGGGAGTAAAGCTCGACTATGCGGCCAGGGTTTTGGCGCCAGACGAAGCCGTGGTCCGGGCAGATTATTTTTATTTGGGGTAGGATGCCGTCGGCCGCGACTTTCTCCAGAACCTTGGCGATCTGGGCCGTGTAGGGCGTCAGGATGTTGGCGAAGTAGTTCATGGCCAGGGGGCCCCAGGTGTTCTCGCCGATCTGGTCGTCGAAACGCTCGGGGCAGGCCAGGTGCATGCCGAAGCCGTCCTGGGAGAACAGGAGGCCCTGGGAGGGCAGGAAACTGAACATGCTGTCCGGCCAGTGGATCATGCGGGTCTCGATGAAGGCCAGTTCCTCGCCGCCCACGTCGAGGCTGGCCCCGGCGGCCTTGAGGTTAAGGCCGGCGTTCTTGAACTGGCCGCCGAGGTTTTTGACCCCCATGGCGCTGGCGTGGACGGTCTTGTCGATGCCGATATGGCGCATGATCTCCGGGAGGCCGCCCGAGTGGTCCATCTCGGCGTGGTTGGAGACGACCTGGTCGATTTTTTTGGGATCGACGATCTTCGAGACGCGGCTTAGGAGTTCCTCCTCGAAGCCGTGCTTGACGGTATCTATGAGGGTGATTTTTTTGTCATTGACGATAAGGTAAGCATTGTAGGTACTGCCTCTGGGTGTCAAATAGCCATGAAAATCACGGATATCGTAGTCGATAGCGCCTACCCAGTAGACGGTATCAGTTATCTTAATGGGTTCCATTTTTATGCTCCGATAGCAACAACAGTAAGTATAAAAATTACTTTTATAATGATTGACTTGGGTAACAAGCAAAAAACATGGCCCCGAAGGGCCATGTTTGGGTGAAAAAAGCCTATTGAGACTTTTGGGCGTTGAAGATCCGGGACAGCTTCCTGAGGTGCTTGGCCTCTTCCAGGACCAGGCGGTCGACCGATACCTCGTCGGACAGGGTATCGGCGGCGTTCTTGAGCTGGACGAAAAAGACGATGGAGTCCTTCTCGAAAGACATGGCCAGTTTCAGGGCGTCCTCGACCGTGGAGACGCCGGCCATCAGCTTGTCGAGCTCCTCGGGACCGTTTTTGAAAACATGGATGCCGGCCATCATCTTGAGGTAGTCATCGGTTTCGTTATTGGGGTCATAGAGCGTGGGCTGCTCTTTGGGCAACCCTTCTAAAAATTTGGTGAATATCGACTTGTGGATCTCTTCTTCCTGGGCCAGCGACGAGAACAGATCGGAGATCGGGCCGGTGAACTTTTTGGCCGCGGCCTTATAGAAATTCAAGCCGTTCTCTTCCATGCTAATCGCGATTTTAAAGGCATCCCAAGCGTTGAAAGGGTAGATCATCCGTCCTCCCACAAAGCGCGTCCTGGCCGATGGGGGACCGGCCAGAACCGCGAAAAAAAGTTACCCATGTAAAGCGCGGGGGCCAATCCCCCGGGCGCTCATCCGTCAACCCTCGACGTCAAACTGATCCTTGCCGGCCCCGCAAACGGGACAGGTCCAATCCTCGGGCACCTTGGAAAAATCGGTGCCAGGGGCTACGCTGTTGTCCGGATCGCCGCTAGCGGGATCGTAGACATATCCGCAGACTATACAAACGTGTTTTTTCATCGGATTCTCCGGCGATGGTTTGGCGCCATCGCGTATGAACCAACCATGGTTAGGCCCGGGGGGCCAAAAACCATGGCAAAAGGTTCGAAGTTTGCGTGAATCCAAGGTTTTTTCTCAAGGTTTTTCCAAAGCGGCCGAAAACCGGTTTGGCCTATCATATTTGAGTAAATTATCACCTTGGGTGGCAAAACCTATCCCTTGATTGGTGGGGAAGAAAGTCCCACCAGGGTTAAGGGCTGGCTTCATTCTAGACCAGAAAAAACCATAAATCAACCGTCAAAAACAAGAAATCAACCGCAGGGTTAGCCTTTGAATATATCGGGAAAAAATTTTACCAAAAAAAATGGGCGAGTGGCGCCGTTCGATCGGAGAAGGATATTTTATGACGGAAGCGGGATGGGCGAGGGGGGCCCGGCCAGGGCGCCCGGGGCCTTGGCCAACTATCCTTTGAAAGTCAGGCGAAATTAAAGTAAAATTCTTCTCTGTTTCGATCGGCGGGCCGGCGGCCGAGGCAAGGCCGGCCGGCCCGGCCGGCGGCGGGGGCAAGGCCGGCAGCGAGAGTTTTGGCTTGGGAGGCGCGTCGTGGCGGATGGGGTAAAGATCATCATTGGCCTGGGTAACCCCGGCAAGCAGTACCAGAACACCCGGCACAACGCCGGTTACATGGCCTTGGCCACGCTGGCCAAGATAAGGGGCTTCGCCGATCCCTCCCGGTTCGGCCGAAGCTTGGTCACCAAGGGTAAAATCGAGGGACAGAGGGTTATTTTAGCGTGGCCCCAGACATACATGAATAATTCCGGGGTGGCGGCCAGGGATCTTTTGAATTATTACAAGGAAAAAAGCTCGAACCTTCTGGTCATCCATGACGACATGGACATCCCCGTGGGCCGGCTCAAGGCCAGCACGGGCGGGGGGAGCGGCGGCCATAACGGGCTGATATCCATCCTGGACGAGATAGAGGGGGAGTTCGATCGCCTGAGGGTGGGCATAGGCAGGCCCGCCAAGGACATGTTCGGTGGCGATTACGCCCCCTACGTCCTGTCGTCGTTCACGGCCGGGGAGGTGGGCGACGTGGACAGGGCCCTGGAGCTGGCCGCCCAGGCCACGGTCCTGTGGGCCCATAAGGGCATCTCGGCCTGCCAGCGCAAGGCCAACGTCAAGCCCAAGGCCCCCAAGGCCGGGAAGGACCCGGGGGCGGGGGCCGCCGGGGGGGACGGGAGCCCGGAAACCGCGGGCGAATGAGCCTGGGGCCGGCAAGGCCTAGGCGATAGAGGCCATTATCTCGGCGGGGGAGGCGGTGGCCGTGCCGACCTTGCCGACGACCACGGCGGCGGCCAGGGTCGCGATCTCGGCCCCGGCGGCGAGGCCCAGGCCGGCGGCGAGGCAGGCGCCCATGGCGGCCACGACGGTGTCGCCGGCGCCGCTCACGTCAAAGACCTCCCTGGCCTTGGTCGGGAAGTGGGCGTCCCGGCCGTCGGCGGTCATGAGGGTCATGCCGCCCTCGCTGAGGGTCACGAGTAAATTCCTTAGGCCCGCCTTTTCCATCAGGGCCCGGCCGACGGTCACGATTTTCCCGTGGGGGGCCCCGCTTAGGTCCTCGGAGACGGCCAGGGCCAGTTCCTGGCGGTTGGGGGTGACCAGGGTCGCGCCCCTGTAGCGGCCGAAATCGGAGCCCTTGGGGTCCACCACCACGGGCAGGTTGAGGGCGTCGGCCTGGCCGATGAGCCAGGCGCAAAAATCCGGGGTCAGGACCCCCTTGCCGTAATCGGAGGCCGTCACGGCCCCGCAGCGGGGTAGGAGGGCGAGGATGCGGCTTTTGTAGAGGCCCTCAGTCCCGGCGGAGAGGGGGCTGGCCGATTCCTCGTCGAAACGCACGACCTGCTGGATGCCGGCCAGGACCCGGGTCTTGACCGTGGTGGGCCTGCCTGGCTCCTCGATGAAGGGGAGGGATTCACCGCCCAGGGCCACGGACAGGAGCTCACCCAGGGTGGGGGCCCACTGATCGCCGCCGACCACGCCCACGGCCATGGGTTTGGCCCCGAGGGAGTGGAGGTTCATGACCACGTTCCCCAGGCCGCCGGGCATCAGGGTCTTGCGCCTGACCGTGACTATGGGCACAGGGGCCTCGGGCGAGAGGCGCGTGGCCTTGCCGTAGATGTAGCGGTCCAGCATCAGGTCCCCCACGCACAGGACGGGGGCCGTGTTGATTTTTTCCAGGTATTCCGAGGTCAGTCGCGGCATCGCTCTCCGGGTTCCTAGGCCTTGCGGGCCAAGGGGGTTAGGGGCATTTTTTTTGATCTCAGCTTGACGATTTTTTATTAGCGATTATGATTTTTATGATTAAGGGTGGT
>JAITKA010000126.1 GCA_031278635.1 Deltaproteobacteria bacterium | reverse complement strand
GTTTGGGGGCTTATTTGGGGCTAGCCGGAGACGCCGATGACTTCCTCGTCGTCGATGAGCCAGGGGTCCCTGAAGCAGACGACGTTGCGGCCCATTTGTTTGGCGTCGTAGAGGGCCTTGTCGGCGCGGCGGATGTAGTTCTCGATGGTCTCGCCGGCCCTGTAGGTGGTGTAGCCCACGCTGATGGTCACCGGGATGTCGCCGGTGTTGAAATCGTGCGTCTGGATGCGGTGCCTGAGTTTCTCGGCCAGTTTGTGCGACTGGTCGATGTTGGTGTCGGGGGCGACGACGGTGAACTCGTCGCCGCCAAAGCGGGCCGGGTAGTCGTTTTTGCGGAGGGAGGTCCGGAGGAGTTCCGAGACCTGGACGAGGACGGAGTCGCCCACCAAATGGCCGAGGGTGTCGTTGACGACCTTGAAGTTATCGACGTCGATGATGAACAGGGCCATGGTTGGGGTGTAGGCCCCGAACTTATCCACCTGCTCCTGCAGGATCTCCATGAAGCTCCCGCGGTTGTAGAGCTTGGTCATGGAATCGAAGAGGGCTTTCTTTTTGAAGGAGTTCAGGGCGTTGGATATCTTGCGGCGCTCGACCAGCTCCATCCTGGCCTTGCGCAGTATGCGGACCCTCTCGGCGTACTCCTCCTGGATGACCTGGATGGTGATCAGCTGATCGTCCTCGAGCTGCACGGCCTTGGCCACGAGGGGCATCTCGTCGTTGGTTTTGGGGTTGGGCTCGAGCCAGATGCCGCTGGAGACCTTCTCGCCCGCCTTGGGGGCCTGGTCGAAGAATTCCTCGGCGTCAAGGAGAAAATACTCGAGCATGGAAGAGTGTTCCCAGGGAGTGCGGCATGGGCTACCGTCGTTTTGGTTGGGAAAGAGCTTGGGATAAAATGAAGGGACCTGGCCATAAAACTCGTAGTCCATGGGCTTATTCCGTTTGAGAAGCGCGAATTCCAAGCTACGCAAAAATTTCAGTCCTAAAGAATCATCCACTGGTCGGCTCCCATCTATGATTTGTTGGCGAAAGGGGCAAGGGGCGCGATCGCCTCCCCGCGGCGCGCGAGCCCGGCGCCGAAATCGCCTTAACCGAGAAAATATACGCGGGCGGCCCCGGCGCGTGCCGGGGTGGGCCTAATTCTTGTCGACCATCTCCCCGGCCAGGGAAGTGAAGATCTTTTCCACGTTCAGGCCGGTTTTCGCGCTCGTCTTAAAAATCGTGACCCCTTTGGACTCCAGGGAGGAGAGGACCTTTTCGGTTATCTCCCACTCGTTCTCCAGGTCGCATTTGTTGATGATGAAAATGCTGGGGATGCCCGAGCCGAGGATCTTCATGGATTCCACCCTCAGCTTCAAGGCCACGGTCAAAGTCTCGCCCCTGGTGCCGTCGGCCACGAATAGCAGGCCGTGGGCCCCGCGCAGATAAGACATATTGACTAGGCTATAGTTATCCTGACCTTCCATATCCCAAAGGAGCAAATTCAACTCCTTGTCCTTTACCATGACCGTCTTCTTGCTTATTTTTACACCTACCGTCGACAGATAGGTATCAGAAAATATAGAACTGACGTATTGCCGGACCAAGGCTGTCTTGCCAACGGAGAAAGAGCCCAACATACATATTTTTTTATTAATCATAGCTTGTTACCGGCAGAAGACCTGGCCTTTGTCAATGGAGGCGATTAAAACCAACATGGAAGGTATATACGCTTTTTTTCGACGCAAAGTGATACGGTTACGGTCGCCCCAACCCATGGGCCGGGGCGCTCCCGCTGGACCGGCGGGATTAGCCTAAGGGAGGCGCAAGCCCCGGTGGGTCGCAAGCCTTGCTGGGTCGCGGACCTTGGGGGACCCCTTGGCCCGGGCCAAGGGTCGGCCTCCGATGGTTTTTGATTTTACCTTAGTAACTCGTTTATGTCCAGAGTTTAAGGGAAGATTAAAGCCGATAACCTCCCTCGTGGGTAAAGGGTCATTCGACGGTCAAAACATGGCTTGAGTTACCCGGACATGGAGCTCAATCTTGCGACTATCTTGATCGCCCACCGGCTCGCCCGTCTCGGACTGGGCCGAGAACTGGCTGCCAAGGCCGTAGTTGGATATGGGTATGCTCGAGCCCCTGGCGTAGAGCATGGCCGCCACGGTCTTGGTCCTCTGCTCGCTTAGCTCGAAATTGCGCCTGTCCTGGCCGGTGGCGTCGGCGTGCCCGTAGATGACCAGGTTCACGTGCATCTGCATCTCGGTGGCCAGCCTCTCCAGGGCCACGATGTTGTCCACGGCCTTGACCAGGGCCGGCATGTCCTCGGGGATGGGGACGTCGGAGTTGACCGGGAAGTGGACGACCACGCCGTTTATGGACCCGACCAGGGACTCCATCTCCTTGGTCCTGGGGTCGGTCAGGCCCGAGTCGTCCAGATCCCTGACCCCGGGGATGGTCAGGGCCTTTTCCCTGGTGGCCAGGATCCAGCCCAGGGGGGCCGTGCCCGTGAGCCTCATCAGGCCGCTACGGCCATCGAAGTCCATTTTCACCGTGGGCGGCAGCTCGATGGCGTTCCCCAGCCTCTTGTCGACGATGGCCTCGTCCAGGGAGACGTAGGGGCGGCTGGTGACCTCGAAGCGGCCGGGATCGATCCCGCCTTGCTTGACGAGTATCTCGAAGGGATCCTTGGCCAGGATGTCCCGGAGGACGACCACCTCCCTTTTGCCGCCGCCGACCTGGCTCACGTGGGTGACCACGAGGCCGGGCTCCTGGCGCAGCAGGTCCAGGGCCCGCTCGAAATGCCGGTCGTCGGACTCGAGGTTACTCCGCTGGGCCCTTTCCAGCCTTTGCTCCACCGATTGGAGATATTGGTTGTGTTCCTCGATGTCTTTTTTGTTGAAATACGAGGAAAAAAATGCGAACAGTATTAGCAAAATGGCGAAGAAGGGCAGGAACCTGACCAAAAACGGGAGTTTCTTGGACGTGTCTTGGTAACGAACGGTCAGGAAATCGGCGAAATAATGCCGGCATTTCCTGAAGGGCTCGGTGTTGCCGTCAAAGTTCTCAAGATCGTCGGCGCACTCGACCACCACCAGCTCCAGGGCCTCCTGGAGGTCCTGGGGCAGCGAGTGCGGGGGGTTCCCGCGGACGACGCAGGCCATGTACACGGGATCGGCCCGCCTCAGGAAGATGACCCTCTCGCCGAAGCGCAGGTTGTCGAGGCTCTCGCCGTGGCCCGTGGCGAAGCTGTCCTTGACGAACTCCTGTATGGCCGTGAACATGCCGGCCACCAGGTCGGAATCCCGGGACTCGCCGCCCTCGTAGACCAGGTGGTCCAGGACTATGCCGCTGGTCGCGTGTATGAGGTAGATCTCCTCGACGTGGTAGAGGAGCGTGTGCAGGAGGACTATCTCGCTGAAGGGTTTCCTGACCCTTAGGGCCTCGAGGCGCCATTTGAGGCCCTTGAGCGAGAGGCTCATCTCCAGGGTGCTGTTGAAGTTTTGCAGCATCGAGGTGAAGGTCTCGGAGATCGAGCGCCTGATGGCCGGGCCTATGACCGGGAAGATGCTGTTGGCCAGGGTCTCGGGGTTGCGCCGGACCGAGGCGCTGACGATCTTTTCCACGGTCGGGCCCAGGACGGTGTTCAGCTTGTCGTCCTTGCGGCTCCTTAAAAGTATGGCCTCGGTGATGACCTGGCTCAGGGCGTGGGCGTGGTTGCCGGGCTCGGTCAGGACGGTACTCAGGTAGGAGAGCTGGGACAGCTCCCTGTCCATCAGGAGCTTACGCAGCTTGCCCAGCTCGGTGTCCTCGTCGGGCTTTTCCGGCCACTGGGAGGGGGCGTCGGGGACGTTTAGCTCCTCCTCCCGCCGCTGGCCGCCGACCGGGGCGAGGCCCTGGGCGAGGCCCTGGTCGTCGTCCGGGTCCCCCAAAAGCCCCCCGATGTCGCCGAGGGGATCGTCCCCGGACCGGGGCTCGCGGGCGGGCCGGACGGCCTCCCCTGGCTCGAAAAAACTCTCGATGTCGCTCAGGAGGTCGTCCTCGTTGAAGGCCGCCTTGGCCCCGGCCCGGTCGCCGACATGCGGGCCCGGTTCTTCCGGGGCCGGGCCCGTTTCTTCCGGGGCCGGGCCCGTTTCTACCGGGGCCGGGTCGGCGGGCGGAGCGATGGCCTCGTCCAGCGGCAAGGGGGTCCCGGGATCGGGCGGGGCGGGGGGCTCCGGGAAGGGACTTTCCTGGCTTGGAGCGTCGCCCGCGCCGTCGGTTTTGGGAGGGTCAACCGTGGGCTCGGTTTTTTCTTTTGGGAATAGTTTGGAAAAAAAACCCATACGCCTCGTAATTGACGGGGAGCCCGGCCCTGGGGCCGTTTTGTCAGGCCCGGGCCGGATAAAGCCGGGAGATCACGCCATCCCGTCACCGGGGGCCGCCCGGACCGCCCCCGGCGAAAGGCCCCGGGGGGCCATGGGACCGGCGATTACCACTGATTGCCCTGATCCCCGCCCTGGCCGCCGCCCTGGTCGCCCTGGTAGCCCTGGTATTGCTCGGACTGCTGCTGGGGCGGCTCCTCCTGATCGGTCTCGGTGTCGTAGACCTGATCCACCGGCGAGACGTCGATGTTCCAGGGCTTGGAGAGGCTGGCCACCATCTCGGTCACCATGGTCGACATGTGGGTGCGGTAGACCATGTCGGAGCGGATCTGGGTCGAGGTCTTTTCGATGATGTTCAGGGCGTCGTTGTATTTCTCGTCGATCTTGTCGTTGATCTCGGTGGTCTCGGTCATGATGAGCTCGCGGAGCGTGCGCTCGACGGTCTCGAGGGAGGCGACCGTCTTGGCCACCCGGCGGTCGAAATTATCCACCGCCGCGGACAGATCGCCGGCGACCTTGGCCACGGCCTCGGCCCGGTCCCTCTGCTCCTTGGAGAGGCTCTCCTGGAACTCCCTCCTCTCGGTGGCCATCTGATCGACCCTCTCCCGGGTCTCGGACCTGACTTCCTCGTGCCGGTCGCGCTGCTCGTTCTTGATCACGGCGTCCCGCTCGTCCCGCTCCTCCTTGAGCTTGTTGCCCACGGAGTTGATCTCGCTCTTCATGAAATTCTCAAGGCTGTCGAGCCTTCCGCGCAAGGCGTCCTTGACCTCCGAGATCTCCCTCAGCAGGCGCTCCTCCTGACGCCTGAACCTCATCTCCATGTCCTTCAGCTGGGCACCGAACAACAATTCCCTTACCTGGACCATAGAGGAATCGGGTAAATTTTTACCGCTGCTCATCTCAAAATCCTCCTATCCCGATTTGCCGGGGCGAAAGCATATGGCATCCAAGAATTTTCATACTCGGGCGCTATTTCAAAAAGGTTATATGATAGATCCTAAATAAAGTGGTTTTTAATTAAAGATCCTATTTTTCGAATTCCATTTAAATGCGTTAAGGCTATAATCGACGACAAAAAATTTAAGCGTACCGACTATCAGCCTAAAATACCGTTCAGGGGCCGGCGCAAAAAACACCACTTCCGCCAAGCCGGTGGATTTAAGGAAAAGATTGTAGCATTTTTTTGCACGGTTGTGGAGAGCCCTTGCCACGGATTAATGGCCGTTAGCCATAAGAAATCCGGGAAAGGCCCCTGGCGGGCCAGGGGACCCCTTTTGGGGGGGCGCTTACGGCATTATACATTGTTTTTAGCCTTGACACCTTAAAAAAGAGGGCCTATGGTTGGGCAAAACGCGGAAGGCGAGCCATAATTTAGGCGCGGCCGAACGGGGCGCAAAAAAAATCAGTGTTTGCGCTAGCTTAGAAAGCGAATCCGGGCGTTCGTGATGGGTTGATGGCGCCCGGCCATGGGTCGATACCCACGATTGGCGGGTCTTTTTGGCCCAGGGTTTGAAAAACGCGGCGTTTTTTTGGATAATGTTCGGGCACCGCATCATGGCCCGGCCAAAAGGCCGGGGGCCGCGTCGGCCCCCGCGCCCAGCGCCTGGTTGAACACAGTGAGGACAATTGGGAATTTTTATGAATAACTATAGAACGTTACCCCTGACCAGGGCCCTGACGATCGCCACCTCCGATTCCGGGGGCGGGGCGGGCGTCCAGGCCGACCTCAAGACCTTCGCCGCCTTCGGCGTCTACGGCCTTAGCGTCCTAAGCGGCGTTAGCGCCCAGAACACCATGGCCGTGACCGGCCTTGAGTGCCTCTCGCCGGGGTTGGTCACCTCGCAGCTCAAGGCCATTTTCGACGACATGGGGGCCGAGGCCATAAAAATCGGCCTCATCGGGAACGCCGAGAACGCCGAGGCCATCGCGGGGTTTTTGGCGACCCTGAGCCCCAGGCCGCCGGTCATTCTGGACCCGGTCATGGTCAGCGCCAGCGGCCACGCCTTCCTGGAGGTCGGGGCCGTGGCGGGCCTTAAGGCCCTCTACCCCTACGTCACGCTCCTTACGCCCAACATCCCCGAGGCCGAGGCCCTGAGCGGCCTGACCATAAACGGCCCCGACGACTGCCTCAGGGCCGGCCAGGCCATCCTGGAAAGCGGGCTGGAGAGGGTGCTCATCAAAGGCGGGCACCTGGACGGGGAGGAATCGAACGACCTGCTGGTGGGGCCCAACGGGGCCAATTGGTTTAACGTCGGCCGGGTCAGGACCAAAAACAACCACGGGACCGGCTGCACGCTGTCCTCGGCCATCGCCGCCTGCCTGGCCCTGGGCAAGGATCTCGAAAGCTCCGTCAAGTACGCCAAGCTATACGTGGCCGGGGCCCTGGAGAACTCCATCGACCTGGGCCAGGGGCCCGGGCCGCTTAACCATTTTTTCAACTACTACCGTTACGGCGAGCCAGGGGCGTGAGGCCCATGGGATCGGTGAGCCATCGTGACCACGAAAACGTACCAAAAATTCCTCGGCAAGATCAAAACCTCCTCCCCGCTCGTTTTATGCCTGACCAACACGGTGACCGTGACCGATTGCGCCAACGGGCTTCTGGCCATCGGGGCCTCGCCGGTCATGAGCGAGGACCCGGAGGACGCCCAGGCCCTGGCCGGGCTGGCCCAGGCCCTGGTCGTTAACATCGGGACCATAAACCCGGCCTCCCAGGCCGTGATGGAGGCGGCCGTGGCCGTGGCCACGGAGAGGGGCATACCGGTCACGCTCGATCCCGTGGGGGCCGGGGCCAGCCAAAGGCGGCTCTCGGCCTCGATGGCCTTTTTGGCCCCGGCGGGGATAGTCAGGGGCAACGCCTCGGAGATCCTGGCCCTGGCCGGGCACGGGGCGGGCCAGAAGGGCGTCGACTCCTCGTCCAGGGAGGGCGAGGAGGCGCTGGTCGAGAACGCGGCCAAGCTGGCCCAGCGGGCGAAGGCCATCGTGGCCGTCTCGGGCCCGGCGGACTTCATCACCGACGGCCACAGGGTCATAAAGATCGAGGGCGGCACGCCATTGCTGACCAAACTCACCGGGACCGGGTGCCTTTTGACCGCCCTGGTCGGGGCCTACGTGGGGGCCTCCCCGGGGGAGCCCCTTTTGGCCACCGCCGCGGCCCACGTCCACCTGGCCAAGGCCGGGGAGATGGCCCAGGCGAGGCTCGAGCGGCCCATGTCCCTGGGTTCCTTCAAGGTCGCCCTTTTCGACGAGCTGGCCCGGATGGAGGGCTCGGAACTCGATAACCCCAGCGGCAAGGCCCAGTGGCGGCTGGACGCCTAAAGGACCACCGAAATGGCAAGCGTTAGCGATCTGGCCGCGAGGCTGCGGCTGACCCTGGTGGTAAGCCAGGCCGAGGCCGCCCCCAGGACGGTCATGGGACTGGCCGAAAAGGCCTTCGGGGGCGGGGCCACGGCCTTGCAGCTTAGGGAAAAGAGCCTTTGCGGGAGGGAATTTTTCGCCCTGGCGCAGGCGCTCGCCACTTTTTGCCGGGAGCGGGGCAAGCTCTTCATCGTCAACGACCGGCTGGACATAGCCATGGCCTCGGGGGCCGACGGGGTCCACCTGGGCCAGACGGATCTGCCGGCCGGGCCGGCGAGGGAACTTTTGGGGCCGGGGCGCCTTTTGGGGATCTCGGCCGCGACCGGGGCCGAGGGCCGGGAGGCCCTGGATGCCGGGGCCGATTACCTGGGGGTGGGGGCCATAGTCAGGACAGATAGCAAAACCGAGGCCGATGAGCTCGACCCGGCCCAGGTGCCCCGCCTTATCGCCCTGGGGCTCCCCACCGTGGCCATAGGCGGCATAAGCGCCCACAACGCCGGGGGGGTCTGGGCCATGGGATTCACGGGCCTTGCCGTCATCTCGGCCCTGACCCGCTCGGCCGACCCGGCCGCCACGGCCAGGGACCTCTTGAGGGGCGCCCCGAAGGGCTAGGCGCCCGGGGCCCTTCCCGGGAGGGCGGCCTGCCAGGGCTCCCGGTGGGAGCGCTCGTAGTCGGCGATGTCTTTCTCGTGCCTGAGGGTCAGATCGATGTGATCCCAGCCGTTTATCAGCATCTGGCGACGGTGCTCGTCGAAATCGAAGGGGACGGCCCGGCCGTCCGGGCCGGTGACTCGCTTGGCCCCCAGATCGACCGTGAGCGTGAGGCCAGGGCTTTCCAGGACGGCCGCCATCAGGCGGGCTATCTCGGCCCCGGGCAGGGCGATGGGGGCCAGCCCGCAGTTGATGGCGTTATTTTTGAAAATGTCGCCGAAGCTCGGGGCCAGGATGACCCTGAAGCCGAAATCGCCCAGGGCCCAGGCGGCGTGCTCGCGGCTCGAGCCGCAGCCGAAATTCTCCCGGGCCACCAGGATCCGGGCCGCGCGGTTGGGCCCCTGGTTCAGGAAAAAACCCGGGTCCTCCCGGCCGTCCGCGAGGTAGCGGACGTCGTGGAACAGGTGCCCGCCGAGGTCGCCCCGGTCGGTCGAGACGAGAAATTGCTTGGGTATGATAAGATCGGTATCGACGTTGGGGCGGTCGAAGGCCGCCGCCACGGCGGTCAGGGATTTGAGGGGTCGCATGAAACGTAATCCTTTCCGGGACTTTATAAGCCTTGCGGCGAAATCACCCCGGCCCCGGGCCGGGGGAATTGGCGGCCTTGTCCCCTAAAAGAAAGATTATAGTTCTTTCTTAAGAAATGTGATATACTAAAAAATGGATTGAGGCTCATAGCAAAATTAGTCCAGTAAATTCAAGCTATAATTTGGACTTTTTTTTGACGACGGGTCACAAATCCACGAATTTCGTTTTTCGCCTCGCGACCCAATCCGGTCCCAGGCCAGGGCCGACCCACGGCCCCGCCGGGGGGACCGGTCCCCCCCCGGGGGCGACCGGCCGGTTTTGGGCCAGGCCCCGAAAAAATCTAAAGAACTCGCCGCCTTGTTTGACGTTTCGTTATTACCGGTATTCAAGCCAAGGTTGCCAATCGCGGTTCGCGGGCGCGTCGTTCGCGGATACGTTTAGGATCGCCAAGGCGATCCCGATCGCGTGAGGATTTTTGCTTTAATGTCAGACCACATCAGTTCCGGCACGGACCGATTCCTGGGTTTGGACGCGGGCTCCATCAGCGTGAAGGTGGCCCTCCTGGACCGGGAAGGGCGTCTAGTCACCTCCAGCTATGCCCGCCACCAGGGACGGCCCTACCAAACGGCCCTCTCCTCTTTGACAGAGCTCCTCAGGACCCACGATCCCTCCCACATAGTCTCCGCGGCCGTGACCGGGGTGGCCTCGGGCCGCCTGGCCGAGCTCCTGGGCGGCCACGCCGTGGGCGAGATCCGGGCCCTGACCCTGGCCGCCCGCCGCTACCTGCCCACGGCCGGGTCCCTCATAGACATCGGCGGCGAGGACACCAAGCTCCTGTGGTTCGCCAAGGACGCCGCCGGGGAGCTGGCCCTGGCCGACTTCGCCATGAACGCCCTCTGCGCCGCCGGGACGGGCTCGTTTCTGGACCAGCAGGCCCACCGCCTCGACTACGATATAGGCCGGTTCTCGGATCTGGCCCTCAAAAGCGAGGTCCCGCCCAGGGTGGCCGGCCGCTGCAGCGTCTTCGCCAAAAGCGACATGATCCACCTCCAGCAGTCCGCGACCCCGGATTACGAGATAATTTACGGCCTCTGCCTCGCCATGGCCAGGAACCTCAAGAGCGGCCTCGCCAAGGGTAGGCCCCTCCCGGCCCCGGTCCTCTTCACCGGCGGCGTGGCCGCCAATAACGGCCTGGCGAGGGCCCTTCGGGAGGTCCTGGAGCTCGACCAGGCGGGCCTTGCCATCCCGCCCCACCATTTCGTCTTCGGCGCGGCCGGGGCGGCCGAGGCCGCCCTCGAGGAATACCTGGCCGACGCGGCCGAGCCCGCGGCCAAGGGCCTTGGCGGGAACGGCTCCGGCCGGGCCCAACTCCCGCGGCGGGGCGTGGATCTGACCGCCCTTGCCGGGTTCGCCAAGCAAAGCCACCAGGACCCGAGGCGTTTGCCGCCGCTCACGCGGCCGGCCAAAAGCCCGGGCACGGCCAGCTTCGACTGGTCGGCCGTGAGCCCGGGGAGGCCCATCCCCGTCTACATCGGGGTGGACGTGGGCTCCGTCTCCACCAACTTGGCCCTCGTGACCCCGGAGGGCCGTTTGGTCGCGAGGCAGTACCTACCCACGGCCGGAAGGCCCCTGGAGGCCATATGCCAGGGTTTCGCGGCCATCGCCCCCGAGGTGGACGGCAAGGCCGAGGTCCTGGGCGTCTGTTGCACGGGCTCGGGGCGGTACCTGACCGCCGACTACCTGGGGGCCGACATGACGGTGAACGAGATCACCGCCCAGGCCACGGCGGCGGTCGCCATCGACCCCAAGGTCGACACGGTCTTCGAGATAGGCGGCCAGGACTCCAAGTACATCTCCATCCAGGACGGGGTCATCGTCGATTTCATGATGAACAAGGCCTGCGCCGCCGGGACGGGCTCCTTCCTCGAGGAGCAGGCCGACAAGCTGGGCCTTAACATCAAGGGCGAGTTCGGGGACCTGGCCATATCCAGCGAGGCCCCGGTGGCCCTGGGCGAGCGGTGCACGGTCTTCATGGAGTCGGATCTGGTCCACCACCAGCAAAACGGGGTGGCGGTCAAGGATCTGACGGCCGGCCTGTGCTACGGCATCGTGGCCAACTACCTGGGCCGGGTGGTCGAGACCAGGGCCGTGGGCAAAAACGTCTTCTTCCAGGGCGGCACCAGCTTTAACCACGGGGTGGCCGCGGCCTTCAACCAGCGCCTCGGCCGGGAGGTGACGGTACCCGACAACGCCGACGTGACCGGGGCGGTGGGGGCGGCCATGATCGCCCGCGACCGGAGGACCTGGGAGAAATCGGGCTTCATGGGCTTTGACCTCTCCAAGCGCGACTACCAAATAAAAAGCTTCGAGTGCCACCACTGCGCCAACCACTGCGAGATCCGCAAGGTGACCGTCATGGGGGGCAGGCCCTTCTTCTACGGCTCCCGCTGCGACCGCTACGACGAGGACGCCGGCCGCCGCAAGGCCCCCTCGACCCTCCCGGATCTCTTCAAGTTCCGCTCCGAGGCCTGTTTCTCGCCCCCCGAGCTCAAAATCGCCCTGGGCGATCCCCAAAGGCCCCGCCGGGGCCGGATCGGCCTCATCCGCAGCATGTTCTTCGCCGAGCTGGGCCCGTTCTGGTCGGTCTTCTGGGGGGCCCTGGGCTACGACCCGGTCTGGTCCTCGGAGACCAACAAATCCATCATCCACAGCGGCTGCGAGCGCACCGAGTCGGATTTCTGCTTCCCCATCAAGGCCGCCCACGGGCATATCCAGGAGCTCCTGGGCCTTAGCGTCGATCACGTCTTCCTGCCCAGCCTGGTCAACCTCCCGGCCTCCAAGCAGGCCGGGGCCCCCGACAACGCCGCCTGCCCCTACGCCCAGACCCTGGCCTACACGGCCCCCTCGGCCCTGGACATAAAAAAGCCCCTGCTCCTGACCGGGCCGGTTTTCTTCGGGGAGGGCCCCAAATCCCTCGCCACGTCCCTGGTCAACCTGGCCGCCAAGATCGGCATCCCGGCGGCGGAGGTCAAAACGGCGACGGAACTGGCCAAGGGGGCCCAAATGGCCTTCCAGGCGAGGCTGAAGGAAAAGGGCCAGGAGGTCCTCTCCAACCTCTCGCCCAAAGACATGGCCATGGTCGTGGTGGCCAGGCCCTACAACGGCTTCGACCCCGGCCTGAACCTCCGGCTCAACCAGAAGCTGCGGGATCTGGGCATCCTGGGGCTGCCGATGGATTTCCTGCCCCTGGACGTCAAGCACGACGAGCCCCTGTCCCACTACTGGAGATACGGGCAGAAGATAACGGCCGTGGCTACGGCCATCGCCAAGGACGAGAGGCTGGAGGGCCTGTACATCTCCAATTTCGGCTGCGGGCCCGACTCTTTCATCCTCCATTTCTTTAAACACATAATGGGGCGAAAGCCCTTCCTGGAAATCGAGATCGACGAGCACTCCTCGGACGTCGGGGCGGTCACCCGCCTTGAGGCCTTCCTCGACTCGTTGGCGGCCAGGAAAGCCAGGGCGGAGGCCCACCCGCCGAAGGGCGTGAACTTCTACCCCCTGAGGCCCATAAAGTGCATCCGGGGCCCCAAGCCTGGCCAGACGGTCTACATCCCGCCCATGTGCGACCACACCAGAACCATGGCCGCGGCCTTCAGGGCCGCCGGCCTCGCCGCCGAGGCCCTGCCCGAGTCCGACCAGACCACGATCGAGCTGGGCCGGGCCCAGACCTCCGGCAAGGAATGCTACCCGCTGATCCTGTGCGTGGGCGATTTCATAAAGCTCACCAAAAGGCCCGGTTTCGATCCCGACAAATCGGTCCTCTTTATGCCCAGCTCCAACGGCCCTTGCCGCTTTGGCCAGTACAGTCGCTACATAAACCTCATAATGAGGAGACTTGGCTTCGAGAACCTGGAGGTCCTCTCCATCGACCAGACGGGGGGCATGTACGAGGCCCTGAACAGCGCCGGTTCCACCAAAAGCGGGGCCAAGCTCTCCAAGGCTATCTGGCGGGCCCTAATTTCCGTGGACATGCTCCAAAAGGCCCTCTTTCACGCGAGGCCCAGGGAAACCGCGCCCGGGGCCGCCGACAAGGCTTACCGGGAGGCCCTGGCCGATCTTGTGACCATCATCGAGAACGACGACCTAAAGGCCCTAAACGGCTTCCAGGGCCAGGCCAGGGAGACCTTCGAGGCCATCAAATCCAAGGGTTCCAACGGGAAACCAAGGGTCGGGCTGGTGGGGGAGATATACGTCCGCCACAACCGCTTCGCCAACGAGGATATAATAAGGCGCCTTGAGGCGCTGGGCGCCGAGATAGAGATGCCGCCCCTGACGGAGTGGATCTTTTACGTCGGCAACGTCAACACCATGCGGGCCAACCGCCAGGGCCAATGGCGCAAGCGCATGGCCTCGGTTTTGACCGGCATGGTACAAAACCATGAACTCAATAAAATCGCCAAGAGCTGGAAAGGTTTTTTTCCTCACGGTACAAAGGAACCGCCTATAGATTCGACTATTTCGTTGGGGGAACGTTTTTTGGATCGCACCTTCCAGGGGGAGGCCATCCTCTCCCTCGGCAAGGGGCTTGAGTTTTATGAGCGCGGAGCCAGGGGCCTGGTCAACATAATGCCCTTCACCTGCATGCCAGGCATGGTGGTGGGGGCCCTGACCGGCCATCTGCGCGAGGAGGCCTCGGGAATGCCGGCCATAAGCCTGGCCTATGACGGCCAGAGCCAGACCAACACCCAGGCCCGCCTGGAAGCTTTCATGTACCAGGTCAACAATTTTAACAATCCAAACGGCTAGCGAGGCCCCGGGTTCCCCGGTCCCGCCCCCAGGCGGGCACGCCGAACCGAAAAACGGCCGGGCGGCGCCAAAAGCCGCGGCCGAGAACGAACGGGAAACCACGGGCCTTGGCAGCCACAAAAAATCAAGATAATCTCAAGGAGCGCAAGTGGAGAAAATCATTATCAACGCGGCCGACCCGGAAGAATGCCGCGTAGCCATGCTGGACGGCGAGGGTCGGTTGCAAGAATACTACACCGAATCCAACACCAAACAGATGAGCCTGTCCAACATTTACAAGGGCATCATCCAAAACATAGAGCCGAGCCTCCAAGCGGTATTCGTCAATTACGGGAACGAGCGTAACGGATTCTTGCAACTGTGCGACATTCACCCCGAGTACTTCATAGACCCGGAAGCCACCGTCCACAACGCCGACGTCAGGCGCTGCCTGCGCAAGGGCCAGCACCTGCTGGTCCAGGTCCTCAAGGAGCCCACCCTCATCAAGGGCGCGGCCCTGACCACCTTCATCTCGCTGGCCGGCCGCTTCGTGGTCCTGACCCCGGGCCGGGAGCACGTGGGCGTGAGCCGCAAGATCGAGAACGACAGGGAGAGGAACCGCCTCAGGGCCATCTCCGACAACCTGCCCGTGCCCCCGGGCCTCGGCTACATAGTCAGGACCGTGGCCGAGGACCGCACGGCCAGGGAACTGGCCGACGATCTCTACCAGGTGCACGGCCTCTGGGAGGACATCCGGCACAGGGCCCAGGAGGCCTCGGCCCCGAGCCTGATCTACCGGGAGCAGGACCTGGCCATAAAGATCCTGAGGGATCACTATACCACCGAGGTCAAGGAAATTTTGGTGGACGATCTGCCCACCTTCCGTAAGGTTGTGGACTATATCAAGACAATCGCCCCCAGCCAGTACAGGATAGTCAAGTTTCACAAGGAAAAGAGGCCCATCTTCGCGAGGCACCAGCTCGAGGAGCAGCTGGCCACCATCTACCAAAACAGCGTCAAGCTGAAGGGCGGCGGCTCCATCGTCATCACCCCGACCGAGGCCCTCGTGGCCATAGACGTCAACTCGGGCAAGGGCACCAAGGAAGGCAACCTTGAGGACACGGCCTTCACCACCAACCTTGAGGCCGCCGACGAGGTGGCCCGCCAGCTGAGGCTAAGGGACCTGGGCGGCCTGGTGGTCGTGGACTTCATCGACATGCGGGACGATCACCACCGCAAGGAGGTCGAGCGCCGCATCCGGGACGCCTCCAAGATGGACAAGGCCAAGCGCGACTTCGGTTACATATCGAAATTCGGCCTTCTCGAGATGACCCGCCAGAAACTCAGGCCCTCCATCGAGACCGGCAGCTACGTGCCCTGCCCCCACTGCCAGGGCCGGGGCCAGGTCAAGACCTCCGAGAGCTGCTCGCTGGCCCTGATAAGGCAGGTCACCCACATGATCAGCAAGGGCGGGCTTGGCGAGATCCGGGCCAGGCTCTACCCCGACGCCGCCCATTACCTCCTGAACTACAAGCGCCACGATCTGGCCAACCTCGAGGAGCGCTACGGGGCCAAAATCCTCGTCTCCGGTGACCCCACCCTGCCCCCGGGCCAGTTCGAGATCGAGTCCTCCCGCAAGGTGGCCGAGGCCGAGACCCTCAAACCCGGCCGCGTCTCGGGCCTTTTCGACGAGGAAGACAACCTCGACGCCGAATACCCCCTCGAGGCCGACCCGGCCGGCGCCGGCCCAGCCGGCCCCCCGGCCCACGGCCCCGAGAGCGCCCCCCCCAAGGAGGGCCACAAGGAACCCCGCAAGGGCAAGGACAACGGTCGCGGCCGCCGCCCCTACAAACAGAGGGGCCGCCAAGACGCCCCCAAAAACGCCGATGAAAACCGTGACGGCGCCTTCGCTTAAAACCCAAGCCAGCGCCCAGGCCCGGGCCAAGGCCCGCCCTTGGCCCCTGGCCCTGGCCCTCGCCGCCCTCCTGGCCGCGGCCTTGCTCCCCGCCTGCGCCTCGCCGCCCAGGTACGAGGACGCCCTCCTGGAGACCCAGGTCAAGTCCGCCTTCCCCCGGAGGCTCCTCCTTACCTTCGAGAGGGAGTCGAATTTCTCCGTCCTGGCCCACCGGGAGGTCACCGTGGCCGTCAAACCCCCGGCCACCCTCCTGAGCCCGCCCTCCGGGACGGGCCGGACCGACGCCTCCGGGCAACTGGAGATCGTGGTCGAGCCCGTGGCCATCTATGACCGCAAGGCCATCAAGGGCGGCGATCTCGTGGTCGACTACCCGGTCGAGCTGACCGTCTCCATAGTCGCCGACTCGGCCGTCTACGAATGGGACCTGGACGGCCACGACTCCTTCGCCCGCTACTCCGACCCCTTGTACCGGGGCCTTGACCGGGACCCCGACGCCTCGGCCCTGAACCTTACGCTAACCGTCCCCTGAGCCAACCAGCCGCCGCCAGCCGAGCCCCGGGGCCCCCGGGGCTCGCGGTTTTTTTCGCCCACCGGCGCGAAAGGCCCCATGACCCATCTACAGCTTCACAACCAGCTTAAGGACGCCTTCTCTTTGGGGCCCCCGGAGATCCCCCTCTTTGACGACCTGACCCTCAGGAATTACGATTTCGTCTCTAACGGGACGAAATTTTCCGGCCCCCCGCCCGGGGCCCCGCCCCCCGACCTGACCGAGCGCCTGCCCCAAGGCTGCGATCCGACCGACCTCTTCCTGACCCCGGACGCCGAAATCCGGCAAAACGCCTCCTTCCGCCACTTCGTGGTCGGCCCCCGGGGCGCCCAAAAGGCCTCCCAGGCCATAATCCTCCTCCACGGCCTGAACGAGCGCCACTGGGACAAATACCTGCCCATGGCCGTCCACCTGGCCAGGGCCCTCGGGAAAAGCGTCCTCCTCTTCCCCACGGCCTTCCACATGAACAGATCCCCCGCCCTCTGGACCGACCCCAAGGCCATGCGGGCGGTCAGCCAATGGCGCAAATCGCGCCACCCGGACGTCCTCGAGTCCAGCCTCTCCAACGCGGCCAT
Source organism: Deltaproteobacteria bacterium (assembly GCA_031278635.1). Lineage (GTDB taxonomy): Bacteria > Desulfobacterota > Desulfarculia > Adiutricales > Adiutricaceae > JAIRNQ01. The sequence goes on along the minus strand of JAITKA010000126.1, from coordinate 2,124 downwards.
CAGCCTGCGGCTCCAGGCCGACCCCTCGCGTTTTTTCTGGTCCGGCCTCCAGACCCACGACGACATAACCGCCCTCGTCAAAACCATCCGCCAGGGCCTCCACCCGGCCTTCGCCGCCGACGCCACCGTCGATTTTTTCACCTACTCCATCGGCTGCTTCATCGGCGAGATCCTTTTCATGGCCGACGAGCCGGGCCTATTCGCCGACTCCCGCCTCGCCCTCTTCTGCGGCGGCCCCATCTTCAGCCGCATGCGCGCGACGTCGAAGTTCATCATCGACTCCAAGGCCGACGACTCCCTTTCGGCCTTTTTGCTCCAGGACCTCGCGGATCTCCCCCGCCTCGGCCAAAAGGACCCCCCGCTGGCCCAAGCCCTGACCGAAACCGCCGCCGGCCGCGCCTTTCTCTCCATGATTACCCCCGAGTCCCACGGCCACCACCGGGATTCCCGCCTCAGGGCCCTGGCCGGCCGGGTCATGGCCGTGGGCCTGGCCAAGGACACCGTGGTCCCCCCCAACGAGATCGTCGCCACCCTCCAGGAGGGCCCCTTTGGCCGCTCCAAGCCAGGCATCGAGGTCACCGTCGCCGATCCCCCTTACCCCTATCGCCACGAGGACCCCTTCCCGGCCCTCGCCAAGCACGAGGCCCCGGTCGACTCCGCCTTTAACGGGATAATGGCCCAGGTGTGCCGCTTCCTCGCCTGACCGGCCCGCCCCCCGGGCGCCCTCTCAGCCTAACCCCCTTCCGCGGGCCACGCGCCCGCGCCATTCGCCCTTTCCAAGGATAGAACATGTTAACCACGGTAGGCCTTTTAGGTTTCGGGAACGTCGGGTCCGGGGTGGCCAAGCTCATAAAAACCGAGGGCGGCCTTATCGCCGACAAGCTTGGCTGGCCCCTCAAGCTGGCCAAATGCCTGGTCCGTGACCTCAACGCGGCCAGGGGCTTCGAGCCCGAGCCCGGCCTCCTGACCACCGACCCCTCCGAGGTGGTCGGTAACCCCGAGGTCCAGGTCGTCTGCGAGCTCATCGGCGGCGTGGAGCCGGCCAAAACCCTCATCCTGCGAGCCCTCGAGGCCGGCCAGCACGTGGTCACGGCCAACAAGGCCCTCCTGGCCACCCACGGCCTTGAGATCTTCAGGAAAGCCTCCGAGGTCAACCGCGACGTCATGTTCGAGGCCGCCGTGGCCGGGGCCATCCCGGTCATAAGGACCCTCAAGGAGGGCCTCACAGCCAACCGCATCCAGGCCCTCTACGGCATCCTGAACGGGACAACCAACCACATCATCACCCGCATGTCCAAGGACGCCCTGACCTTCGCCGAGGCCCTGGCCGAGGCCCAGGCGGCCGGCTTCGCCGAGGCCGACCCCACCGCCGACGTGGAAGGCCACGACGCCGCCCACAAACTGGTCCTCCTCTCGGCCCTGGCCTACGGGGTCCTGCCCAAGCTCGACGACATCCACGTCGAGGGCATAACCAAGCTCGATCCCATCGATTTCGCCTTCGCCGCCGAGTTCGGCTACGTCATCAAGCTCCTGGCCACCGCCAGCCTCCATAACGGCCAGGGCCCCCTCGAGGTCCGCCTCCACCCGACCATGCTCCCGGCCGGCCACCTCCTCTCCGGCGTCAACGGTGTCATGAACGCCATCACCATCCGCGGCCACGCCTCCGGCGACATCTTTCTCTCCGGGCCCGGGGCCGGCATGATGCCCACGGCCTCCTCCGTCGTCGGCGACATCATCGAGGTCGCGAGGACCCACCAGTCCCTCGAGTCAAGCCTCCGCCCCCCCATCCTCGGCTGGCGCAAGCTAAAAAGCGATTCCGTCATGCCCATGTCGGAAGCCCTCCTGGGCTACTACCTCCGCCTGACCGTCCTCGACCGACCCGGCGTCCTCTCGGCCATCAGCGGCATCCTCGGCGCCCACAACATCAGCATCGCCCAGGTCATCCAAAGGGGCCAGAATAACCTCACCGGCTGGGTCGATCTGGTCATGCTGACCCACAAGGCCCTCGAGAAGGACCTCCAGAAGGCCCTCGTGGCCACCCGCGAACTCGAGGCCGTCCGCGAGGCCCGCCTCATCCGGGTCGAGGAATCCCTCTAACCCCGCCCCCACGCTCAGCAAAAAAAA
>JAITKA010000130.1 GCA_031278635.1 Deltaproteobacteria bacterium | reverse complement strand
TAGGCGGCCTGATTCACGGTGATAACGGATGCTATGGGATTGACCGCTAATTTCGGGCGGGCTGGACGCATCATGCGGGCGGATTATGGCCAATCGAGCCTTCCCTGAGGCTAAACGGCCAATCATTTCCAGCCAATTAAATCGCCTTTAGCCCAACCGCGTCCTAATTTCGTCACAGTTAGGCGGCATGACTCACGGTGATAACGGATGCTATGGGATTGTGCCATATTGGTGGAGTTTGGGCGGGGGGCTAACGGTGGGTGGCCCAGACGGCCAATCGAGCCTTCCCTGAGGCTAAACGGCCAATCATTTCCAGCCAATTAAATCGCGTTTAGCCCAACCGCGTCCTAATTTCGTCACAGTTAGGCCGCATGATTCACGGTGATAAGGGATGCTATGGGATTGGGCGCTAATTTCGGGCCGCATGATTCACGGTGATAACGGATGCTATGGGATTGGGCGCTAATTTCGGGCGGGCTGGGCGCATCATGCGGGCGGATTATGGTCAATCGAGCCTTCCCTGAGGCTAAACGGCCGGTTATTTCCAGCCAATCAAGTCGCGTTTTGGCAAAGAGCGGCCTATATTCGTCACGGTTAGGCGGCATGGTTCACGGTGATAACGGATGCGGTGGGAATGGGGCATATCGGTGGCGTTTGGGCGGGGGTATAGGGTGGGTGGGCCAGACGGGTATGGCCAGGGTCATGCCCGTCCGGCGGAAGGGGGATTAGGTTTGGGGCCAGAGGGTTTTTAGGTGGGAGAGCAGGGCCATGTCACCCTTGACCTTTATCTTGCCGGTAAAAAAGGCCGTGGCCGGTTTCATTTTGTTGGAGGCCACCTTCAGGAGCACGTCGCCGCTGGTGACGATTTTAAGGGACGGATCTTGGCCCTCCGTCTGGCCCTCCTTGACGGCGAGCTTGGTACCCACGACGTCCACTTGCCATACCCTTGGATCGTCGCCGGTGATCTCCACCACTATGGCCGCCGAGGCCGGTTGCGTTAACTCTATCTCGCTGGCTTTTCCCAGCATCGTTTCGTAAAGCTCATCCAAGGTCATGGAAATAACCCCAAGGGAACCCCGGCCGTGGTCGCGGGGAGGTAATGGGCCTCGGTTGCCGGGAGGCCGGCAGGGTCTTGGGCCCGTCGTTTATGCGAAATGCCCCGGGGGGCCCCTGGCCGGGGCCGGGGGGAGCGGCCTAAAATTTATTCAGGACCCCGGGCAGGGTCATGTTGAGGGCTTTGCGGCGCGATTCCGGCTCGGGGGCGGGCGCGGGCGCGGGCCCGGGCCCGGGCTCGGGGTCATCGTAGCGGGGCGGCCCCTGGACGTACCGGCCCTCCATGGAAACGCCGAGGCCGAAGGTGCCGAAGGGCGGGTCGCCACTGACCGAGAGGGTTTGGTTCCTGAGGGTGAAGCGAACCTCGTGGATTGCGCCTTGGCTGTCGCGCTCCCGGTAGACGGCCACGTTGGGGGATTCGAAGTAGGCGCTTTCCCGCAGCTCGCCGGTATTTTGCTCTCTCATGCCGAAAAAGGAAAAGACCAAATGGTCGTCGGTCACGCGGTCGATCTCGATGGTCCCCTGATACCACCGGGGCACGCCCGTCCTGTTCCAGGTCCCGATGAAGGGGCTGGGGTGGACCTGTATGGGGACCCTGGGCGGGGGGGTTCTGAGGTTACCGGACTCCCTGGCCACCGCCTCCTCGAGGTAGTCGGCCCGCTCCTCGGTCGCGAGGGTGAAGGCGTCCACCCTGGAATGGGATTGCCCGTGGAGCTGGCCGGCCCGGAGGTGGCGGCCGTTTTTGACCCAGTTGCGCTGATCTTTTAGGTAGGCGTCCTGGCGGTCTTGGGGCGAGGCCAGTTTCAGGTTCTTCCAGGCCCGGTTAAGCCTCTCCTCGGCCGCCGCGTAATGGGGGTAGCGGGAGACGTAGAACTCGTACTCGTCGTTGCTCAGGGGCTTGAAAGATGACTGGGCCATGGCCGCCTGGCCGGGCGGGAGGCAAAGGGCCACGGCGAGCAAGGCAAATAGCAAAAACGAACTGGCCTTCTTCATGATAGTTACCCATTATAGAGGCATAAAGGCGGCTAACGGGGGGCCGGGACGGGGGCCCTTGGACGCCAAGACCATAAAAAACACTTATGAAGATAATCACCGGCCAGGCGCTTGTCAAGGGCCGCGGGCGAAATGGCGGATTGGCGGGGATACTTGTTTTTTGGCCCTTGGCTTACTATAATTTAATGGCCACGAGGTAACGTTTCCCCACTATATTTTTTTCGCGCCCTATCGGGTTGGCATAACGGTTAAATTTTTAATATCGTTATGTAATCGTCCATCGTTTTATTGGCCGGCGGTAATTCGTAAGTGATATTCGATACCGATAGGGTGGCAAAATATGGTTGAAAAGATGCGAATTTCCTCCCCCGTCACGGCTTAGGCAAAACCAGGTGTTGGCTAGGCCGTGACGGGGGCGCGAAAAATAATGGCCTTTTGGCTGGTCAATCGATAATTTGTCGCCAAATAATAAGCCTAAATAAGTAAAATTTGAAAATTTTTCATGTTTTTGGTATCATAGTATGAGTAGACTAATCCGGGTTCTGGCTAAATTATTCCATCCCCCTATGGGGTTCAATGATAAAAATGGAGGGACATGATTTGGCTAAAGGGATTTTGGCCACGTTGATGGCCCTTGTTCTTTTCGGTTTCACGACTTCCCCGCTCCCCGCAGATGACAAGCACTGGAAAATCATATCCTGGGCTTCCCCGTTAGGCCCCCAAGCGCTCTCATACGACTACTTGTGTGGCTTAAAGGCCATGCTTAGTTTCATCAATCTGTACGAGGGCGCGGACGGGGTACCCATTGACATTTACTCCCAGGAGATCGACGACGGGATAGTCGACTTTCCCGCCCGCCTCAACACGGTCATGCGGCAAATCCAGCCGGACCTGGCCGTGGGCGGGGCGGCCAGTTCCAAGTCGGGGGCCACGGCCGATTATTTCAGGCGCACGGGGATGACCTGGTTCGGGCCCTGGACCAACAGATCCGACATATACCAGGGCCGGGAGGACGACCCGATAGGCATCCTCCCGACGGCCGAGCACGAGCTGGATCTGCTGATAGCCTTCGCCAGGAAAAGGCTGGGCCCCGAGGGCTCGCTTCTGTTCATCCACTACCGGACCCCGGCCGGGGAGAAGGAGCGCGAATACGCCGCGAAGCTGGCCAGTTCCGAGGGCATCGGCCTCATCCCGGTCCCCCTCCCCACCAATTTCCGCAACTGGGGGGAGCTGGAGCGGCAGGCCATGGGCATAGGCGGGATCATTTTGTGGCTCCCGACCGGGCCGGCGGCGGCCATAGTCAGGACCATAAAAAACAGGCTGCCCGATGACGTGCTGTGGATGACCAACTCGCTCAACTCGCCGGGCCTTGAGGTGACCGAGATGACCGGGGGCCTATGGGAGGGCATGGTGTTCCCCTCGGTCCTGTACCCCAAGTCGCCCCTGACCCAGTCCTACGACGCCGTCCTCTACAAATACGGGCCCAGGGGCCTGACCCTGGACTACCAGGCCTACATGGGGCTGGCCCAGGCCCAGGTGCTGATCCGGGCCTTGGTGAGCGCCCCGCCGGGCGGGCGGGCCAAGGAGCTTAGGCAGGCCATCGAGGCGGTCGACACGGGCGGGACCCTCCTTTTCGCCCGGGGCTTCAGGACCGGCCCATCCCCCAAGGGCTCCGCCTATCTGGCCGTGGCCACGGCCAACTGGGGCTGGGTGCCGGCCGACAATTGAGGCGGCCAGCCCAACGCCTGGAGGAAAACCATGGCAGAGAATAACCCCAACGTACCCAGCATCCGCTGCCCAGGCTGCGGGCAAGGCGTGGCCCTGCCCGCCGAGACGTGCCCGGCTTGCGCCTATAATTTCAGGACCGGGCAAAAGCCAGGGCCCGCCTTGGCCGGGACGGTTTCGGGCCCGGATTCCGGCACGGGCCGCAACCGGCTCGCGCTTTTGGCCGGCGGGGCGGCGGTGGTCATCGTTTTGGCCTTCGTCATATTCTTCCTGTCCCGCGGGGGGCGGGAAGACGCGGCGCCCCCCCCGCCGGCCGGCGGGAACGTCGGGGGCGGCCCCATGACCGTGGAGGAGATCAGGACCCAGTCCCCGGCCCTCAACCCGGCCAGGACCATCAACAGGGCCAGGGACGTGGCCGGGGCGACCGATAGGCGAAACGACGAGCTCAAGGAAATCGGCAAGGAATATACCGAGGAGTGAGCCCGGGGGCGCGCCATTTTATGGCACGGAACTTGCTGCTTCCAGGGTCAAGTCAGGGGCCGGGCCCCCCATGGGGGGCGGGGCCGGAGCGGAAGGATGGCCATGGCCCGGTTCAGGTTCAGGCTCGAGTTCATGATAAGCCTGAGGAAGCGCAGGGAGGAAGAGGCGGCGGTCAAGCTGGCCAAGAGGCTCTCCAGCATAAGGGAGCTGGAGGACCAGATAAACGCCTGTCACCTTAAGCTGGCCGAGATGGCCGACGAGATATCGGAACTTACGGCCCAGGGCCGGATAACGGGACCGCTCCTTCTGATGTATAGCGGGTACCAGGAAAAACTTAGGAAAGAGATCAAAAGGCTGTTGGAGCTGTTGGCCCTGAGCCGCCGCGAGGAAGCCAAGGAAAGGCTGGCCCTGAGAAAGGCCGTGACCGACCGCCGTATCATGGAAAAATTCAAGGAAAACAAAAAACTGGCCTGGAGGGCGGACGAGCTTAAAAGCGAGCAGGACCAGATGGAAGAGTTGGCCGCGCTTTCGAGGGCCAGGAAAGATTTGGAGGAGCCGGATGCTGACCCAGACAAGGACGACCAGAACCTACGCCAAACCAGCTAGGGCGCCCCTGGGCAGGCCCGCGGCGGCCCCGCCCAAGCCGGCCCCGCCCAGGCGAAACCCCCCCGGCAAGGTTGAGGCCGATACCTACCTCCCCGGCCTTGAGCCGGCCCCGCCCCTGCCCGCCGAGATCGTGGCCAAGCCCAGGAAAAAGGGCCTGAGCCTCACGCTCCTGCGGGTCCTTTTGTTGGTGGCCCTGTTCGGCCTGGTGGCAAGGCTCATCGTCTCGGGCCTGTACCTTAAGTCGGCGGGCGGCCCATTGCCGGTCGGGCCCAGCCCGGCCGAGGCCAAGGCCAGGCCGGCCGCGGCCGCCCCGCCGACGGTCGCCGCCTCGGCGGCCGGGCCCGCGGCCCTGGGTTACCTGACCACCGGCTCCATGGCCTCCGGGGCCGCCGTCCTCGCCTCGGCCTCGGCCCCCTTGATGGCCCTGGCCGCCGCCGACGCGGTCATACCCCTGCCCCCGGGCGAGGAGGACCTCAGGAACCCCCAGAGGCCGCCCTCGGCCCAAAGGCCCGCCCAGACGCCGGCCCAGAGGCCTGTTGGCGCGCCGCCCCAGGCGGCCGGCGCCGCGGGGACGGCCGCGGGTGGGCAAGCCACCCCGCTGCCGCCCAACCTGCCGAGCCAGGCCTCGACCCAAAACGCGGCCAAGGCCGAGGAGCTGTCGCGCAAGGAATTCGAGTTAAACCGCAGGGAGGCCCAGCTTAACGCGAGGGAGGAGGCCCTGAGAAACCTCGAGGCCGACGTGAACGCCAAGCTGTCCTCCTCGGAGCGGGCCAGCGCCGAGCTGACCACCCTGATCGCGAGGAACCAAGCCATCCTGGACGAGCAGAAGGCCCTAAGGGAGCAGCAACAGAAGGAAGACGAGGAGCTCAAGGACGCGAGGATACAGCACCTCGTGGCCGCCTTCAAGGGCATGAAGCCCGAGCAGGCCGGGACCCTCATAAGCAGCATGGACGACACCGTGGCCGTCTCGATCCTCTCGGCCATGCCCGGGAGCAACGCCGGGAAGATTTTGGCCATGGTCACCCCGGACAAGGCGGCGCGGCTGGTCAAGTCGATATCCGAGCAGCGCATCGACCCCAAGGCCATCCTGGAGGCCGCCCCCCAGGTGCCGAACACCTGAGCCCCCGTGGCCACGGGGGGAAAAAAAAGGAAAGCCCGGCTCGTTCGGCCGGGCTTTCCTTGTTGGGGTGAGGGGCGTTTAGAAGGGCTTCTTGAAGACGCTGGCGCCCTCGAACAACTCCTCGATCCTCAGGAGGCGGTTGTATTTGCAGATGCGCTCGGACCTGGACAGGCTGCCGGTCTTGATCTGGCCGCAATTGGTGGCCACGGCCAGGTCGGCGATGAAGGTGTCCTCGGTCTCACCCGAGCGGTGGGAGATGACGGCGGTGTAGCCGGCCTTGTGGGCCATGTTGATGGCCTCGATGGTCTCGGTGACCGACCCGATCTGGTTGACCTTGATCAGGATGGAGTTGGCCACCTTCTCCTGGATGCCCTTGGCCAGGCGGGTGGTGTTGGTGACGAAAATGTCGTCGCCGACCAGCTGGACGGAATCGCCCAGATCGGCGGTCAGCTTGGCCCAGCCTGCCCAGTCGTCCTCGGCCAGGCCGTCCTCGATGGAGCGGATGGGGTATTTCTTTATCCATTCGCCGTAGAGCTTGACCATGTCCTCGGCCGAGCGGGAGGACTTGTCGGATTTATTGAAGACGTATTTCTTTTTCTTGGAGTCGTAGAACTCGCTGGCCGCGGAGTCGAGGCAGATGACCACCTCGGAGCCGGGCTTGTAGCCCGCGGCCTTGACGGCCTTGACGATGGCGTCCAGGGCGCTCTCGTTGTCCTTGAAATCCGGGGCGAAGCCGCCCTCGTCCCCCACCGCCGTGCTCATGCCGTCGTCGGAGAGGATCTTTTTCAGGGCGTGGAAGACCTCGGCGCCGCACCGGAGGGCCTCGGCGAAGGTGTCCCCGAACAGGGGCATGATCATGAACTCCTGGAAGTCCACGTTGTTGCTGGCGTGGGAGCCGCCGTTGACGATGTTCATCATGGGCCTGGGGATTTCCCTGGCCCCCACCCCGCCCAGGTACTGGAAGAGCTCCAGGTTGCATTCGTCGGCCGCGGCGCAGGCCACGGCCATGGACACGCCCAGGATGGCGTTGGCCCCGAGCTTGGTTTTGTTGGGGGTGCCGTCGAGGTCCAGCATGATCTTGTCGATGCCCGGCTGGTTGATGACCTCCTGGCCCAGAAGGGCCGGCGCGATTATCTCGTTGACGTTTTTGACCGCCTTAAGCACGCCCTTGCCGCCGTAGCGCTTGGGATCCTTGTCCCTCAACTCCAGGGCCTCGTGGGTGCCGGTGGAGGCCCCCGAGGGGACGCAGGCCCGGCCGTACACGCCGTCCTTGAGGGCGACCTCGACCTCCACGGTGGGGTTGCCCCTCGAATCCAAAATTTCCCTGGCCATGACATCAGAAATATACATAGATAACCTCTTAGTGTGGCCTATTGGCCACTTAATGTTTACGATTTTACCCGAAAACCTAGCTAAGTTCGGGATGTAAAAACTTGGCAAGGCAATTTGAGAAAAGAACCCTTTCTTTCTTGTCACTAACGATAGTACGTATCTAACGAATCATATCGCGCGAATTGTATCGTGACCCCCCAGAGGCGCGAACCGCGTTATGCGGTGGGCGCCAAGGCTTGGGCTAGGGGCGACCCTCTCCGGCTACCCGCCCATGATAGCACGGGCCGGGGCGAAGCGCATGGTTTTTACGGGTGAACCGCGATTCACCTGTACTGGGAGGGCTCCGACAGGAGCTCGAAGCTGGTCCCGTCCACGGTGACCATGAGCGGCTCGACCTGGTAGTCCCCGTCCGGGCCGAAGCCGAAGGGCCCGGTGACCCCCTCGAAGGGCTTGATGGCCAGGAGGGCGTTTACCAGCTCGGTCCTCGAGCCCGCCCCGGCGGCGAAGGCCGCGGACAGGGCCACGCCCGCGTCGTAGCCGTAGGCCGCGAACTGGTCGGCGTTCCGGCCGCTGGCCTTGGTGAAGGCCTCGCCGAAGGCTATGGCCACGCGCCTTTTGCTCAGGTTATTGAAGGCGTCCGGGATGACCGCGCCCTTGAGGTAGCGGCCGGAGTTTTTGGCCAGGTCCGGGGTCAGCCAGATGGAGCTCCCCAGGTAGACCATGCGGGTCACGTCGTTATAGGCCATCAGCGGCAGGATCTGGGCTATGGACGCCGCGGTGTCGGGGACGAACAGGGCCTGGAAACCCACGGAGGCCTGGTAGGAGGTCGAGGCCCGCCGGACGGATCGGCCGCCGGAGAGGCGGTTCACGGGATCGGCGTAGTTCCGCTGGGCCGGGTCGTAGCTATCGGTGGCGGCCACCCGGGCGCCCAGGCGCTGGGCCTCGGCCAGGAAAAACCCGTGCATGGCCTGGCCGTAGGAGTCGGCCGGGTAGAGGACGCCCAGGTCCCTGAGGCCCAGCTCCCTGACGGCGTAGCGGGCCACGGCCTCGGCCTGGTGCTTGGGGGTCAAAAAAACCCTGAAGACCAGGGGCCGGCCGGTGGTGATGCCCAGCCGCTGGGAGATGGTGATGAGCGGGATGCCCGAGGCCTGGGCCGTCTGGGCGGCGGCCAGGGCCTCCCGGCTGGTCAGGGGACCGACCAGGGCCAGGACCTCGGGCCTGGCCGCGGCCTCGCTCACCAGCCTTACGACGGTGGAGGCGTCGGTGCCGGAATCCATGGCCTCGATCGTGACCCTGGGGCTGAGATGGGCCGTGGCCATCCTAAGGCCGGCCAGGATGTCCTGGCTGAACCTGGAGCTCTGCGGGTCGGAGAGGGGCAGGAGCGCCCCTATGACCGCCTGGCCCCTGAGGCCGCCCATGGACCCCAGGGCGGGCGTCCCGGGCCCCCTGGGGGCCCCCACGCTGGCCAGGACGGGCATGGGGTCGTAGTCGGTCCCGGGGGCCTTGGCCTCCGGCGATTTGGGGTCAATCCTGATGGCCTCGAGTCTCGGGCCCCAGGGGTGGGAGCCGAAATAGCGCTTGAAATAATCGACCCGCTCGGTGAAGAGGGCGAGGTTCCCGGCCTGGGCCGCCTGCGCGGCCAAAAACCAGCTGGCCTCGGGGCCGGGATAGTTCTGGCCGTACTGGCGCTGGACCTCGGTGAGCTCGGACTCGCTGAGGCGCAGCATGCTCGCCTCCAGGCCGGCCCGGGCGGCCTCCCTCTGGCCGGACCCGCCCAGGGCCAGGATGAACGAGATCAGGGCGTCCCTGAACTTGCCCTGCAGGTACTGGGCCCTGCCCTCGGAAAGCTTGAGCGCCGCCTTGGAGGCCGGGACCGTCTCCGAGGCGTACATGCCCTCGGCCAGGCTCACGGCCTCGGCCGGCCTGTTGGCCAGGATGTAGAGATCGGGTATCCTGAGCCTCACGGTCCTGGAGTACTCGCCGGAGGGGAACTCGGCGATCAACGTCTGGTAGGCCGTGGCGGCCTGAAGGTAATTGCCGGCCCTTTCGCTGGAAAGGCCGTACATGCCCAAAAGGGTCTCCCTTCTGGGGCCCGCTGGCTCGCTCTCCACGAGCCTTTTGTAGCCGGCCGCGGCCGCCCGGTAATCGCCCCTGTCGTAAGCCTTGTCGGCCTCGCTGGAGGCGGCCACGGGTACCTGGGAACTTCCGGGGCCCATCCCCTCGAACATGGGGACGCAGGCGACCAAAAATACCAGCGACGTCAGAAGGCCGTAAAAGCCAAGCAGTTTGGTAAGGCGGGTTTGAAACATTTGAGCCTCGGCGTATATATATATCTCGCCAATCCCTTGGCAAGCCATATTCAAAAAAAATAACGGTAAAAAAGCCCCGGGACGGCTTGGCTTTCGGCCTGGCTAAAAACCAAGCTGGGCCAGGAGGTCGTTGACCGCCCCCTGGTCGAGCCTGCCCTCGGCCCCGGGGCCCTTGAGGTCCGAGGGCTCGCCGGAGAGTTTCTCCAGCATCTTGTCGACCTCGGCCTGGGCCACCTTCTCGCGCTCCTCCTTGGGCCTGATGACCGTGGGCGTCTCGTGGTGGGCCTTGATCTTGGAATTGACCGAGACCAGGAGCGTCAGGAGTTGGACCTGGATCTCGCTTATGAGGTTCACGATCTTCTTGATCCTCTGGCCGGAAAGATCCTGGAAGGACAGGGCCTCCATGATGTGGGTCAGATGGGTGGAGGTATTTTTAATCAAAGCGTCAGAGGTGGAGATCGTGTGGATGATGGCGTCCCGGTCGGCCAGGGGTATGGAGGCGTAGCCCATGGCGACGCCCTCCCCCGTGCCCTCCCTGGGCAAGAGATCCTCGAGCTCGTGGAACATGGCCCCCAGCTCCCGCATGTCCTCGGCCGTGACCGCGGGGGCGGGCCCGGCGGCCGGCGCCGGGGCGGGCTCCGGGGCCGCCACTGGCTCGGGCGGCGTCGGGGCGATGGTCTCCTCGCGACCCTCCACGGGCAGGTTGTTTTCCAGGAAAATGCTGTCCACGGTCTGGTTCATCTTTTTGAGGGTATCTTTGAACCCGGTGACCGCCGTGTTGGCGTAAAGGAGTTTTAAAAGGCCCTGGATGGGGAAATTGTAAAAGCCCTCGTCCGGGGTGAGGCTCTCGGCCTGGATGGATAATTCCCGCTCGACGGCGTCGGTCTTGAACTGGCCGGCCTGGTTGCCTTCCCGCATGGATTTTATGTGATCCTTGACCGACTCGTTGGTGCAAAACTCGTACAGGGTCTGGAAGACCACGTCCAGATCGAAGGCCACGATGGTCTGGGGTTCGGCGGCCTCGGGCTCGGGCTCGACCGTCGGCGCGACCTCATCGGCCGGGGGCTCCCCGGCCGGGGCTTCCCCGGCCGGGGCGCCGAAGCTGTCGATGAAGGCCTGGATCTCGACGAATTTGTCCATGAAGGCCTTGGGCACGGCCGGCTGGCCCCCGCCGGCCAGGGGCTCGGGCCCGGCCTCGCCGGGCGTGGCCCCCAGGAGGGACTCGAGGTTATTGAGGGCCGACATCTGGCCGTTCAGGTCGTTCATGTCGGCCTGGATCTGGTCGGCCAGGTCCATGATGGTCATGGAGGCCTTCTCGGTCAGCTCGACCACTTCCTCGAGCTGGCCCTTGGCGTCCTCGAGATCGGCCCCGGTCTTGGTCAGATCGGCCCCCTGGGCCACGTCCGGCAGTTCCGTCACCGAAACCGAGAGCTGGCGGGCCAGCTGACCCACGGAATCGAAAAGCTCCTGGGATATTTCCTGGAAAAAGTTGCGCTCGGCCTGGGCCGGGCCGGGGTCGGCGGCTTGCGGTTCGGCCGATTGGGGCGCCGCGGCGGCCTGGGCCTGCGGGGCCGGCGTGGCCCCTGGGGTCTGGTAGGCGATCACGCCCAGGTTGGTGTTGGCCGTTATCAACTCGGGCAGGACCCTGATTTGGTAAATGGCCTCGGGGGTGACGATGCGGAACTCTCCAACACCCAGCTCAAATCCGATTACCGGGGGGTTGTCACTCATCAAGTACTCCCAAGGAACCCCCGGCCTCGGCCGCGGGGAGGAACTGGGCCCGGACCGGCCCTCTCAAGCCGATAGCCGTACCCGTCGTTGTGGTGAAGCGAACGGCAATCCGCGCGGTAAACCGTCCCGATTGCCGCCTCTCGTTAAAATCCCCGCCAAGCCCGCCCCCCGGGGCCGGGGGGCTTGGCAAAAAACCGCCCCCTCGGGCCGCGCCTGCGGGACGCGCCAGGGTAGGCTCTTTTTCGTGTTTCGATTTCTCTCGGCAATAGTTGGTTAACGCGCCGCCGACCATGAACTGTCGCGTTCCGGCGTTATGTTCCGTTCCGTCCCCGCCCCGAAAGCGATTCCCGGCGGGCCAGCCAAAACCCTTGGCCGGGGGTCCCGTCAGGGGTCCAGTATCCTGACGAGGCCGGCCAGGCGCAAAAGGTAGTGCCGATCCTGAAAAAGGCGACAGCCCCTGACCTCGCCCGTCAGCACCACCCAGGCCCCCGGGTCGGGACCGGGCCCCATGGCCTCGGCCAGGGCCCCGTCGACGTCGAGCCTGTAGCCGGGCACCTTGAGGGTCAGCACCAGGCGGTCCCCGGTCGGGGCCGGTTCCCTGGCCACCCAGGAGACCCTGCCGTCGGGACGGCACAGAAGGTGCCCCCATGGCCCGTCCTCGGACGGGTTGCCAACCCTGTATACCGGATGGACACCAGGTGCCAAGAATGCCGCCAAATCCATTAGACCAACCCTGGCGCTGAAAGGCCATTTTACTCGCTCGCGACCAAAATCTTAGCAAAAATACGCTCCCCAGTCAACCGGGCAAGAGTAATTCTGACATTATAAGTGGCACTTTTTCGGTCTTTTAAATTAACCCAGAAACACGTTCGGTTTAGGCTTTGAATGGGAGAGGACTAAAATTTCTCGTTAAAATTTTTGTCCCATAATACCAATACGATTAATTTTATTTTGTGAGAATTTGGCTAATTTATGGCTTTTGTGGGGTCGGGGGCTGGCCATGCCGGGCCGGGCCGATTTTTGGCCGATTTCTTTTTGGGGTTGACAAGGGATCAAAGCTGGGTTATAACGTTCAAATCGTCGCGACTGGGTTTGGCCGAAACGCCAACGCTTAGGTTTGCGGCCTTACGTCTCGAAATGGCGCGGGAATAACTCAGCGGTAGAGTGCGACCTTGCCAAGGTCGAAGTCGCGGGTTCAAATCCCGTTTCCCGCTCCAAAGACAATCAAAGCGAACGGACCGCCATCGGGTCCCCTGGAACCACCGGATAACGGCCCGCTCGCGGCCCAAAACGATACCCCATACCGATAAAGCGATACGTAAGGCCTTCAGGGATTTCCCTGAGGGCCTTTCGCTTGATACCCCACCGAAACGGGGTAAGGCGCGGTTTTGACCATGACCGGGAAAAAGGGCCCCGACGGCGGGGCGGTTAGCGACCTGGCCGGGAAGGCCGCCCTCTCGTTCCGCCAGGGCCTGGACTGCGAGGCCGCCGTCCTGACCGCCCTGAACGATTACCTGGGCACGAAGGCCCAGGGCGGGCCCGCCGGCAAGGGCCTTTATGACGCCTGCGGGGCCCTCGCCGGGGCCAAGCTGGTCCTGGCCGAGGCCATGGGCGGCGACCCTGGCCTCCCGGCCGCCAGCCGGGAGCTGGAAAAGCTTTTCGCCATCAGGCACAAGGGCACGGCCTGCCGATTCCTGACCTCCGGGATGGGATTGGGGGACCACCGCCCGCGTTGCGGCCAATACGTCCGCTCCGCCGTGGAGTGCCTCATGGCCGTCCTGCCGCAAGCCTTTGGGCCCAAAGGCTCGTAACTTAGGGGTCGGTTAACGCATAATCATGGTAGATTTCAAACAAGTAAAGGCCCTGGGGGCGTCGATTCTCGGGCTAAAAATACCCGGGGCGATCCTGGGGCCCGTATTTTTGGGCCTCCTGAGCCTCGGCCAGGGCTATTCCCGGGCCCTCACGAACATTAGCTACCCGCTATTGTTCGCCTGGGCCCTCGTCTGGCTGTTTTACGGGAGAAGGGCATGGCCGTTCAGGGTGGGCGACTTCCCCAGGCAGTGGCGACGGGGCCTCGCGATATACCTGGCGGTTTACCTCCTAACGGCCTTCATCGGGGCCGGTATCGTCCGCAGCCTCACCTATCTCCTTATCGACCTGTACGTCATCTTTGCCGCGCCCATAGCCTGGCTGGCCCTCTCAAGCTGGCCGAGGCTTATCCACTTCCTGCCCTACGCCTACGGGCTGGGCCTGATGGCGACCGGGTACGTGACCTTCGGGCAGGCCAAGCACTGCCTCGGCTGCGTCAGGGCCAGGGGCTTCCTGGGCACGATCGACATGGGCGGCCTTCTGATCCAGCTCGCCCCCATCATGGTCGGGGCCCTGGCCATGGCCCAGTCCGACACCGGCAAGAAACGGGTGGCCAAAAGCCTGTTCTTCCTGGCCGCCCTGGGCGCCTCCTTCGTGGCCATGATGACCAACTGCACCCGCATCACCCTCCTGTGCCTGCCCTTTCTCTGCGCCGTCATGTTCGTCGTCAATTTCCGCTCGTTCAAAAACCTGGTCGGCGTCGTCCTGGTCCTGGCGGCCCTGGCCGGGGCCTTTCAGATCGCCCGGAACGCCCAGGTCCTGGACCGCTTCAGGGACATAGCCACCCCGGCCTCGGGCAGCAGGAACAACGCCGAGCGTTTCAACTACTGGGAGCACGGCCTCGAGGTCTTTTTGGACCACCCCGTCTTCGGCATCGGCCCCTCGAACAAGCCGGGCCTGCCGCCCGAGAAAATGATCAGGCGCAAGAGCTTCGCCTACCAGCACGCCCACAACGTTTTCCTGACCGTCATGGCCGAGATGGGCATTGTGGGCCTCGCCGCCTTCCTGTTCTTCGTGACCAGGCCCATCAAGGTCCTCTGGCCGCACCGGCGAAGCCCGGACAAACTGACCTTCTTTTGGGTCTGGTCGGCCTTCATGGTCGTGTCCCACCTCTTCCTGAACGGCATAACCGACCACGTCTTCGGCAACAAACCCATGATGATCCTCCAGTTCACCGTGGTGGGCGCGGCCATGTGGGTGGCCGTGGGCCGGGATCCCCCGGCATGGCCAAAGAGGCCCAGAAGGCTCCGCGCGGTCTCCTTGGTTGGCAAATCGACCCGAAATGGTCTATAGTGAGTGGGCGACCCCTCTCGGGTCACGTTCCGTCACGTTTCACGCCCCACCTTGGGCCCTTGTACCCGGATCGGCCTCGCGAGCTACCCCAATGACCATAGAATCCAACCTGGAACTCAGTTTCGCCACCCCCAACAAGGGGGAGCGCCTGAACTTTAAATTCGAGGTCTCCCTCCCCGGCCAGGGCATCACCGTGATCACGGGGCCCTCCGGGGCCGGGAAGACGACCTTTTTGCGGTGCCTGGCCGGGCTGACCAGGGCCGAGGGTTACGTCTCGGTTAACGGCAACGTCTGGCAGGACGGCCAGCATTTCGTCCCCACCCATCGCCGCCCCTTAGGCTACGTCTTCCAGGACGGGGCCCTGTTCCCCCACCTGACGGTCAGGAAAAACCTCGAGTACGGGGCCAAGCGGGCCGGCAAAAGGACCGACAACCCCCGCCTGGTCGACATGGACAAGTTCATCGAAATCCTGGGCATCGGCCACCTCATGGACCGCAAGCCCGACAACCTTTCCGGGGGCGAGCGCCAGAGGGCCGCCCTGGCCAGGGCCCTGGCCTCCAGGCCCGAGATCCTCTTTCTGGACGAGCCCCTGAGCGCCCTGGACCAGGAGCGCAAAAACGAGATCATGCCTTACCTGAAAAGCCTCAAGAGCCTGGACCTGCCCATAGTCTACGTCTGCCACTCCCAGGACGAGATAGACCACCTGGCCGGGACGATAATCCTCATCGAGGGCCCGGGGCTGCCCATCAAGGCCAAGGCCCGGTTCGCCGAGGGCCGCCTCTTCACCGACCGAAGGCAGCCGTAAAACGAAAGCCCCTCCTAGAGGGGCTTTCGTTATCTCGGGGCCTCAGAAACCGGGCTCGTCCGGCGCCTTGGGGGTCGCCGGGTTCAGCCGCCTGTTCAGTTTGGGGCTGGCCCGGAAGACCAGGCCGAATTTCTTGGGGCCCGAGGAATGGTAGCGGCGGGGGATCAGCCGGCCGAAACTCCGCAGGGTCACCGCGCGGCCCTGGGCCAGGGACTCCCGGGCGCTGGCCAGGATGAGCTCCATGGCCGTGGAGGTCACGGCCTGGGGGTAATCCGGGCAGAGACTTAGCAACCGGCTTAGGATGGTGGCTTCGTCGAGTCCTTTGCTTGGCGGCATGGGATCCCTCAAAAAAGGCCGGGGCGGTAGATGAACTTCATCGTGGTGCCGCCCTGGATGCCCGAGTCGACCTTGTCCAGGAAGCCGAGGCGCGTCCCCAGGAGCTCCTCGACCAGGCTGGAGCGGCCGTCCTCGTAGACTATCTCCGCGTCCGCCGGCTTGGCGATCTTACCCAGCTCGGCGGCCTTGAGGACCGCGTCGTTGAGGCCGCCGTAGCCGTCGATCAGGCCCTGCTTAAGGGCCTCCTCGCCGGTGAAGACCCGGCCGTCGGCTATGGCCCGGATCTGCTCGACCTTGAGCTTCGGCCGCCCGGCGGCCACGTCGGCCACGAACTGCTCGTAGACCTCAAGGACCATGTTCTGCAGAAGCTCCCGCTCCTCGGGCCTCATGGGCCTGAAGGGCGAGCCCATGTCCTTGAACTGGCCGCTTTTTATGACCTGGGCCTTGATGCCCAGCTTGTCCATGGCCTCGTCGAACTCGATGGTCTCCATGATGACGCCGATGGAGCCGGTGATGGTCCCGGGGTTGGCCAGGATGTGGTTACCGGCCACGGCCAGATACAGCCCGCCCGAGGCGGCCACGGAGCCCATGGAGACGACCACCGGCTTGGTGAATTCCCTGATGGCCCGGTAGAGCTCCTGGCAAGGGGACACGGCCCCGCCCGGGGAATTGATCCTGAGGACCAGGGCCTTGACCTTGTCGGAGTCCTCGAAGGACCTGAGGGCCTCCACGGCCCAGCTTGTGTCGAATATCTCGCCCTCGATGACCAGGACGGCCACCCCCGGCTTGATCATGGTCGATACGCCCGAGCGCCTGGCGACGGAAAAATCCGACAGCGTCGACATGTTGTAGCTACAGCTGCCTATGGCGACGAGGCCCAGGATGAGTATGACCATCGGCCAGCTCATAAAGGAGGGCTTTTTGGCGGGGGCTTTGGGCGGCGGTATGAACCGGTTGACGGGATGGCCGCCGGGCGCCCCTGGGGCACCCCTGGCCGGCGGCCAGGGCGGCTGGCCCGGGGGCGGGCCCCCGCCCTGGAAGGCGGGGTCGGGCGGCGGCGGCCAGAAGGGCTGGCCGGGCTGGGGCGGCCAGGGCGGCTGTGGCCCCCGCCAGGCGGGATCCGGATGCGGCCCGCCGGGCCGGGGCCCCGGTGGGGGCCCCTGCGGCTGGTCGTTTGGTTGGTTCTGGGCGTCCGTGGGAGAGGTTGGTTGGGTGGGGCCTTGGGGGTTGCCCGGCTGGGGGGGGACCTGATCCCCCCCCGAGCGGGGGTGACCGAAAGATCCCCACCCCCCGTCGTCGTTTTGGGACATATGGCTTCCTGTTTAGTTGCCCGCCTCGTCGTTGGATTGCTTCTTTTCCGCCAGAAGCTTATCAAGGTTACCGAAGGCGGCCCCGAAGGAGGGGGCCGCGGCGCCATTGGTGCCGGTGGATTTGCCGTTGTCGGAGAGGTACTCCTTGTAGGTCCCCTCCTCCTCGTCCTTGGCCTTGCGCTTGACCGACAGGCCGATCTTGTGATCGGTGGTCGAAACCGAGACGACCTTGGCCGTGACCTCGTCGCCCACCGAGAAGGCCTCGGAGAGGGGCTTGCCCTTCGGGAGGCCCGACTCGGAGACGTGGATAAGTCCCTCCACGCCCTCGGCCAGCTCGATGAAAACGCCGAAGTCGGTCACGTTGGTCACCTTGCCGCTGACGGTCTCGCCGACCGGGAAGCGGTTAAAGGCCACGACCCAGGGATCCTCCTCGAGCTGCTTGATGCCAAGCGAGAAGCGCTCCTGGTCGCGATCGATGGCCAGGATGACGGCCCGGACCTGGTCGCCCTTCTTGAAAACCTCCGATGGGTGCTTGAAGCGGCGGGTCCAGGAGATGTCCGAGATGTGGACCAAGCCATCGATGCCCTCGTCGATGCCGATAAAGGCGCCGAAGTCGGTGATGTTCTTGATCTTGCCCTCGATGATGGTCCCGATGGGGTAGCGATCGGCCACCGCGTTCCAGGGGTTGGGCTCGATCTGCTTGAGGCCCAGGGAGATGCGCTTGGCCGGGAGCTCCATCTTAAGGATGATGGTCTCGACCACGTCGCCCACCTTGAGGACCGTGCCGGGGTTCCGGACCTTGCGGGTCCAGCTCATCTCGGAGACGTGAATCAGGCCCTCAAGGCCGGTCTGCAGCTCCACGAAGGCGCCGTAGTCGGTGAGGGAGACGACCTTGCCGGAGACCCTTTGGCCCTCGGCGTATTTCTCCGAGGCGGTCAGCCAGGGGTCATCGGTCATCTGCTTGAGGCCCAAAGAAACGCGGCCGCGGTCGCGATCGAAGGAAAGGACCTTGACGGTCACCTTGTCGCCGACCTTGAACAGGTCGCCGGGGGTGCTGAGGCGGCCCCAGGACATGTCGGTCACGTGCAGAAGGCCGTCCAGGCCGCCCAGCTCGATGAAGGCGCCGTAATCGGTAAGGTTCTTAACGGAACCTTCCACGACGTTACCGACCTGGAGGGTGGACATGGTCTTGGATTTGACCAGCTCGCGCTCGGCCTCCAGTATGACCCGCCGGCTGAGGACCACGTTGCCCCGCCGCTTGTTATACTTGAGGACCTTAAAATCGTAGGTCTTCCCGATCAGGCTGTCGAGGTTCTTGAGGGGCCTCGTGTCCACCTGGGAGCCGGGAAGGAAGGCCGGGACACCGATGTCCACGGAAAGGCCGCCTTTGACCCGGCTCGTGATGGTGCCGGTCAGGATGCCCTCCTCGTTGTGGACCTTGGCGATCTCCTCCCAGATTTTCATCTTGGCGGCCTTGTCCTTGGAAAGGATTATCTCGCCGTCCTCGTCCTCCAAACGGACCACGAGGGCGTCGACCTGGTCGCCTATCTGGACGGTGAGGTTGCCGTCGACCATGAACTCCTGTATGGAGATGCGGCCCTCGGACTTGGACCCGACGTCGAGCATGACGTGCTCTTTGGTTATCTGGACGACCACGCCCTTGAGCACCTCGCCTTCGGTGGGGCATTTGAAGCTCTCATCGTAAAGGCGATCCATGGACTCGGCCTCGGCCGACATGGCGTCGTCCTGGTCCGAGAAGTTGTCGATTAAAGACTCGTCGGTGAGGGTCTCGTCTGAGTCAAAGTACTCATCGTTCTCATCCGAGCGAGGGTAAGGGTTAGATTGATTGTTGAAGGAACTGTATTGCATGATATCCCCGAACTGTAAGATTCCCCTGGGCGGTTGAGCCCAGTTTCGGCCACTAAAGTATGAGCCTTAACTTTTGAAGCATACCATAGTTTGATCGATTTTTCGCAATTATTATTCTGACTCCAATTTTAATTAGCCTTGATACATAAACTTAAAAGTTGTCTTTGCGTAATTTCAATAAGTATTTTTCCGCGAGGAATACTTACCAAGGAGAGAGGCAGAGGCTGATTTCAAGGCGTAAGATGTCAGAATCGTTATGAAAATGAGATCACTTGTTCGATTACCCAAAGAAGGCTCAAACTAAGGACGCTTACCAAATTCTCAATAAATACTATAGATCGCTTGCCCTTAACAAGTCAAGCTATCTTTTTCAGTCGAATGCGGAAAGTTAACCAATTAGTCAAATTAATGGCATTCATCATATTGAATGGCTTCCCCTTATTGCCACCATTGCCCAAAGACGCCCAATTTTTCCTAACTTTTCCATCTCCATCGTAAACAAACTAAATTATCGTCTGCCGTACTATTTAGTCCGAAAAAATATTTAAACATTCCGCTTGAGAGCACCCAGCGTGGAAGGTAGAAATATTGCAAACGAACGAACGTTCAAACCTGATGGTATTTATTGGGCAAAATTTTCTTTTCGCAATGGCCCAAAGCGGGGCATTATGGGCATTATTTTGATAACTTCAGATTTGCCTAATGAAATTACCCAAGCCCCTGCCATTGCCGCCCGCAAAGGCCGGCGGCCTTTGTGGCCGGCGATGCGCCCCAAACCCTTCCAAGATTCGCCAATCCAGTTAATTATTTAGTCATTCAGCTCAAAATAATTATTTAACGTATTTTTTATGCCATCAGGGCTATAAACTCTCGCCCAGGCTTTTGGATCGGCGCCGGCACCCCCCCAAGGCCTTTCCGGGACCTTTTGGGCCAGCGGGAGCCTTTTGGGGGACCTCGCTACTGGCGCCTAATATACTGGGGGCTGGTATCGGGAGCCTTGAAATTACACCAATTTTAAGAAAAAAACAACCATAAAATGGGAGCAACATAGCCAAAAATAAATAATCGAACAATATTCGGAACTTAACCCCAAAAGGTAGGTTCAGGAAAAACCCCTTTCGGGGCCTTCCGCCGACGGACGGGCCTTTTTCGACCCCCCAAATGCCCGCGCCGGCCCCCCCTCTGGGGGCCGGTTGCGGGTGGGTATCGTTTGGTTCGGGTGGGAGCGGGATTCGGCATGGGCCAAGCCTGGGCCAGGCCGGGCCTTGGGGGAGGGGGGTTCAGTTATCCAGAAAGGGCTTGAGTTTGCGGCTGCGGCTGGGGTGGCGCAGTTTCTTTATGGCCTTGGCCTCGATCTGGCGTATGCGCTCCCTTGTGACCTTGAATTCCTGGCCGACCTCCTCGAGGGTGTGATCGGTGCTCTCGCCGATGCCGAAGCGCATGCGGACGACCTTTTCCTCGCGCTTGCTGAGGGTGGCCAGGACCTCGCTGGCCTGCTCGATGAGGTTACTGACTATGACCTTCTCGGTGGGCGTCTGGCCCACGTTGTCCTCGATGAAGTCGCCCAGGAAGCTGTCGCCGTCCTCGCCGATGGGCGTCTCCAGGCTGATGGGCTCCTTGGCTATTTTCAGGACCCGCCTGACCTTCTCGAGGGGGAGCTCCATCTTCTCGGCGATCTCCTCGGGCGTGGCCTCGCGGCCCAGTTCCTGGATCAGGTACCTGGAGACTCGGATGAGCTTGTTTATGGTCTCGATCATGTGGACCGGGATGCGGATGGTCCTGGCCTGGTCGGCTATGGCCCTGGTGATGGCCTGGCGGATCCACCAGGTGGCGTAGGTGGAGAACTTGTAGCCCCTCCGGTACTCGAACTTGTCCACGGCCTTCATGAGCCCGATGTTGCCCTCCTGGATGAGGTCCAGGAACTGGAGGCCCCGGTTGGTGAACTTTTTGGCTATCGAGACGACCAGCCGCAGGTTGGCCTCGACCAGGTTGTTTTTGGACTCGGAGATTTTGTGCTCGGCGGCGGCGATGTCGGAAAGGTGCTGCCTGACCTCCTGTGGCCCCAGGCCGATCTGGCTCTCAAGGGACTCAAGGTTCCCCAGGAGGGCCAGGATCTCCATGCCCGTCTCCTCGACCTTGGTCTGGGAGAGTTTCAGGGCCTTGGCCATCCTGGGGGCCCAGTTGGCGTTCTTCCTGGCCTTCTGGCAAAACTTGTCAAGGTCGGCCTGGGACGGGAGGCCCAGGATGCCCCGGCGGGCGTCTATCTCGGACTGCATCAGGGCGTAATGGCGGTCCCATTCCCTCAGGCGGCCGACCATGGCGTCGTACTGGGGCTTGCCCAGGTTCAGGCCACTGAAAAGGCTCTCTATCTCGTCGGCGTACTTGCCCTGGTGGGCCCCGATCTTGGCCAGCCGGCCGAGGCTGGCCCCGGCCAGCTCGCCATGGGTCTTGCGGCCGTAGCGGTAGAGCTTGTCGGAGAGGGCGGAGATCCGGTCGATGTCCTTTATGAACTTCTCAAGGCCCTTGACGGCGTGGGCCTCGGTCCAGTCCTCGCCGTCGCTGACGATGTCCTTGAGGCGAATCTCGCCGCCCCGGAGCCGCTCCTTGGCCTCCAGGACCCAGTCCAGGCCCACCCCGGCCCTGACCAGGGTGGAGACGATCGCCCGCTCGCCCTCCTCGATCCTCTTGGCGATCTCGACCTCGGCCTCCCTCGACAGGAGGCTGACCTGGCCCATCTCCTTCAGGTAGAGCTTGACGGGGTCGACGAAACCGGCGTGGCCCTCCTCGGGCTCGACGCTCAGGTCCGGCTCGGCGAAATCTATGGTCGGGCCCTCGAATTTCTTGACGGGCTTATGGACGTCCAGGTCCTCCACCAAATGGAGGCTGAGCTCATCGAAGACGGCGATCACCGCGTCGATGTTGTCGGGCCCGTCCGCGTCGGGGTCCATGGCCTCGGCCAGCCCGGAATAATCGAGGTCTTCCGGGGACCTGGGCCTCTTCAAAGGCCTTTTGGTGGGCGCGTAATCGGGCTTTTTGCCTTTCATGCGGCTATCCTTGGCCACCGTTACCTCCTTGGGCTTCGCGGGTGTCTTTCCCGAAGGCGACCCCAACCCGGCGTCGCCAAACGGTTTGGGCGCTTTATTTTCTGGCATCGGGCCGGCCCGGTCGCCGTTTGTGGGCTCGAACGAAACAGTGGGTAATCTTGATTTACGACGGACGGCGTTGGAAGGGGATAAAAAAACCGCTCAATCACATGGAAACTTATCGCTGGATGATTCGTTCATGGCCTTACGCGGCGGGGGCTTGACGGGACCCCATCGGGTATCCGGGCTAACCCGCGAGCCAAACCGGGGTATCCCCCCGGAAGCGTTGACGGCAATATCTTACCGCCGATTCAGACATTTTTCAAATTAAAACCGAAGGGCCCCTGGCCTGGCCAGGGGCCCCTCGGTTTAGCGCTGCTTGGCGGCCATGAGTTTGGTGACCGTCTCGGTGTCGCCCATGGCCTCGGCCCGCTTGATGGCCATGGTGTATTCCTCGTTGACTTTCTGGGCGGCCAGGCTCGAGAGCTTGGCGATCATGAGCTTGGCCGTCTCGAGGCTTTTGGCGGCCGGGTATTCCCTGGGGCGTATCATGGCCTCCGTTACCAGCGAGGACATCAGGGGATCGTCCTCAAGGCGGAGGCTTTCGGGGCGGATGTCGGGGCTGTCGGGGTTTTCCTTTACCTGGGCGAGGAGCTCGGTCAGGACGCGGGCGGTGCGGTCCCGGGGCCAGATGGCCAGAAGGTCATCGCCGACCAGCCGCAGGCACTCCCTGTGGGTTATGATCAGTTTAAGGAGCTTGCCGGCCAGGAGGCTGTAGTCGGCGCCGGGCAAGGCCTTGGGGGCCACGGCGGCCATCCGGGACCGCTCCACGGTCTTTAGCCTCAGGAGCTCGGG
This sequence comes from Deltaproteobacteria bacterium, assembly GCA_031278635.1. Lineage (GTDB taxonomy): Bacteria > Desulfobacterota > Desulfarculia > Adiutricales > Adiutricaceae > JAIRNQ01. Next base: position 10,682 of record JAITKA010000130.1, on the reverse strand, counting down.
CGAGAGCCCCAGGCGCTCGGCCAGTTTGTTCCTAAGGAACTGGCCCCTGACCGCGTCGGGCACCTGGCGCAGGATGTCCTGCATCTCGGAGATTATCCGGCCCTGGCCGGTGACGGTCTTGGCGTTGGTCTCAAGGAGGCGGCCCAGGAAAAACTCCGAGAGGTCCAGGGCCTTGTCGGCCAGGTCGTAAAAGGCCTGGCTCCCGTACTCCCGGATGAAGGAGTCGGGATCGTGGCCGGCGGGCAGGCGTATCACCCGCCCGTCGAGGTCGGCGTTGTAAAGGAGGGGCAAGGCCCTTTTGGCCGCCTCCATCCCGGCGTTGTCGGCATCGAAGACCAGCTGGACCTCCTTGGCCGTGCCCTTGAGGGAGTTTACCTGGTGCTGGGTCAGGGCCGTGCCCATGGCGGCCACGGTGGCCTTGACCCCGCCCGCGAACATGGATATGACGTCCAGGTAGCCCTCCACCAGGAAGGCCACGCCCCCGGACTTCACGTAGGGCCTGGCCAGGTTAAAGCCGTAGAGTTGGCGGCCCTTTTCGTAAATGGGGGTGGTCGGGGAATTTATGTACTTGGCCCCCTCGTCGCCCGGGGCGTAGGTCCGGGCGGCGAAGGCCAGGACCCGGGGGAAGCCGTCGTGTATCGGGAAGGTGATCCTGTTCCTGAAGGTGTCGAAATGCCTGTCGCCGGTCTTGGCCTTCTTTATGAGGCCCGCCTCGAGCTGGATGTCCTTGGAGAAGCGCTTCCCGTCCAGAAAGCGGGTCAGCCTGTCCCATTCCTTGGGCGCGAGGCCCAGCCCGAAGGCGGTGACCGAGTCCCTGGACACGCCCCTTTCCCGCAGGTAGTCCACGGCCTCCCGGCCGTCCCGGCCGGCGAGGCAGGAGACGTAAAACTCCTGGGCCGTTTTCATGACCTCGTAGAGCCCGGCCCTGTTGGGCCCCTTGGTCTCGCGTTGGCCATGGTCCAGGGTCGGGAGGGTATAGTTGGCCCTCTCGGCCATCTCGCGCAGGCACTCGAGGAACGGTTGCCCGGTTATCTCCATCATGAAGGTGATCGGCCCGCCGCCCTTGCCGCAACCGAAGCAGTAGTAAAGGTTCTTGACCGGGTCGACATGGAAAGACGGGGTCTTCTCGGAATGGAAGGGGCACAGCCCCCTCCAGGTCCTCCCGCCGGGCTTTAGATCCACGAAGCCCCGGACGTAGGCCACGAAATCCACCTGGCGGCAGACGTCCTCTATCACGTGATTTGGGTACCTCAACGGTTTTCCCATCCTTTAAGGTCTAATGGGATGACGGCCTCGACGGGCCCCCGTCCGGCGAAAAGGCCAGGGGCCAACCGTCCCGCGGCCCCGGCCAAGCCCCGCGGGTTCATGGGGGTTCATTCCAAGGTGGGCGTAAATCGGGGGCTATCCCGCCCGCGGGCGCCGTTTCCGGCGAGGCCCAGGCGGTGATCGGGGTCGTTCCATTCAAGATAATCATTCCGGGGCGAAAATCAAGGGCCCAGGCCAAATTTTTTCACGATCGATTGCCAAAGTCCCGGGGGCGCCCAAAAACCCCATGGCTTTCACCCATGGCTTTCGCCCCCGGGGACAATAATTATTTTCCCCCCGGCCCATCCTGCCGATAAGTGATTTAGGAGCCCCGCAAGGCCAAGGCCCTGGGCCAGGGCCTTGGCATGGCCTTTGGGGGGATTTAGCCAAACCAAGTGAAGCCATATGCGTAAAAAATATATCATAACAATGGCTCTGATTGCCGTCTTAAGCTCTTTGTGGCTACTCTTGGAAGGCCCGGCCTACCTCCAGGCCATGACCAACCACCATGACTATTTCCCCTACGGCTGGGAAAAACCGGCCCTGTACGGGGCCCTCCGCACCTCCGACGAGATGATCGATTTCGACATAACCGTCGAGGGCGAGGAGACGAGGCGCGAGGAATTCATCCTAAGGGACGGCGAGGGCCGGGCCCTGCGCCTCAGCCATAACGGCCGGGTCTTTTGCTACGTGGCCGACCACGACCTCGAGGACCCCTGGGACTACCAGGTGGTCGATTACGACGGGAGCGGGGCCTTCGAGAGCAAGGAGCCGCCCTTTTCCGACTTTCCCCTGCCCCGCTGGACCTTCATCAATTACCCATTCCAGTACGTGAACCGCCGCAGGCTCACCGACCTGACCGGGGTGGACGATCCCTCCATGGGCCAGATGATAGACGCCCTGAGCCCGGGCGGCCGGCCCAGGCGCCGGGCCTACACCCCCGAGCAGAGGGCGGCCCTGACCATCGCCCGGGGCGGGACGCCCCCGCCCGAGGAGTACCTGAACGAGCCCCAGGGCGACGACCGCCCGAGGCTGGCCCTGAACGTCCTCTTCGAGTTCGACAAGGACGAGCTGACCCCCGAGGCCAGGGACGTCCTCAACACCCTGGGCCGGGCCATGACCTCCCCGGAACTGGCCGGCTCCAGCTTCAGGCTCGAGGGCCACACCGACGCCAGGGGGACTTACGAGTACAACCTCGACCTCTCGAGGCGCAGGGCCGTCTCCGTCCAGCGCTACCTCACCGAGCGTTTCGGCATCGCCTCCTCCCAGCTGCCCATCGAGGGCCTGGGCGAGTCCCGGCCCCTGCCCAACGTCGATCCCGAGGACGGCCGCAACCGGCGCGTGGAGGTGGTCAACCTGTCCGGCACCGATTACGCCATCACCCGGAACACCGGCAACTGACCCCATGGCCCCATCGGTTTGCCCGATGGGGCCATGGGGTTAGCGACCCGTAATTTTTCCCTTGACAAAACCCCGGCCCCGGGCGTATAATCTCTCCCCATGAAACAAGATCCCACAACGGCCGCCATGGCCACCCCCTCCGCGAACTGGCAAACCGATAGCCCCGCCCTACCGATCCGTCCCCGCTTCGCGTTTTTTTATTTTTATTTTAAAGACTTTTCAGGGGGTATCGCCTAAGCCGCGACGTGAGAAGATCACTTTGGAGCCGCTGACGATACCCGCCAGCGGCTCTTTTTTTGGCCAAGCGGTACGGGCGTTTAACATGCCTTGGAAATTAACGGAAAATCTATCGACCATTATTGCTTTTAAAGTTTAAAAATATAGTTATTATCTTGACTTTTGTATCACATAAAGTCTCAAACCGTCAGATTTAGAGGAGCCACTTAAAAATGACAACCAACACGGAAAACCAACCAATCGCCCCGGCGGCGCCAGCCCCGCCGGCCAAAAAGCTTCCGGCTTACAAGCAGGCCAGCCGCCTGACCCACCCCGAGAACTCCATCGTCAAGGTGGGCTCCCAGTCCGTGGGCGGCACGGAATTCGTGGTCATGGCCGGCCCCTGCTCGGTGGAGGCCGATCCCCAGATGCTGGGCACGGCCTGGGACGTGAAGATGGCCGGGGCCCACATCATCAGGGGCGGGGCCTTCAAGCCCAGGAGCTCGCCCTACAGCTTCCAGGGCCTGGCCGAGGAGGGCCTGAAGATGCTGGCCAAGGCCAGGGAACTGACCGGCCTGGGCATAGTCACCGAGGTCATGGACTCCTCGGACGTGGACCTGGTCGAGGCCTACGCCGACATCCTCCAGGTCGGGGCCCGCAACTCCCAGAACTTCTCGCTCCTCAAGCGCCTCAGCAAGAGCCGCAAGCCCATCCTGCTCAAGCGGGGCCTCATGAACACCGTCGAGGAGCTCCTTTGCTCCGCCGAGTACCTCCTGGCCGGCGGCAACGAGAGCGTCATCCTCTGCGAGCGCGGCATCAGGACCTTCGAGACCTCCACCCGCAACACCCTGGACATCTCCTCGGTGCTGGCCATCAAGGAGCGGAGCCATCTCCCGGTCATCATCGACCCCAGCCACGCCAGCGGCAAGGCCCATTACGTGGCCCCACTCTCCAAGGCCGCCCTGGCCGTGGGGGCCGACGGCCTCATGATCGAGGTCCACTGCGCCCCGGAACTGGCCCTGTGCGACGGCGAGGAATCGCTCGTCCCGGAAACCTTCAGGGAGCTGATGGCCGAGCTGGCCGAGCTGGCCCCGCACTTTGGCCGAAGGATCAGCACGATTAAAAACCCGGATATCAAACTGGCCGATCAAGGAGGGCAAAGATGACCGAGCTTCCCAAACGTTCGGATATGGACGCCGTTTTGGGGCCTCTTCGCCAAGAGATAGACGATCTTGACGTGAAGATATTGGATCTTATCCAAAGTAGGGCCAAAAGGGCCATCGAGCTTGGCAAACTCAAAAAGAAGAGCTCGTTCCCCATCATGGATCTGTCCCGCGAGCGCCAGGTCATAACCAGGATCACCGCCAATCCCACGGAACCCGGGGAGGGCCTGGGCCCGGAAGCCGTCATGGGCATCTTCACGGAAATAATAAAGGCCTGCCGGGCGGCCCAGGCCCCGACCAAGGTCTCCTTCCTGGGGCCGGCCGGCACCTTCAGCCACGCGGCGGCCCTCCAGCAATTCGGCCGCCTGGCCCAGTTCATCCCCTGCGACGACCTGGCCCAGGTCTTCGCCGTGGCCGAGTCCGGTGAGGCCGAGTTCGCCCTGGTCCCCTTCGAGAACACCACCGAGGGCATAGTCGGCCAGACCCTGGACCTTATATCCAAAACCGACCTAAGGGTCCAGGCCATGCTTAACCTGAAGGTCAGCCTGACCCTGATGAGCGCCCACGGCGACCTCGGCAAGATCAAGGTCATCAGCTCCCACCCCCAGGCCCTGGCCCAGTGCCGCAACTGGCTGGCCCTGAACATGCCCGGGGTCGAGCTCCGGCCCACGGTCTCCAGCGCCGCCGGGGCCACGATGGCCCTCTCCGACGACAGCTGCGCCGTTATCGGCCACCCGTCCCTGGCCACCTTCTACAACCTTACGGTCATGAGCGGGGACCTCCAGGACTTCCAGCACAACCAAACCTGCTTTTTGGTCTTCAGCCGCGAAGACGCCATGCCCAACACCAACGACCGGACCCTGATATGGTTCAGCGCCCCCCACAATTCCGGCAGCCTGTACAAATGCCTCCAACCCCTGGCCGAGGCCGGGGTCAACCTGACCCGCCTCCACAGCAGGCCCAACGTCGATTCCCCGTGGGAGTACCTCTTTTTCCTTGAGCTGGACGGCCACTTCCAGGACCCCAAGGTAATCGGGGCCCTGAAGGCCCTTGAGGCCGAGACCGAGGAGTGCCACGTCGTGGGCTCATACCACATGGTCGAGGACTCGAAACTGTCCGCCGCCCCCAAGGCCCAGCCGAACCCCTACTGACCCCCCCCCAAAAAACGAAGCCGCGCCGATTTGGCGCGGCTTTTCTTTTTTTGGCCGGGCGGCGGCTACCTGAGGCCCTCCAGGTAGGCGTAGGCGCCCATGGCCGCCAGGGCCCCGTCGGCCGCGGCGGTCACGATTTGCCTAAGCTCCGTGTCCCTCACGTCGCCCGCGGCGAAAATGCCCGGGACGGTGGTTTGGAGCGTCCTGTCGGTGACTATCCAGCCGCCCTCGGCCCTCTCGATCTCCGCCGGCAAAAACCCCGAGTGGGGGGCGCTGCCGATGAACATGAAAATCCCCGGGACCATCAGATCGGTTACCTCCCCGGTTTTTTTGTCCCTAAGCCTTATGCCCTCCACGTCGTCCTCGCCCAGGATGTCCAGTATTTCCTTGTTTAGGTGGGTCACTATTTTGGGGTCCCTTAGCAGGCGCTCGGCCACCACCTTGTGGGCCCTAAACTCGTCCCTGCGGTGGATCAGGTGGACCCTCGAGGCGTGGTTGGTCAGGTACATGGCCTGCTCCAGGGCCGCGTTGCCGCCCCCTATCACGGCCACCTCCTTGCCCCGGTAAAAGCCGCCGTCGCAGATGGCGCAGAAGCTTATGCCCCTACCTGCCAGCTTTTGGGCCTTCCGGCTGTCCAAGTTTTTGTGGTAGGCGCCCGTGGCCACGATGACGGCCTTGGCCGACAAATCCTCCCCGATGGTCTTAAGCGTGTGGAATGGGCCGCTACCCTTGGAGGCCGGGATGAGCCCGGTGACCATGGTGTCCATGAACTCGGCCCCGAAACCCATGGCCTGGTTGTGCATGGACTCCGAGAGCTCCTCCCCGGTGGTGACGCCCAAACCGGGCCAGTTCTCGATCTCCCCGGTCAGGCGCATCTGGCCCCCGGCGATGGTCCTCTCCAGGACCAGGACCGATATGCCCGCCCGCCTCGCGTACATGGCCGCCGTCAGGCCGGCCGGCCCGGCCCCGATAATAATCAACTCGCGCTCCGTCATCCTCGCGTCCTCGCTTGCCCCCCCATTAAGGCGGGCTAAGGTCATACCTTCCAGGGTTCCCGGCCGATAAGCCTGCCGGTACGGTTTTACCTAAATTTTACCAGACTCCCACGCCTATCCGTTTTCCGTCCGCCATAATGGCCCTACCCGAGGCGCCCTCACCCTGGCCGCCGCCTCGTACGCAACGGATCGTAACATTTTTTTCCTCTTCACTTCAAGTGACGAACCCATCATCAAAAAATAGCTAAAATATTGCTTTCAGCCTTATATTTATGCTTAAATAAACATAGTCATATAAAAAATTAGGGCAAATCTTGACCATAAGCGATATAAAAATCAAGGGCCCCGGCCTACCTTCCCAACGTTCCGAAAAGCGCAAAATGTTGAAAATATTCCTTACTCTGCCCGATTGTCCATGGTATAATTTGCACAAACAATGGACCGAGCACCTGGCCGCAGCCCAAACCCGCCGATCCCGCGCCCCCAGGGCGCCCAGGGCGCCCAGGCCCGCCCGGGCCCGCCCGGGCCTCCCACCCTCCCCGGCCCATGGCTTTGGGCCTCCCAAACCAATCACCGGCAAGCCCACCCACGGGCTTTCAACCAAGCGGCGCCGTAAGGGCGCCCTTTAACGGAGCGATTATGGACAGAAGATCGTTTATCAAAACCCTGCTCGGCGGGGCCGCCGTCCTGGGCCTCGGTAACGTGATCCCGCGGGGCCCGGGCGCCCCCATGGCCCTGGCCCAGGGGTTCCCCGACCTTGTGGCCGTCAAGGGAACGGACGTGGCCGCCATGTATGACCGGGCCCTGGAGGCCATTGGCGGCCTGGGGCGCTTCGTCGGCAAAGGCCAGAAGGTGCTGATCAAGCCCAACATGGGCTGGGCCGTGGAACCCAAAAGGGCCGCCAACACCAGCCCCGAGCTCCTTGCCCATATCATCAAAAACGCCAAGGCCCTGGGGGCCGCCAAGATAAGCGTTTTCGACAACACCTGCGACAACTGGAGGAGCGCCTACGGCGAATCGGGCCTGGAGGAGGCGGCCAACGCCGCCGGGGCCGAGGTCGCCCCGGCCAACAGCGAAAGATATTTCCAGAAAGTGACCATCCCCGGGGACACGAAACTGGGCGAGACCTCCTACCACGAGCTCTACCTCGAGGCCGACGTCATCATCAACGTCCCGGTCCTCAAGCACCACGGCGGGGCCAAGATGACCGCGGCCCTTAAAAACATGATGGGCGCCATCTGGGATCGCTCCGATCTGCACTGGGGCGGGCTGGACAGGTGCATCCCCGAGCTCATGCTCTACAAAAAGCCGACCCTGAACATCGTGGAGGCCCAAAGGGTGCTCCTCACCAACGGGCCCCGTGGCCACGCCGATTCCAAGTACCTGGCCGCGAACATGCTCCTGGCCTCGACCGACCCCGTGGCCATCGACTCGGCCGCCTACAGGATCATGGCCGAATCGGGCATCACCGAGCCCGGCTACATCGCCCATGCCGCCTCCATCGGTTTGGGGCAAAACGACCTAAGCCGCCTGAACGTGCAGCGCCTGACCGTCTAGCCTCACGGGCCTCGCGATCTAAACGGCTGGCTACCCCCTCCGGCCTTTCAGACCGCCAGAGCCCCTCCCAACCCAGAGGCCACCACCCCGGGCCCCAGGCTTAACCCAAGCCGGGCCCCGGGGCCTGGTCGCGCCCAAAATTCGTCCCCGATTTCCCTAAACGTAAACCCAAAAGCGAATGGATCGATTGAATGAAGCCCAACGAAAGGATGAAAACGATAAAACTAATCCGGCGCATAATAGCCTGGGGCATATTCGTTCTCCTCATAGTCTCCTTCCATAAGCCCGACGCCTTCCACTGGGTCATCAAATACCTGCCGAAAATCCAATTCGGCCAAAGCCTGGCCGGCTTTTTTTCCCGCGGCTCCATGACCGCGGTCCTGACCTTTCTGACCCTCTCCGTCCTGGCCGTCATCCTCGGGCGCTTTTTCTGCGGCTTCCTCTGCCCCCTGGGGGCCTTCATGGATTTCGCCTTTTTCGTGCGCTCGAAAATAAAAAAACGGCCCTTTTCATTCTCGACCGGCCGCCCCCACTGGCTAATCTTCCCCTCGCTCCTCCTAATATCCTTTTGGGTAGGCTACCCCTTCCCCTTCGGCCAGCTTGAGCCCTACAGCCTTTTCGTCTCCGGCCACGCCTTCCTGCTCCTCGTCATGCTCCTGGCCATCTTCGCCGGCCGGGCCTTTTGCGCCTACCTCTGCCCCACCGGCCTGGCCCTCCGGCTCCTCGCCGGCCAAAGCCTCCTCGGCTTTAAGCTCGACCCCGCGACCTGCCTAAACTGCGGGGCCTGCCAAAAGGCCTGCCCGGCCTTTTGCCTAAACGTCCGCGACAAAAGCCTCGACCGCGGCCGCTGCCTGGTCTGCCTGGAATGCGCCACCGTCTGCCCCAACGGCTCCCTGCGCTACGGCCTGGCCAGCCCGGCCACTCCCAACCCCGGCCGCCGCAGGTTTCTGAGACTGGCCGGGGCCGGGGCCATGGCCGCCGGGGCCTACCTGACCGGCGAGAACCTACGGGCCCGGACCTTCGCCCAGCCCGACTCCCAGCCCATCATGCCGCCGGGGGCCCTCTCCCTCGCCCACCTGAACGCCCACTGCACCCTTTGCCATACCTGCATAGCCGTTTGCCCCAACGGGGCCATCCAGCCGAGCCACTCCGGGACCCCCATCCTCACGGCCAAGCCGTTCCTCGACCCCTACATGGGCTTCTGCCAGTACGATTGCGTCGTCTGCGGCGAGGCCTGCCCCACCGGGGCCCTCTCGCCCCTCACCGTGGAGGCCAAACGCCTGACCAGGCTGGGCCTCGCCAGATTCGACAGGCCCGAGTGCGTGGTGATAAAAAACTCCACCAGCTGCGGCGCCTGCGCCGAGCTGTGCCCCACCGGCGCCGTCCGCATGGCCCCCGGCCCCTCCGGCCAGGACGAGCCCACCCTGGACACGGATTACTGCATCGGCTGCGGGGCCTGCCAAAAGGCCTGCCCCGTCCGCCCCGTCTCGGCCATCGTGGTCACGGGCCTCTCCATCCAACAGACGGCCAAGGCCCCCAGGGTGGTGATATCCGAGGACCTGATCCCCACCGAGGATTTCCCCTTTTAGCCCGGCCCCCCCGTTTCGTCGGGCCCCGGCAAAGCCCCCCCGCGCCTGGCCCCCGCTTCCGGGCGATCCCGGGCCGTCCCCTCACGCATCCTGGCCGGCCGGGCCCTGGTTTTCGCCGGCGGCGCCCCCCCGGCCACGGTTTCCACCGACCCCGAGGCCCCCGGCGCGTCCGGCGGCCTCGGGGTAATCCCCTCTATCCTCAAAAGGGCGATTTTTTTCTCCACGCCCGAGACATAGCCGCCCACCTCGCCCGTCAAGGCCAAGACCCTGTGGCTGGGGACTATAATGGACAAGGGGTTCCCGTCCACGGCCTGGCCCACGGTCCTGGGCGAGTTCATGGTCCTGCCCATCAAGTCATAGACCTCCCGGCCCAGCTCCTTGAAATTGGTCACCTGGCCGTAAGGTACCTTCAGTATCCTCCTCCAGACCAATTGCTGGAAGGGGGTGCCCCTTAAGACATACTTCACGGGCACTTCCGGGATCCGCCCGGCAAAATAATCATCCAGCCAGTGCCCCAAACCCCTGAACGGCTCGGTATACCTCAAATTCGGCCCAGGCGGTTCCTCCCCCAAGGGGACATTCGGGGTGAAGCCCAGATAAACCAAAACCCCATCCTCGGCCCTGGCTTCCATGGGCCCCAATGGCGTTTTCATCATCACCCGCTTCGGCTTCGTTTTAATGAATGAACTGTCTGGCATGTTTAGATAATTCTCAATGATTCAGCCCAGTTAAGGCCCTAGGGCCAGCCCTGGCCCTTAAAATAACCCTTGACAAAACACAATCAATTTGTTACTCTTATCTTTTGCGTGCCGATTTCACGGCAACCGGCCGGCCAACTTCATATCGGTTACGATTTATCCGCCGGCCCCGCAAACGCAAGCAAAAAAACCCCTTCGCGCTCGTAGCTCAGCTGGATAGAGCGCCGGACTACGAATCCGTAGGTCGCAGGTTCGAATCCTGCCGGGCGCGCCAATAATTTCAAGGGTTTACATGAAATGCTTACTCAAGCGTTTCCCAATGTCTAACCCATGTCTAACCTGAATCGAAATATATTTTTTGAACCAAAGAAAACCGGCCTTCAATGGGGCCGGTTTTTTTGTTTCCCATGTGGAAACCTCTCGGCTATATTCGGCTGGCCTGTCTTTTCCCTACCAACACCGTCACTTTAGGCGGAACTTGCCCCGATTCGACCGCCCAAACGCCACCCAGGGCCCTTAAACGTAGTCGCTTGCCGTTAGTTTCGGTCAAAAGTTCCCCAAGCAATAGCGTAAATATACCACAGTCGGGACTAAAGGCGCAATGCCC
>JAITKA010000076.1 GCA_031278635.1 Deltaproteobacteria bacterium | reverse complement strand
CTCATGCTGGCCGTAACCGGCTCGTCCAGTCCCGTGAGCAAAGCCGTCACCGGCAACCAGAAAGCCGTGGCCGGCGTGTTCAGGTCGTTGAGAGTCGGGGGCGCCCTGAGGACGTTCATCGAATCCGCCTTGCCGAGCATGAGCGACTCCGAGTATCTTGACGCCCTGGATCAATTGTCCGCGCCCGTCGTCCCGCAGGTGCTGGAGATCGCCGGCGGCCTCAGCCACAATTTCGCCAAAAACGTGATATCCCACCTGGCCGAGAAACACTGGCTCAACTTTAACCCAAGCCAGGATTACGCGAGCTCGGCGAACGCGCCTGCGGCCGGCGCCGGTGACTTTTCCGGTGTCGGGCATAACCTGTGGTTCTCGGCCGGGGGTTTTTACGCCCGTTACGACGGCGAGGACAACCTCTCCGATACCATCGTTACCGGTTACGACATACGCCTTGGTTACGATCTAAGCCTTGAGAGTGGCTGGCTGGCCGGGGCGGTACTGGGTTTCGACAATCAGAGAATCGGGATGGACAGGCCTTACGGGCGGGTTGACGTGGACAGCTTCTCCGCCGCCATCTACGGGGGGCGGCAATTCCAGGCGGGACCCGGAATTTTACGGCTCCTCCTGGGCGCCTCCTTCTCCAGCCATTCCGTTGACAGCGAACGCGTCGTGAACATAGCCGGTGTCAGGGACAGCCTCAAGGCCGATTATCATGGCCAGACCTGGCAGATATTCGGGGAAGTCGCCTGGAACTTTAACCTTGGCCCGAATACAAGCCTTGAGCCTTACCTCAACCTGACCTGGCAAAAGACCACCCTGAACTCTTTCAACGAAACCGGCCGGCTATTCGCTTTGACCACGAAGAAAAGTAGTACCGACAATTTCCGTACCAACCTCGGACTCAGGGCCAAAGCCAAGATAACGGATAAAGTCAGCGTAAGCGGGGCTTTGGGCTGGGAACATACGTTCGGTTCCGTCCGGCCGGAAACGACAGTGGCTTTCCGGGACAGCGGAAGCTATTTCAAGGCTCAGGGCTCGCCGATCAGCCGCGATTCCGTCACGGCCGAGGTGAGCCTGAACGTGGACATAACCGAGTCCGTGTCCTTCAAAGCAAGTTACGACGGGGCTTTCGGGAAAAAATCCCAGCGCCACGCCGGAACGGCCATGTTATCCTTCTCCTGGAAATGATCCCACTATCCCCAAAAAGCGGCGGGGCATCCCCCGCCGCTTTTTGGGCCACGTATATGCGGATTTTCTGGAAAGCTACCGACAAAATGCTTAATGGGTATATAATTGGGTTCTTGAAGATTTTGCGCAGGTAGACCAAACAATAGATATAAATACTCAGCTTAGCTGAGTTACATGAATGATCTCGTAACAATTATTATTTTGTCTCGTAAATAGTTCGAATTTATTATGTTATGAAATCGTTGAAAGAATTTCACTAATTTGTTTATGATAAATATTTTTATTATAAGGAAGAAAATGTGTATTAGAAAATTTTGAATATCTATATAATGGTTTTCCATCCTCTAATGTTAAATAAAAATAAGTGATAAAATTTGCGTGTAATTATCTGGAAAAATCGTTGCTAAATCTTAATAAAGTCCTGTTTGAGTGGATATTTGTTCGCATAAATAAGTTGCCACTATTAATTTAGATGTTTTAATTTTATTTGGAACTGTTATGTCGATATTTTTTGGTTTGGGGTATCTTTTAGACTCTATAAATTGGCCTTCAGAATTGTAATGCCCTCTATAGATTCTCTTATGTCTGGTTTGCTGTTTTATTTTGTCCCAATACGGGTAATCTTCGTAAACATGCCTAACCCCCCTGATTATTTGTTCGCGGACAATGGGTTCGCGGACAGTGGGGAGGTTGGTTTTTTTTCGTTCGGGGGGTCGGTGTCTTTTTCATGCCATATAAAAAACAGGGCAATTTTAAATGTCAAGGTTTTTGGGTCGGTGTCCGTTGGATGCATGCCATAGTTAGCGCAAGCCTAGGTTTTGTAAGCATAACGGCAGAAGACTAACCCGGATGACTACACCGGACGGACGCCGGGCGGACAATTCAGCTCGAAATCGTTTTTTAGTATATGAGGTAAGATTTGCGGTGTTATTTTTGTAATGTATATTGTTATATTTCAAATATTATAGTTCATTTAATAAATTGAGGCAAAAAATTGTCTTGTTATATTTTTATGTAGATAATTAATCAACAGGTATGGCTGTCAAACTAATTACTCTAAATCCCTGATAAAATCCGGCATTTTTTACATCGGTAAAATAACCAGTCACTTTATTACAGTAAGTTTCCGTAGTATAGGTATCAACTAAAATGTCTTTATTGTTTTCGCGATAAATAGCAGCTTGAAATGTGCCATTTAAGTAAAACGTTAAGCCACCAGCTATAATATTATCACCATAATTATCAACTAAGTAATCGGTCTTTGAAATATGGCAAGACATCGAATTATCGATTTTGTCACAAAACATTCCAATTTTGTAAGGTTGCCTATTAGCAGGCGGCTTATAATCTTCGGTGTAGAGTATGGAGCCGCCACAAAGGGTGATGTCAAGGCCGAATTTTACTTTGGTTCCTTTATCTATATAATCATCTAAAAAAAGTTCTAATAATGTAATTTCTTTAATGGATGCCAATTTCAGTTTTATAGTCTCTATGTCGTCTCTTAATTGAGCCATCGAGGGACTACTTAGGATAGTAAAAAGAAAAGATATTGATAACATAAGTTTTATATACTTATTGAAAAATATTTTAATAATATTCATGTAATATCTCTCTTTTTAAGAAGGCCCAAAGTTTTTGAGGTGGGGATCAACTCCTAAACGCTGTCTTGCGGGCCATTTCATGAAATTTGAACGGAAGGGGGCAAAGCGCTTCCGAAGGCGTTGGATTTGCCGGCTTTGCCCTTTTCGTTCGATAGTCACCATGGCAGTGTCAGGGGGCATGGGCTATCCCGGGCCGGCTTAGCGTTTAAATTTTAGCCAAGCTTTGGGGGAGAATCAATCGGGAAATAAATCATCGATCGGCTAACCGGAATCGAGGCCATGTGGACCGGTAATTGACGCATGGTATTTACGGTGGTTCGCGCTTGGTTCGCATGGCCCCTGAGAGGGGGGGACGGCGCCGGGCATGGAATCGGTCGGTAGGGTTTTCTCCCCCTGGGCCAAGGGATAACGGGAGCCGGCCAAAGCCCCAAGCGGTGGGTTGGCTTCGTCCCGTTGCCATTGGCGCCGTTACCGGCCCACGGGGCGGGTCAATCGGGCCTGCCGGCCAGGGGGGCCTCGCCGCCAGGCGGGAGGGGCTCGGCCAGGGGGATATCGCCCTCGGTTGGGACGATGGGCGTAACCGGGAGCGGCGGGCCAGGGGCGGCGGGCCGTTGGCCTGGGACGGGCGAGGGGTCGGGCTCCTCGGCCGGGCCGGCGGAACCGCGGTTGATTAGGATTTTAAGCAGGATAAGGCCTGGGAGGGTCAGGACGGCCCCCAGGAGGTAAAAGCCCGGCCAGCCAAGCCTTTCGACCAGCCAGCCCGAGGGGCTTGAGAGGAGGCTCCGGGGGAGGGCCATGAGGCTGGAGAGGAGGGCGTACTGGGTGGCCGTGTAGCGCTCGTTGGTCAGGGAGGCCAGGAAGGCCACGAAGACGGTCGCGCCGCCGCCGACGGCCAGGTGGTCGATGGTTATGAAAGTGGCCAGCCAGTGGTTTTTGGGCGGGAGGAGCCAGATGGCCGTGAGGCAGGCGGCGTTGGCCAGCTGCAGCCAGCCGAAGAGCCAGAGGCAGGGGACCAGGCCCTTTTTTTTGACCAGGTAGCCGGCGAAGGAGACGCCGGCCAGGGTGCTGGCGAGGCCAAAGGCCTTGACTATGGCGCCTATCTGGGCCTTGGAGTAGCCGGCGGCCATGAAAAAGGTCGTGTTGAGGCTGCCGATGAGTTGCTCGCCGAATTTATAGAAGAGTATGAAGGCCAGCAGGAGCCAGGCGTCGTTTTTGGAGAAAAAGTCCTTGAGGGGCTCGATGACGCTGTCCTGGAGGGTTTTGGGCGAGCCGGCCGGGACCTTGGGCTCGGGGCTGAAAAGAAGGGTCAGGGGGCCGACGAGGATGAGGCAGGCGGTCAGGGAGAAGGTCGCCCGCCAGCCCAGCCACTCGGCGACGATCAGGCCGCCCCCGGCCACGGCCACCATGCCCAGGCGGTAGCCCCAGATGTAGGCGGCGGAGCCCGCGGCCAGCTCGTCGTAGAGAAAATCCTCCCGGCGGTAGGCGTCGATGGCGATGTCCTGGGTGGCCGACCAAAAGGATACCGAGACGGCGAAGAGGATGACGCGGTCGAGGTTGGTCGGGTCGGTGAGCGAGAGGGCCAGAAGGGAGGCGATGATGGCCAGCTGGCTCACGGCCAGCCAGCTCTGGCGCCTGCGGCCGAAGGGGGCTATGTAGTCCAGGTACGGGGCCCACAGAAACTTGAGGCTGTAGGGCAGGCCGACCAGGGTCAAAAAGCCTATGGTCGTCAGGTCCACCCCGCCGTCCTTGAGCCAGGCCTGCAGGAGGGTAACCACCACCACGAGGGGCACCCCGGAGGTGAAGCCCATCAGGAAGCTTGTGGCCATGGGGCGGGCCCGGAACCCGGCTAGTTTTTTACCGTCTCTTCCTTCAGCCATAGCTCCGCCACGATCGACCACTCTTTCGAGCCACCGTTTTCCAAGATGAGAGTCCTTAACCCGATGTTGTGACGCAGCTTGGAGTCGTATTTAAGGGTAAAGAAGATCCAGGCCCTGTTGTGGTCCCTGGGATCGAGCATTATGAGGGGCTCGGAGGTGGCCAGGGTGATCTCGCCGGCGGACTGGGCCTCGGATTCCAGGGTCATCCTTAAATTTTGCCGGGAGATGGCCACGGGTTTGCGCCCAGGCTCGAAGAAGGTGAAGTTCTCGGCGTAGAGATCGGCCATCTCATTGGCTTTTTTGCCCGACTGGGCCGAGACCCAGCGGTCAAGGAAGCCCTGGAGCTTGGGGAGGCTGGACGGCGGGACGGGTTTGGCCAGATCCCGGCCGGGCCCTACCATCAGGGGCAGGATGTCCTGGGGCAGCAAATTGTCAACCCGCGACCAGAGGGCCGCGGCGGAGGACTTGGGGATCTCGGTTTTGGGCGGGTACCTGAAAATTATGGGCGAGCGGCTCCTGGGCCGCCCCACAAGGTAAAGGCCGGGGTCCTTGAAATCGGGGGCGGCGATCTCGGCCTTGAGCCCGGGGCCGGAGGAGCCGCCTTGCCAGAGGCGGGCCATCTTTTGGCCGTTCTCGACCACCAGGGCCACGCCGGTCTGGGGCAGGCGGACTATCGAGGGCGGGATCGAGGGGAGGCCCAGGGAGCCGTCCTCGGCCGGCTCGGCCGACGGGGTGGCTTGCGGCCCGGGCGGGAGCGGGGCGGCCTCTTCCGCGGGCTGGGGGCCGGCCTCGGCGGAAGCGGTGTTCTGGCCCTTGGGCGAGGGCCACAGGAGCCAGACCATGGCCCCGACTATCAGGGCCGCGGCCATGAGGGAGAGCCAGGAGCGGCCGCTTATCCTGTGGTGAAGTCGCTCGGAGCCCGCGGCCCCCTTGGCCGCCTGATCGTCTATGGTCACGGCGTTGTCCAGGTTGACCTTGGCCTGGAGGACGTGGGCGTTGGTGACAAGGCCCTTGCCCGCGGCCCAGGCGGCCATGAGGGATTTCTCGGCCAGGGCGTTGATGGCCATGGGGAGGCCGTGGCTTAGGTTCCGGAGGGTCGTGAGGGCCTCGCCCGTGAAGGGCTCCCTCGTCGCCCCGGCGGCCTTCAGGCGCGAGCGGACGTAATCGATGGTCTCCTGGAGGCTAAGGGGCCTAAGCTCGACCGTCACGGCCCCCTCGGCCACATCCCCGGGCAGCCACGGGGGAGGCTCGGTCCGATGGGCCCGGCCGGGCCCGGAGGGGCCGGCCAGGGCCAGGCAAAAGCGGCCGTCCCAGCTGGGTTCCAGCCTGGAGAGGGTCAAAAGGTCGGCCAGGGTCTCCGGCTCGAGCCTGTCGGCGTCGTCGATGGCCAGGACGAAGCCCACGCCCTCGTTTATGGACTCGTTCACGGCGTTCTGGAAAAAGCCCAGGAGCTCCTCGTCCCTGGCCGAGGGCGGGCACTTGAAGCCCAGCCCCAGGAAGGTCAGGGCCTGCCTCAAGACGTCGGCGAAGCTGGCCGTGGGGTCAAGGACGGGGGCCATCCTGGCCCGCCCGGCTATGGCCTTGGGGAGCCTCTTGACGAAGGTGCTTTTGCCCGAGCCCTCTTGCCCCTGGAGGATCAGGAGCGGGGGCAAAAACGGCTCGGCCAGAAGGTCGCAGAGATTTTCGAAAACTGCCCCTCGATAAAAAAATTTAGCCTCCAGGGTCGGTTTAAAAGGCCTCTGGCTAAGTTTGAAAAACTTTTGATAATCCATGTGAGTTATATCCAAGTTGGCTAGCTATTAAGGCCAAACTTTTTGAGAATTCTGTTATACATTACCATGATTATCGCGGGGATTCAATAACCGGATCTAAATCGCGAGGGGGAAAGGGGGTGCCTTCAAAAGGCCCCGGAATCGGCGCAGTCCTGGCAGGGCCCGGGGGGACGGCCCGCCAGGTGGGCCTCGCGCAGGCCCTCCAAGGCCCGCGAGCGCCAGATATCCGCTATGGGGGTGTCCGCGGCGTTTTCGGGCAGGAGGTCCCGGCCGTACCAGCTGCAGCAGGGCCAGGCCTGGCCCAGGCGGTCCAGGCCAAGGCGTTGCCAGGGCTGGGCGCAGAAGGCCGTGCCGTCGGGCTCGATCGGGGGCCGGGCGGGCCCGGCCGGGGGCCGGGCTGGCCTGGCAAGGCCGGTCCCGGGGAACCAGATGGGCTTTTGGACGCAGACGAGATCGGCGACCGGGCCCCAGCGTTCCAGGAAGGGCTCAAGCTCGCCGTCGTTTTGGGGAAGGGTCAGGAAGCTTAGGCGCAAAAGGGGAAACTTTTGGTTCCTTTTGTCCCGCTCGGAGAGGAAAAAGGCGATGGCCCGCTCGACCTTGGCCAGCTCCCCGCCCCGGCGGATGGAGCGGTAGGTCTCGGGCCTGGCGGCGTCGATGGAGATCTCAAGCCTGGTGAGGCCGCTATCGATGAGGGCCATGGCCATCGGCGGGGTCAGGGCCTGGGCGTTGGTCCCCAGGCGGATGTCCATGATCCCGGCCCGGTGGGCCAGGGCGGCGAAGCGGGGGGCGTCGGGGTTCAGGAGGGGCTCGCTGGCCAGGCCCAGGGTCAGGGCCGGGAGGGAGAATTCCCTGGCCTGGTCCATGAGGCGCAGGTAGAGGCGTTCGGGCATGGGGGCGTAGCCGCTGTCCCGGGGGTTACCGGGCAGGGGGCACATCAGGCAGGAGAGGCCGCAGCCGGAGTTGATGGCCAGATCCAGGCTCAGGGGGAAGGGGCCGGGATCCCGTCGGAGGGAGGCCGCGGCCCAACGGGCCCGGTAGTCCGAAAACCTTTGGCCGTGGCGGCCTTCCAGCGATTTTACGTAGCGGTTCTCCGCCTGGTACAGGACGGCCTGGCCACCCGGCGGGTGGTGGACCAGGGTTAGGCCATGGGTTTCGCTCATCTGATGACGACGACCGCCTCGGCCGGTAGGGCCTCCCGGCTGGGCTCCAGCTGCCTGGGGCCGGGGAGGCGCCGGGCCAGGGCCCTGGCCTGGCTTTGGCGGCCGCTCCGGTAGGCGATGACCGTCCCGCCGCCTTGGCCGCTGGGGCTCCTCTCGGTGACCGAGACGACCTTGTAACCCATGCGGCTTAGGACCAGCCGGTAGTCCTCGCCCACCTGGGGCCTGCCGGTCTCGTTGACGACCATGACGCTCAGGTTGGGCCTGGCCGGGGCGGCGGCCCTTGGCCTTGCCGCCTTTTTGGTGCCCGCATTGGCCTTGGGGGCGGCCTTGCCGTTGGCCTTGGCGTTAGCCTTGCCGGCGGGCCTTTCGTTTTTCTTGGCCGTTTTGGAGGGGGCCTGCTTCCCGTTGGCCTTGGCGGCGGGGTCGCCCGGCTCCAGGATGGCGGCCGAGCCGACCCTGGGCCTCATGCCCTCCTCCATCAAAAGCGAGCCGGCCCTGGCTATGGCCAGGTTGGCGGCGTCCTCACCCGGGTCGGGCAGGGCCGCGGGGTCGTCGGGCGGGGCCAGGGCCGTCGGCGGGAGCGGCGGGGGGGCCAGCGGGGCCGTGAGTGACCCGGGCTGGGGGGGCGGGGAGATCGGTATGATCACGGAACCTGAGCCGGAAGGCGCCTCGGGGGGCCTGGGGGAGTTGTCCGGGACATCGGTGGTGGTGAACTCGGAAAATAGCTCGCCCAGGGAGCCGCCGCCCTGGCCGGGCGGGGGCAAGGGGCCGCCGGCCGAGGTTGGCGCGGGCGGTTCCGCCTGGGCCCGCTGGGCGGGCTGGGCTTGTTGGGTTTGTTGGGCCGGCTGGGCCGGCTCGGGCTCGTTTTGCGGGGGGTTCGACTCGAGGGTCTCGGTCAGGTATTCCGAGAAAAGTTCCCGGACGAAGGGATCGCCGCCCTGGTTTGACTGGGCGGCGGGGGTCGCCTGGTCGCCGGGAGCGGCTTGGCCGGGGGAACTTACCTGGGCCGTTTGGGCCGATACCCCGGTATCGGCGGGGAACAGGCCCTGGGCGCCGTCGGCGCCCGGGCCAGACCCGACCGGCGGGGCGTTCCGGGGCCTATCGAACTGACCTATCTCCATCTGCTGCCAGCGACCCTGGCTGGCGTCGAAATCGGGCAGCGGCCCGCTGGCCGAGGGTAGCCCCGAGGTTTCCCTTGAGGCCCTCTGCCAGGGCGGCGGGGGAGGGGTAACCACCTGCCCCTGGAAGGCCGAGTAATCCGGCTCCTCGGGGGGCGAGGGGAGCGTGAGTTCCGGCGTCCGGGCGGTCTCGCCCTGGGCCGGGGCCGTCCCGTCGCCGGGGGCCAGGGGCGGCATGGCCAGCTCGGCGTCCATGGGCCCGGGGCCCTGGGTGGCGGCGGGGGGATCGGGGAAGGGGTCGTCCAAAACCCCCTCGTCGCTAGTCTCGCTCAATTCGCCCATGGTCTGGGCGGCCGGGGTGGCCAGCTCGTAGGGCGATGAGGCGGCCTGGGGGGCCTGAGGGGCCGGGGCCGGGGGCCCGGGGAGGGCCCCAGGCAGGGTTGCCGCGCTGGCGGGCGGCGGCGGGGGCGTCTCGGTCAGCGTGGGCGCGGGCGGGAGCGGGGGCAAGGCCGGGGCGGCGGAGGGGGTCGGGGCGGCCTGGCCGGCCGCTGGTTCCTCGGGCCCCTCGGAGTAGAGCGAGGTCAGATCCTCGTCGTCCTGCGCGGCCAAAGGGATGGCCCCGCCGATCCAAAGGAGCGACAGCAGGAGGGTAAAAACCAGCGGCCAGGCGGGGAGCCTTTGGCCTTTGGTTATTTGCGAGGGTCTGGTCATTGGCTCCCCCGACGGGCGCCGATTTCGCGGGAAGATTGGGCTAACGGGACCTTTTCACGGGCCCGCCCGGAAAAAACCTGGCCCGATGGGCCGTCTCGGGTTAAGGGGTTAACGGGGCGTTTCGCCCGCGCCTTGGGTTTTGTAGCGGGCGGAAACGATCCCCGTACTTATGGCCATCGGCCTTAATTTTAATTTACTTTGGATATGAAATCAACGTCAACCTCGACGCTGGTCCAGTCTTTGTCTATTTCACCCCTGATCTCTACCGTATCGTTAGGGGTCACGTTAAGGCCTTTCCATACCGTGTCGTCTATATCTATTGTTATTTCGCCACTGGAGTCTTTAAAAAGATAATTGTCTTTTCCCAGGTGGCGGACGATTTGGCCCGTCAGGATAACTTGGGTGTCGTCCTTCTGGCGAAGGGCCTCGGCTACCGAGGTCGTTTCCACGCCGGGGCCGGTGAAGCCGCCCCCCAGCTTGGCATCGGTGGCCGCGGGGGCTTGCAGGCCGCCCTGGGCCAGGGTTACTTGTGGGGAGACAAGCAAGATGGCGAAAACCGCGATTAAAATGGCTATGGTAGATTTCATGCATGATTCCTTTTTTTAGATAAAGATAAAGTACTAATAATACCGGGACTTACCTAAGGGGTCACCCCTTTTAATATAAGTATACGTCAAAAGCAAGATTTGAGCCAGAATTTTTCATGGCCCACGGGGCCTTTGGGTCCCGAACGGGCCGTGGGCCATGGCTCAAGCTTATTGGGGGGGGAACGGTTGGGGCGGGAAGGGTCCCACCCGCGCGCGCCCCCTGGTTTTTCGGGGGCATGCGGGGGTGGGGTAGGGGCTTTCGGTTTAGAAGAAAACGAAAGCGAGGACGATGAACAGGGGCACCAGGATGCCGATGGACCAGACGAGGTAGCCAAAGAAGCTGGGCATCTTGACCCCCCTTTCCTCGGCGATGGAGCGGACCATGAAGTTGGGGGCGTTCCCGATGTAGCTGTTGGCGCCCATGAAGACGGCCCCGCAACTGATGGCGGCGAGGGTGCTGGGCACCTCGTTCATGAGGAACTGGGCCGGGTTGGGGGAGGTGCCCGCGGCGGTGTTGAAGAAGACCAGGTAGGTCGGGGCGTTGTCGAGGAAGCTCGAGAGGGCCCCGGTCAGGAAAAAGTAGGCCTTGTTGACCGGCTCGCCCTCGGGGCTGGAGACCAGGGCTATGACCGAGGCCAGGGCGCCGTCGGTGCCGGACCGCAGGATGGCGATGGCCGGGATCATGGTGATGAAGATGCCGAAGAAGATCTTGGCCACCTCCATGATGGGGGCCCAGGTGAAGTTGTTGCCCTTGCGGGTGGCCTTGGGGGTCACGTAAACGGTAAGGCCGGTCAGGAAGAGGAGCCCCGCGTCCCTGATTATGTCGGAGTGGAGGTAATTGATGTCGGCCCAGACGTTGACCTGGCCCTCGCTGTGCCAGAGGCCGGACATGAGGACCAGCCCGACCACGGCGGCCAGGAGGAGGAAATTTATCGAGCCCTCCAGGCCTATTTTTTCGGTGGCCGGGACGGTCGGGGAGCCTTCCTTTTTGTAGAGGTAGGAATCCACGAGGTAGTGGAGGGCCAGGAGGGCTATTTCCAGGGCCACGGTCTCAACCCAGATGTTGGCCGTGGTCCAGAAAAACGTCACGCCCTTCAGGAAGCCCAGGAACAGGGGCGGGTCGCCGAGGGGGGTGAGCGAGCCGCCGATGTTGGAGACTAGGAAGATAAAGAATACTATCGTATGGACCCTATAGCGTCTGTGGCTGGAGGCGGCTATGTAGGGCCTTATTAAAAGCATGGAGGCCCCGGTGGTGCCCATGAGGCTGGCGAGGCCCGTCCCGATGATCAGGAAAACCAGGTTCATGCCCGGGGTACCGGAGAGCGAGCCCTTGACCCTGATGCCCCCGGCGATGGCGAAGAGGGCCAGGAGCAGGATTATGAAGGGCACGTACTCGGCCACTATGGTGTGGACCAGGGCGTAGGCCGAGACGGTGCCGCCCAGGAGGGCGACCGCTGGGGCGAGGAAGATGGCCGACCAGGCCAGGGCCACCTTGCCGAAGTTATGTTCCCAGAAGTGGGGCGCCAGGAGGGGGAAGAGGGCGATGGACAGGAGCATGCCCACGAAAGGCAGCACCCACCAAATGGCCAGGCCCGACCCGTCCAGGTGGAGGGAGTCGGCCCCGTGGCCCGCCTCCGAGGCCAGGGCCGCGCCGTCGAGCCCGAGGATGAGCCCCAGGGCCACCCCGGCAAGGGCGAGAAGGGCGATGGGGGAAAGGCGGGCCCGCCCCCTCTGGGGCGGGCCGGGGAACCGGGAGCTGGATGTGCGGACCATGTCGTATCCTTCGGGCGCGGCTGAAATGGCTTGGGGCCCGGGGGCCCCTTGGCGGCCCCTGGCTAGCGCTGGGGTGAGGTCTGGGCCCCCGTGAGGGGCGCCGTGACATCGATTAGGGCTTGTTTGCTCGCTTCCAGGGTAGAGGCCTCGGTGAAGGCCTGCTTGAGGAAGGCCACGAACCTGGGGTGGTAGGCGATGGCCTGGTCCACCTCGGGGCTCGTGCCCTTTTGGTAGGCCCCGATGTTGATCATGTCCTCGTTATGCTGGAAGACCGAGAGGATGTCCTTGAACCTGGCCGCCGCGGAGAGCTGCCTGTCGTCGGCCAGATCGACCATCAGGCGGCTTATGCTCGAGAGTATGTCCAGGGCCGGGTACTGGTTGCGGGCGGCCAGTTCCCGCCTAAGGACCAGGTGCCCGTCCAGGATGGAGCGCATGGCGTCGGCGACCGGCTCGTTCATGTCGTCGCCCTCGACCAAAACGGTGTAAAGGCCGGTTATGCTGCCCGTGTCCCAGGCCCCGGCCCTCTCCAAAAGCTGCGGGAGCAGGGCGAAGACCGAGGGCGTGTAGCCACGGGTGGTGGCCGGCTCCCCGGTCGAGAGGCCGACCTCCCTCGCGGCGTAGGCGAACCTGGTGGCCGAGTCCATCATGAGGATGACGTTCCGGCCCTGGTCCCGGAAATACTCGGCTATGGCCGTCCCCACGTAGGCCCCGCGCATGCGGACCAGGGCCGGCTGCTCGGAGGTCGCGGCCACGACCACGCTCCTTTTGAGGCCCTCCGGGCCCAGATCCTTTTCGAGGAATTCCCGCACCTCGCGGCCGCGCTCGCCTATCAGGGCGATCACGTTCACGTCCGCCAGCATGTGCCGGGCGATCATGCCCATCATGGTGCTCTTCCCGACCCCGCTCCCGGCGAATATGCCCACCCTCTGGCCCTGCCCCAGGGTCAGGAGGGCGTTTATGGCCCTCACGCCCACGTCGACGGGCCGGTCGATGCGCTTGCGGGTCAGGGGGTTGCCCGGGCGGGTTCTGATCGGGTAGCTGGCCTCCGCCTCGATGGGGGGCTTTAGGTCCATGGGTCGCCCCCGGCCGTCCAATACCCGGCCCAAAAGGCCCGGGCCCACGTCGACCGTGGCTTGGCGGCCGCTGGCCACTATCCTGCTCCCCGGGGTCAGGCCGGTCATGTCGCCCACGGGCATGAGCTGGATGGTCCGGTCCTTGAAGCCCACCACCTCGGCCTCAAGCCAGGAACCGTCCGGGAGGCCGATGCCGCAGACCTCCCCGACCGAGGCCGCCGGGCCGTCGCCCTCGATGACCAGGCCCGAGACCTTGGTCACCCGGCCCTCAAGGGCCAGCGGCGGGGCGCTTTTCAGGGCCGCCAGGAGGTTTTTGAAGTTTTGGTTTTGCATGGGCGAAAGACCGTTTGCGTAAAAATTGGCGCGCCCGGCGAAACCCGGCGGGCCCCGGCGAAAAGCCCTTCCGGGATCCCTTGCCGGGCCATGGGGGCGAATGCCGTCCCCGCCTGGGCGGCGAAAGGGCGGGGGCGCGACCCGTTCCCTTAGGCGGAATTATTTGATTGCGTGATCGATATCGCCATCCCGGTTTATTGACCTAGCCAAGCCGGGGAGCCAATTATTGGTATTTTGTTCGTTTTCGTATGGTTTTAATGTGAATAAATTAAAAAGTTATAAAACGCTGATATTACGTCAGATTATTTAAAAACCGATGAGGCTATTATATGTGATTGAAGGGTATTTGACAACAAAAAAATTTGGCGTTTGGTTGGGCCCGTGACGCGGGTGCGGCTTTCGTCCCGCAATCATGGTTTTACGGCGCGGGGATTATCCATAAACGGATACGATGAAATGTATGTAGGGGTGAAAAGATGAAAAATTGGTTTGATGCCGTCGGCGAAACGAACGTCGCCCCTGGCGATGGGGAAAGGCTTAGGCCATGGGGTCCAGGCCGACCTGGGCCCTTAGGTGGTTTATCTCCCCCGGGGTGAGTTTTCTGGAGTCGCCGGCCATCAGGTCGCCGGGCAGCCAGAGATCGCAGTAGGCCACCCTCTTGAGGCGCTTGACGGGGTGGCCTATGGCCGCGCACATGCGCTTGACCTGGCGGTGGCGGCCCTCGGTCAGGATCAGTTCCAGCCAACCCTCGTCGGGGCCGTCCCGGAGGATTTTGGCCTTGGCCGCGGCGGCGGGCCTGCCGTCGATGATGAGCTCCCCGTGCCTGAGGGTATCGAGCTCGGCCCTGCCGGGGAGGCCCGAGACGATGGCCCGGTAGACCTTGGGGATCAGGTAGGAGGGGTGCATGAGCCTTTTGGCCAGCTCGCCGTCGTTGGTCAGGATGAGGAGCCCCGAGACGTCCATGTCCAGGCGGCCCACTGGATAGACCCGGCCCGGCAGCCTGTCAAGAAAGGGCTTGACGGTGGGGCGGCCCTGGGGGTCGTCGAAGGTGGTCAGGTAACCGGTGGGCTTGTGGAACATGTAGTGGGCGGGCGCCTGGGGACCGGGGACGGCCTTCCCGTCCACGGTCAGGGTGGAAATTTCCGGGTCGAACTTGTCGCAAACCTTCACGGCCGGGACCCCGTCCACGGCCACCCGGCCCTCGCGCATGAGATCCTTGGCCGCCCGCCTGGAGCAGAGGCCGGCCCCGGCCAGGTATTTCTGGAGGCTCACTAAGGCCATTCCACCCTTTCCTTTCCGTATGGGCGCCTAGCGCCCGCCCAGGAGCTCCCGGAGGACCTTCAGGCTCTTGAACCCCCGGCCGGCCTGGAGGGTGGCCAGGGTCCCGAAAAACGACTCGGCCGAGAGGAGGCCCGCCTCGCCCAGGGCCTCAAGGCCCCCGGGCTTTTTCGCGGCCCTCAGGGCCGGGACCAGGCCCTCGGGCATTTTCCTGGGGCCGCGGCCGAGGCCCGGGGCGCAGTCCTGGCAAAGGAGGCCCCCGCCCGCCGGGTCCCACCACCACGAGGCCGAGTCCCGGCGGGAGCAGACGGCGCAGCCCCCGAGGGGGGGCGCGAAACCGGCCAGGCCCAGGTAGCGCTGGGTAAAAATTACCGAGAGCCTCCGGGGCCCCAGGGCCGGCGGGGCGTAGTCCCCGGCCTTGGAGAGGGCCCCCAGGTGCCTCAACAGGAGGTTAAAGGTCTCGGGGGCCGGGTTTTCGTGGGCCTCGAAGGCCCGGACCAGCTCCAGGGCCCAGGCGGCCAGGGCCATGCACACGGGGTCGGCGGGCAGGACCGGCGCCCTGGGGTTGACCTCCCCCCGCTCGACGAAGGCCATGTACCTGCCGGGCCTTTGGCGGAAGTGGTACCAGGCGGCCGTCCCGGGCCGCAGGAGGTTCCCGCCGAAGCGGCGGACGCTTTGCCTCGCGTTCTTGGCCACGGCCGTGATCAGGCCCTTTTCCCCCGTGAGGAAGGTAATGGCCAGATCCGAGTCGCCCCTCGCGGCCCTGGCGAGGACCACGGCCCCCAGCCTTTCGGGCGGGGGCAGGCTCGGCCGGTAAAGGGGGCGCCTGGCCGTCACGGGCGGGCGGGCGACCGTGGCTTGGCGCCGGGGATGGGACCGTGGCCCGTCATATGAAATCGCGGGTTTTTATGCGCCTTAGGTTTCCCAAGAGGCGGTTGTATTTGGTCATTCGGCATTGGGGGCAATGTTTGAGGCAATATTCCCCCCCGGCGGCCAGCCTGGCCTGGGCCTTTCGCCTCTTTCCTTGCCAAATCCCCGAAAAGGGGCCATCGAGGATGTTGCCCATGGCGTCGGTGGCCGGGTCGCCGTTCAGGCGGCCGCAGAGGAAGACCGAGCCGTCGGCGGTGATGACGGCCGAGAGGCTATGGGCGAGGCAGGGCAGGCCGTCGTTGCCGAAGCCCTGGTTGTCGGTCAGGGCCCCGGCGTTGACCGAGAAGGAGGCCGTCTCCAGGGCCGAGAGGTCGATGGGTTCCCGGCGGCTGACCATCCCGGGGTGATCGACCACCGGCCGCAGGTGAAGGTAGTCCGCGCCCAGATCCCTGAGCCTTCGGGCGAGGCGCCGCAGGGCCCTGGGCTCGTCGTTCATGGAGGTCAAAACGTAGCCCACCCCCAGGGTTGGCCTGGGGCTGATTTTGGCCAGCCTCGCGAGCCCCTCGAGCGTGAGGCCGAAGCCGTCGATACCCTTAAGCTCCCGGTACATGTCCGCGTCGGTCGCGTCCAGGCTAAGCCGTATCCACTGGAAGAGGGAATAAAAATCTGGCTCCCGGTTCCCGTGGAAGAGGTTGGTCCCGTTGGTGATAAGGCCCACCGAAAGGCCCTTGGAGACGGCCAGCCGGGCCGCCTCCCCGAAATGGGGCCACAGTGTCGGCTCGCCGCCGCCCTCGATGGTTATCCCCCTGGTCCCGCCGCCGGCCAGATCGGTAAACAGGCCGTCCAGGGTCCCAAGGCTCAGGCGGTCCGGGCACAGGGCCCTGGATTTGAGATCGGAGCACCACAGGCACCTTAGGTTGCAGCGGCTGGTCAGGCTCAGCTCCACCGACACCGGGTAGAGCGGGTCGAGGCCCAGCCGGTTGTCTTCCAGGCTTGCCAGTTTATGGGGAAAGAGGAGGATCTTCTCCAGGCCGATTTCGTCGGGACCCCTCGCGGGGGGGGCCTTGCCGGGGCCGGGAAGGGGTTTGTTGGCGGGCATGTTCGTTTTCGTTCTCTCGTCCTTCGCCCGGCGTTCCGGGGCCCTATGATGGGGTGAAAAAAAAGCCGGGCCGTTTAAGGGCCGGCTTTTGGCTTGCCAGTGAAGGCGGCCGCTTATCCTACCGTCGATTCGGGGTACAGTTTGGTCATGCTGCGGTAATAGTCGCGCATGTGGCCGATCAGCTTGCCGAAGGCCTCCTGGGCCGAGATGCGCCCCAGGTTCAGGGAAAGCCAGGTCTCGAACTCCAGGTAATCGTCCTCGCTGCGGACCGGCCCGAAAAAGTTGGGTATGAACCGGTGCTGCCTGCGGGTCAGGGCCCTCCGGACCTTGTTTTCCTCGTTTTCCAGGGCCGTGGCGAGGTTGGGGTAGAGGCGGATTATCTCGGACTTGAGCCGGCCCTTCAGATCCATGGCCTCGGGTATGTCGGCCATGTTCTGGGAGCTCAGCAGGCCGTAGGCCTTGGACCAGTCCTTCTCGACGCCAAGGCCGGTCGCGTAAATCTGGGCCAAACGGAAGGAGGCCAGGGAATCGCCCCTATCGGAGGCCAAGGTCAGCCATTGCCGGGCCAGCTTGAGGTTTTTCTGGACCCCCGAGCCTTCCAAATACATTATACCCAACAATCGCTGGGCCGGGGGATAGCCCAGCCCGGCGGCCTTTTCGAAACAATCCCTGGCCATCTCCAGGTCAGCCGTCTCGGGCGAGACGTAAAAGCGCTTACCGGTCTCGAAGATGCTCTGGGCCGATTCCCCTGGGTTGTCAAAGGCCATCGTTTACCTGCAAACGGCGGGCCAAAGTCCCACCGCACTTTCGAAATGGTGCGCCGCCCCCGGGGGCCTGGCCCCCCGGTCAGGACCCCCCCGTCATGACAGGGTCAGGATGTCGGCCCCGTCGGCGGTCACGGCCATGGTGTGCTCGAACTGGGCCGAGAGCTTGCCGTCGGCGGTCACCGCCGTCCAGCCGTCGTCCAGGATCTTGATTCCGTAAACGCCCTCGTTGATCATGGGCTCGATGGTAAAGACCATGCCGCTCTGGAGCCTGGGCCCCTTGCCCTTTTTCCCGTAGTGGGGGACGGCGGGCTCCTCGTGGAAATGGAGGCCCACCCCGTGGCCGACGAAATAGCGCACCACGGAAAAGCCCCGTGGCTCGACGTGGCTTTGGATGGCGTGGCCGATGTCGCCCAGCCTGGCCCCGTTCCTGACCTCGGCTATGGCCAGCCTCAGCGATTCCTCGGTGGCCGCCGTCAGCCTGCGGGCCACGTCCGGGGCCTCACCGACCAAAAAGGTCCGGGCCGTGTCGCCGTAAAAACCCTCCAAGATGGCCGTTACGTCAACGGAGACCAGATCCCCGTCCCGTATTTGCCTCCGGTCCGGGATGCCGTGGACCACGACCTCGTTTATCGACACGCAGCAGCTGGCCGGGAAGGGGATGGTCCCCCTGGAGCCCTTGTAGCCCAGGGTGGCGGGGATGCCGCCGTTACCGGTGATGTAGTCGTGGACCAGTTTGTCGATATAACCGGTGGTTACCCCAGGTTTAAGGTTTTCAGCCACCAAATCCAAGGCCTGTGAGGCCAGTCGCCCGCTTTTTCGGATCTTTTCTATCTGTTGGGCCGATTTTATGTAGATCACTTTAATTTAACCTTCTTTTTCGTATTGATTTCAAATAAACAAAACCCCTTGTATCATTTTTAGGACCCTTAGAAACCCATATGGGGCTTAATGGTGTAGACCAAACGGGTGGCCGTGACGCCCCTGGCTTTTTTGGCCATGGCCACGAACTCGAAACCGGCGTTGGCCCCGGGCTTAAGGTAAGTGGGCCTGACATAGCCCTCCCCCGCGGCGAAGGGCACGCCGTTCTGGTCGCACAGCACGGCCGAAATCATGGCCCCGTGGATCGGGGCGTCCGAGACGTTAACCACGTTGCCCGTGACCGTGACGTACTTGCCGTTGTTGAAAAGCTGCCACCTGTAGCCCTTCACCTCGACCAAAAGGCTCCCCGGGCCCATTTCGGCCACGTCGGAGGTCGTGGGCTCGTGCCTCTCGCTCGGGGTCGTGGACACGCAGCCGGCCATCAGGGCCGCCATAAGCGCCAGGGTCATGGCCAACATCGATTTATGGGCAACAAACGATTTAACTCGCGATTTCATGGGCCTCCGCGTCGACCGGCGACTTCCCGCGGGACGGATTGATGGTGGATGGCCGGACCCTCCGGCGGGCCCGGAATAGGCCGCGAACGAAAGGCTTTGCCTTAATTCGCCGCGCATTTACGCCAACTATGCGGCTAAAAAGCGCTTACCTTTGCGACCCTTGGTATGCCTTTTCGCACTTTCCGCACAAAATTTGACGCATTTAAGCTAGACTTGACGTTTAATTACGATACCATATTCGCTTCGCCTTTTAAAGACGGCTTTAAAAGCCAAAGCGAATATGGTGGCCAAAGGCCATGCGAACCGCAAACGGGCCGGGGTCGCCAGCCCGTTTGCGGCTATGAAAATTTTAGGCAGAAACCGTGATAAGACAACTTTAGAGCGTAATTTCAGTGTACATTGATAGCACAGATGTTATTATAACCCACGGTCGCTTGACTTTCAAGGCGGAAAAGCCGTCAGACATTTAAAATTTGGTAATAAATTTGCCCGTTGCCTAGGTCCATCATTTTGCCCCACTGGTCAGGCGGGCTGATATCTTTGGATTTATTTTGTTAGAGCCTCCATGAACAATTCTAGGTATATATTGAGAAAATTTGGATCTTTCCTGATTATATTCTTGATACTAGTATTTTATAAAATATTATTCATATAACGTTGTAATATAGAGTAGTATAAAGGTCTAATTAATTATATATAGTGCATGAGACATTTATTTGGTAATTTTATAAATAAAAACTTGTATTTGCACACAAAAAACTTTTTTTGTGTGCAGTGACTGGGTTTTAATTCAGCGAGGCCAAGTAACAGGGCACCCAAACGGTCGACGTCGTGGGGCCCGTTGGGTATGGGTTTGCAATTATCCGTTCTTGGTGGTATATTAAGCATGTGTGGTGCTTTGCTGCTTTGATAGTGATGTTTTTGTTCCAACCTAAATATTACCATATTTCAACGGCAATCACCACACGCTTACCAGAACCTCCCCTCAGTTTTGCTCCCCCGGCCTCCCCACTGCCCCCCACCATTGGCAGGAATCATGAATCGGAACAACTTTTTAATGATACTTATAAAACATACATTGTTTTATTCGCCAATATATAATCCTAAACACATAATAGATTTTTTTTAATACTGTTTTATATATTTATAGACCTATTTTTTTAAGCGTAGATATACATAGACATGCATAATTAACGTAAAAGGTACTTACGTAATAAACACACGAAAGAAAATGGCTGTTTAATATTTAGACTTTTTGCCTGATGAAGATTTACTTGTGTTGGGGAGGGAGATCTGGGGTGGTAAACTTTTGGTGAGAACTTTCGGGTAAACACAAAATGGGTGGCCTAAATTAGACTGAGA
>JAITKA010000074.1 GCA_031278635.1 Deltaproteobacteria bacterium | reverse complement strand
CAGCATATTAAATTTTTATCATAAATATTAGCAACTTAAAAACATCAAAAAAATTATTAGCCACTTTATTTATCCATGATGGACCACAAAAATTTTCTTCAGCAGCATATTAAATTTTTATCATAGACTTTATTAAGTTAAAATTATCAAAAAAATTATTAGGTCTATTATTAATCTATATTTCCTTTAAATATTTATTTCAACAGTATATTAAATTTTTATCATAGACTTTGATAAGTTAAAAATCTAAAAAAAATTATTAGGTTATTAATTTGTCCATAATCGATAAATATAATTTCTTTATTAATATATTAAATTTTTAAATTTATATCGTTAACACGAAAACCTCAAAAAAAATATTAGGTTCTTAATTAATCCACATTTGTCAAAAAATATTATTTTCATTGCATATTAATTTTTTATATAGCCTTTAATAGATTAAAAAATTTAAAAAAATTATTAGATTCTTTATTAATCCATAATTGGAAAAAATAAATTCTTTATTCATATATTAAATTTTTACATTGCTATTATTAAATCTAAAATATCAAAAAAATTTTTAGACGCTTTATTCATCAACTTTTGGTTAAAAATACTTCCTTAGACAGCATCTTAAATTTTATCATAGACTTTGCTAAGTCAAAAACCTCAAAAAGCTTATAAGGTCCTTGATTAGTCCATGTTGGGTAAAAATAAGTTTTTACCCACAAATTAAATTTTTATATAGACTTTGTTAAATTAAAATCTACAAAAAATTTTTTTTACTTATTGATAATCCATATTAAATAATAATAATTTTTTAAGCTACAAAATAAATTTTTATCGTAGACTTTATTAAGTCAAAAAGAACAAAAAAATTATTAGGTTCATCATTAATCTACCTATAATGTAAATAATTTCTTAAACGGGATAGAAAAAATTTTTTAATCAATATTGTTAACTTAAAATTCTCAAAAAATTATTAGAATATTTATTAATAAATATATAGCATCAATAATTTCTTAAACTGCATATTAAAATTTTTTCATGTATATTATCAACTTAAAAAATTAAATAAATTATTAGATTAATTATTAATCTATTTATGCCAACAATAATTTCTAAAACCTGATATTAAATTTTTTTCATTGATTTTGTTAACTCAAAAACATCAAAAAAAATTATTAGGTTCTTGATTTATAAATTTTTAATAATCGTAATTTTTAAAACCTGATATTAAATTTTTTTCATTGATTTTATTAACTCAAAAACATCAAAAAAAATTATTAGGTTCTTGATATACCAATGTTTGATAATAGTAATTTCTTAAACCGGACATTAAATTTTTTTCATTGATGACTTTAACTCAAACCGGTCAAAAAAAATTATTAGGTTCTTGGTTAATAAATGTTTAATAATAGTAATTTCTAAAACCTGATATTAAATTTTTTTCATTGATTTTGTTAATTCAAAAACATTCAAAAAAATTATTAGGTTCTTGATTTACCAATATTTGATAATAGTAATTTCTTAAACCGGACATTAAATTTTTTTCATGGATATTATTAACTCAAAAACATCAAAAAAAATTATTAGGTTCTTGGTTTATAAATGTTTAATAATAGTAATTTCTAAAACCGGATATTAAATTTTTTTTATTGATTTTATTAACTCAAAAACATCAAAAAAAATATTAGATTCTTGGTTTATAAATATTAGGTTAAAAATATGTTTAACGCCGAATATTAATTTTTATCATGGATATTGTTAACCATTAAATTGGTAACGGATAATGGCATCAGTTCTCTGGCCCCGCTGGTTTTTTGGCCTCGATGAGCAGGCTAACCACGTAATCCCCTATCCCTTCGCCCTTGGGCAGGTTTTCGGCGATCCGCCCATAAAAAGGGTCGTCCCGGATAGCCCGGGCGGGGTCGGGCTTGGGGGTCAGGACGATGGAAGTGAAGCCGGCCCCTCTCAACATGGCCTTGGTTTCCCCCACCGTAGCCGCCCCGGCCACGCAGCCCACCAACGCCTCCGCGATTCCCCGGATTTTTTCCGGCAGCGGCTTAAGCAAGGCGAGATCGGAAACGGACACCTTGCCGCCAGGCCTCAGGACCCGGAAAACCTCGCGCCAGACCCGTGGTTTGTCCGGGGAAAGGTTGATGACGCAGTTGGAAAGCACCGCGTCGACGCCGTTGTCGGCAACCGGCAGGCATTCTATCTCGCCCAAGCGAAATTCCACGTTGTCCAGGCCGACGCGTTGCCTGTAGCGGCTAAGGTTCTTGCGGGCCCTGGCAATCATTTCCGGGGTCATGTCCACCCCGATGACCCTCCCCGAGGCCTTCACCATTTCGCCCGCCTGGAAGGCGTCGAAACCGCCCCCGCTCCCTAGGTCAAGCACCGTCTGGCCTTCGCGCAAACCGGCGATGGCCACGGGGTTGCCGCAGGAAAGTCCCATGTTCGCCCCTTCCGGTAGCCTCCCCAAACTTTCCCGGTCATAGCCCAAGGCTTCCGCCAACCGGGTGGGGTCGGCCTGACCGCAGCGCTGACCGGGGCAGCAACCCGGGCTTTGCCCCGTGGCGATGGCCGCGTAGCCCGCCCTGATCGTTTCCCGAGCCTCGTGGGGGTTCAAACGGTTTGTCTTTTTCATATTCGTTTCAACTGTTCAAATGTTGTAGAAATATTGATATATAAGGCCAAAAAAATTTGGCCCCTGAGCTAATTTTTCTCACCATCGGTGCCCTGCGCAAACATGATGGGCAAAGCGGCGAGGGTAGCCTTTAATTTCAGGCAACACCCGGGGTGGCCGGAGCAACACTCGGCAGTCAGATAGTCTATCACGTCAGTCATTAGGGGAATGTTCGCCCGGTAGCGGGAAAAACGACCTTGTTTTTCCAAGCCGATTAAGCCTGTGTGAGTGATGGCTTTGAGGTGAAACGACAGGTTGGTTGAGGGCAGATCGAGCCGCTTGGCGATTTCCCCGGCCACGAGCCCCTCCGGCTCGTGTTTCACCAACAGGCGGAAGATCTCCAGGCGGACGTCGGAGGACAATACCTCAAAAAATTTAGCTGCTTCACGTGTTTTCATACTTTAATTTAACAACTACTATTGAACACTGTCAAGGGATAAAAACTCCCGGCATACGGCCCGCGTTTGCCAAAAAAAACCCGTGGGCCATGTGCCATGGCTTGGTCCCCGCCGGGGAGTGCGCAACAAGACTCTTCCCTCCGCGCTTTTTACCCTGCAAGCGGATGGCAAGTATCCCACCGGCAAGCGAAAAGCGGCCGAGCTAAACGGGTAATCATTCACTTTACGGCAGAAAATTGGCTTCCCCCGATGGCTAAGGCATTGCGTTTACATTTTTGCCCTGGGCCAAGAAAATGGTGTATCCATGCAGAGTCACGGGATAAAAAATTATTTTTTCCCTCACCGATACCCGCCAACCAAGCGGGATCGGGCGGGAGGTTTCGGTTAATTATGGGTGAAGTGGGCAACCAAAGCGCCCCCGGTATACCCTCGGAAAAAAATCAATGAAGCGCGGCACCGGAAAAGAAATTGATCGCGAACACGCCAGCGAGAATCATCGCCATCCCGGCAATGGTCGGCAGGTTCAAACGTTGCCCGAATACCGCGAAGCCAATGACGGCTATCAGCGCGGTGCCGATACCCGACCAAATGGCGTAGGCTATGCCTATAGGGATGGTGCGCACGGCCAACGATAAAAAATAAAACGACAAACCATATCCCAGCACCACCAAAAGAGATGGCCACAACCGCGTGAATCCGACGGATGGCTTGAGCGCGCTGGTACCGGCGACCTCGCTCACAATGGCGATGATAAGAAACAGATAGTTTCGCATGGGAATCCCTATCAAATATTTGGCGCTTATGGCAGACGTAAAAAAAGGCCGGGGATATTTCATGGACTCGCGGACACTTTTAATTCTTTTGGTTTAATCGCCGTCGCTCGAGTGATAAAACCAGGAATGGGTCACGATCCTGGTGGCGTCGTCCAAAAAGACGAAAAAGTAGGCCATGTGATTGGCTTTACATATTGAGCATTTACAGGCGGCATGCCAGAGATCGTTCCGGCGCGTTGGCTCATATTCATGGCCGGTTTTTCCGTATCCGTCAACGGGGGAGGCGATTGCCGTTTATGCCCTCCGCCTTGCACGGTTCCAAATACCTCGTGACGGTGGTCTGCGAGAGGCCAGCCTTTACCGCGATTTCCTGCCTCCGCTTACGAAAAGTCGTCCGGTTTAGCGTGTCGTCCAACAATGGGGCTATCAACCGGAAACGGGGTTGCGCCCTGTCCCGATTGTTTCCGAAACGCCCTCCATTTTGCGAATCCATGTCGATTTGCCTCCTTGATTGACCACCCGTATTGGGCGCATGCCGTCGGCCCGCCAAAGATCGTTCCGGGATTTACGCCGTAAACCCTTGCCGTTTTACCGGAGCCGTCCTTGCCGTGGCCCAATACGGTCGCTTTGCCGAAACCGGCCTTGCCCGGTCGATCTTTCCAAAGGCTTCCCTTAATTTCCGATGGCCTTACCTCGGTTACCGGAACGGGGGGAAAGGATTGGCGCGCAAAGGCTCGCCCTTCCCGGACGCCAGTCAGACACGGACGCCAGTCAGGCACTGTACGGTAGTAGCGGGCCACCGTCTAACCGTCGCAGCATGCTTCCGGTTTCCAAGTCCAAAAATTCCAAAATATCCGGGTCGAAATTGCTGATCATGTTTAAATCATACATGCCCATGTTTTTCGGATCGTGCAAGTATTCTTCGCTTTCGTCCCCGGCGAAGAGGCGCCAGCCGCTGTCCCCGTCAAAGCCGGCGTTGTCGCGGCACATAAATCCCACCTTCGCCCCGTCAACCATTATGCGGTCCGAGGCGACACATTTTATTGGGCCATCCCAAATTCGCTTCATGAGGATCAGATCCTTGAAGTCAATACAGAATTTTTTTCCGGTCGGGTAGTGTTTCGGCCAGACGGACGAGCGCCATATGCCGCCCGGCTCTATAAATTGTTCCAAAAGGCTCAATTGTCTGGCCAGGTAATTGGATGCGGTGGCAGCGCTGAAGATACTGGTGATTGAGTGGCGGTAGAATTGGTATACGGCTCCGCAGGCGCAGGAAAGCGCGTACTCGCCCCAATTATCGTAGTACGCCGCGGCCTTGACAGCCAGAGGATCGCAGGTCCGCCAAAGGCCTTCCCTCGAAATGAGCCCGGCGGCATGGGAACTGCGGGCCAGGCAGGTGCTCTCGCTCACATCCCAGGCGAGAAAGCTGCCGTTGCCGCATACCTCGCGCAATTTCGCGGCCAGGGTCATCTTTTTTACGAATACCTTGCGGAATTGGGGGTTAAAAATGTTTACGTCAAATCCTGGGCGTCCCGCCCAGACGGGGCGGAACTCCTCGTATTCGCGGTGGTTTACAAAGGTGTTGTTCAGCGCTTGCAAGAGGGATTCCTCATCGGTGATGCGAAAAGATTGTTTCAAATAAACCCTCAGCGCTCTCCTGTCTGCTTCGCTCTCGCATTCAAAAAGCCTCTTATGCCCCATGCCTTGGGGGATTCCCGGCACGACCCCGGAGGCCGAAGGCGCCGAGAGCAAGAGGATGAAGCCGCTCCGGTCATCCTCCAACTTGCCGTTGGCCGGCCATTGGACATTCTCCAATTTGGCCCGGAAGCCCCTTAAATCACGTAACTGGGACAGAATCCATGCGTCCCCGGCAACGTCGGTCTTAGCCTTGGCGGCCTCAACCACGGGGTCTTTGGTTTTCGCGGCTTTAGCCTTGGCGGTTTTAATTTTGGCGATCTTTTTTCCCATTCCGGGCGGTTTCATTTTACCCTCGCTTTCGTGTCCTTGAAATTAATCCTGCCCAAGCGCCGCGACCTTTATTTCCCATCGCGGGACCTAGGTTTCGGGAACGGGGGAAAAAATCGTCGCGCAAAGGCCCGCGTTTAATTTTCCCCCCTGGGATATTTTCTGGGATATTTTTGGCCACCCGTGGCGCGGCCCCGCTCGCCCGGGCGCCGACCCACCATGCCATGCCGGGCCGGAAATCATTCGCCATCGGCCCCGGTCAGGTCACGGGCCATTTTCCCGCCTCAAGTCGCGGCATAGACTCTCTGAGCCTGGCCTGATTTTTTTTTGGCCAGAAAAAGGGTCGTCGTTGCCGGTAACTTTACACGGGATCCGCCCACGGGGAACGGCCCGGGCGAACGTATTGACGGCAACGGTGGGGTCCATGCCGGCGTCCGCGCAAAAGG
This sequence comes from Deltaproteobacteria bacterium, assembly GCA_031278635.1. Taxonomy (GTDB): domain Bacteria; phylum Desulfobacterota; class Desulfarculia; order Adiutricales; family Adiutricaceae; genus JAIRNQ01. The sequence continues at coordinate 12,103 of JAITKA010000074.1, read as the reverse complement.
CTTCAAAGGGCTTTTTCACGGCCGCATCCATGGGGATGTTTAAGGTTGTTTGAGGCATATGTGCCCCTGTCATGTCTTGTCAATGCCCAATACGCTAATGTAACTATATTTTCAAGGCGATTGCAAGGGTAATGCGCGAGCGGAAAGCCGCGATAGGGCTGGGTTGGGCCGGGCGAGGCAGGCGAAAACCCGATACCATAACCGGGCAATTATGTGATTATACAGGAATAAACCGGGCCGGGCGGGCGAGTGGGAAAGCCCATTCTTGCCCGGGACGGCTTGGGTTGTTAATATAATGCCAATTTACCGGGAGCGTGAGAAATCGTCTCCCGGGTCACGGAGCCGCCAAGCCAAGCGCCGGCCGAAAGGGGCGGCCCTAACGCCTTGGGTTCCTTGGGAGTCCTCGATGACCGATCCCCTCAAACTCTCCGTCCTTGGCTCGACCGGCTCCATAGGCCGCTCGACCCTGAGCCTGGCCCGGGCCTTCCCCGAAAAAATATCCATCGTGGGCCTGGCCGCCAGGGACAGCCTGGGGCCCCTGGCCGAGCAGATTCGGGAGTTTTCCCCGGCCGTGGTCTCGGTCTCCGATGAGGCCAACCGAAAAAAACTCCTGGGCATGCTGGGTTCCGCCAAAGCCCCCGAGGTTTTGGTGGGCCGGGCCGGCGTAAACGATGTCGCGGCCGATGGCGGGGCCGAGGCCGTCCTCTGCGCCGTGGTGGGGGCCGCCGGCCTCGAGCCCACATGGCTGGCCCTCTCCAAGGGCCTCAGGGTCTGCCTGGCCAACAAGGAAAGCCTGGTCCTGGGCGGCGAGATCCTCATGGGCAAGGCCCGCGGCCGCCTGGCCCCGGTCGATAGCGAGCACTCGGCCATTTTTCAGGCCCTGGGCGGCCGGCTTGGCGACCCCGCCCTCGATAGCCTTATCCTGACCGCCTCCGGGGGGCCCTTCCGGGGCCTGACCCTCGCGGACCTCGGGAAAGTTAGCCGCGAGCAAGCCCTGCGGCACCCCACCTGGTCCATGGGGCCCAAGATCACCGTCGACAGCGCCACCATGATGAACAAGGGCCTGGAGGTGATTGAGGCCCACCACCTCTTCGATCTGCCATACGACCGGATCGAGGTCCTGGTCCACCCCCAGAGCTACGTCCATTCCCTGGCCCGCTTCGCCGACGGCTCGATCCTGGCCCAGATGGGCCCGGCCGACATGAGGCTGGCCATAGCCTACGCCCTAAGCCACCCCGGGCGCTGGCCCCTCCTGGAGGCCTCAAGATCCAACCCCCTGTTCGGCTCCTATAACGACAAGGCCATACCCACCGACCTGACCTTCGGGCCCCCGGATCGGCAAGCCTTTAAGGCCCTGGCCCTGGCCGAGTCCGCCGGAAGGCTCGGCGGGACCGCCCCGGCCACCCTGAACGCGGCCAACGAGGTGGCCGTGGAGGCCTTCCTGGCCAACCGCCTTTCCTTTACCGGCATAGCCAACCTGGTCGAAAGGACCCTCTCCGCCCTCCCGGCCGTGAAACTCCAAAGCCTCCAGGACGCCCTGGAGGCCGACAGCCTGGCCAGGGCCACGGCCGCGGGCTTCCTCGCCAAGGAAAATTTCTAGGCGGAGCGATAACTTTTTCTGGTACGGGGGGATGGGTGGACGGATTCAGCCACATACCGTCATGCCCGTAAGCAGGCGGTGCGAAAAAACCCTTTTATTGGCGCCCATTGCGGGGAAGCGAGGCCATTTGCCCCCCTCCCGGAAACCCACCGGGGGGGGTATGTATGATATGACCGGCTGGCGCGCGAGGCGCGGCGGCTGGTTGGCCATGGCCGAAATAGGGTTGGCCTCCCTCGTTTCCCGGCATCGGGACGATGGGAGCAGGGGGGAAGGCGTGGAAGGTGGCGGGCGTTTGTTGGCTTTTTTTTTTTACCGTAGGCGCTCTGTTTATAGCCAGAGGGCATTACCAGGGATTTGAATGTCGCGGGGAGACAAGCCGCCCCCCAAGGCGGAAGCCTTGGGGGGCGGCTTTTGGGGAGGGGCCTGGGTCAGGCTAGGCGTCGGCGAAGGTCTCGTTAAGGAAAAGGCCGACATTTTCACTTTGGAAGTCACCGCTTGGTTTATCGACGATACGTATCCCGTTTTTGGTGGCTATTTTAAATCTTTTGAGCTTCCTGATTATTTCATTGGTACCGATATTATAAGTAAGCTTATTGTTTTTAGTTTCTAAATACAAAGAAGCTTTTAGGATAAGTCCAATAAAGCGTACGAACAATTTGGCCTCGGATTCCTCTTTGGTCCTTACCATATTAAAGGTACCGTTTTCTTTGGTCATGAAATATCTTTGTAAAATTTGACCGGTATTGTGCCTATTTATAATGTCCAAGGGCGAATAAGCCATACTCGTGCATAGGGAAATATTTTTTATGTCTTTAAACTTATCGAAAAAGACATGGGCTTTGACCCCAATATCGTTAACGTTATAATCGACGCAAAAACCATAAAGTTTATTTTCTGGCATCCAGTATAAATTATTATAGATTTTTTCGTTTATCATGTCATGAAATTTAAAAATTTCAGCCGTGTCTAAGGGAAAAGGGATAACTAACGGCAAGTTTTTAGGGCGCATAAGATCTAAATCGTTGGTATGATCATGGTCGTTCCCGGGGAAAAAAATTATTTCGTTAACTTCCAGCCCGTTAATATTTTTATACCATCCCAGGGCCGGTATGTTCCCGCCACGTTCGCGGTAAAATGCCGGCAATTTTGAGGCGGCACCGACAAAAACAGCCAGGTGGTGTCCCTGGGGCTTTTCGGAGCCAACGGCGGGGCCAACGGCTGGGTCCTTGCCAAAACGGGGGACAGAATCAGGGCTTGGTCCCAAATCGTGGACGCTAAAGGTGCTTTCCCCGATATGGCCTACCCATTCGTTAAAAAAATCGGCTTTGTCCAGGCCGGTTATCTCCGAAAAAATTCTTTTGCGGCTTTGATCGCTTATTTCGTCCGCGCCATCGGGTTGAAGCGCTTCCGGCCAAGGGTTATTGGCTGGGATTTCAGAGCCTTCGGTAGACATATGTATGGCGAGATTGAGTATTTCCCGCCAATGGTTGGGAAAGTAGGCCCGTAGGATGCCAGACAGGCCACTTTTTTCGGCCATGGTTTTCATGATTAAAATATGGCCGTATTCAAACTTGCCAGCGTTCTCTTTCTTGATTTCGTCGTAATATTCGTTGCCCAGAAGATGTTCGTTAAACAATCTACCCTTTAGGTACCTATCTTTGGCAGCCTCCGCGCCGTTAAAATTATTTGGTCGTAAATCATTGGCCTCAAGCGCATAGGTAGGAATCGATGGATTGTTTGTCGCGTCATCGGTGGGGCCGCCTTGGGTGACGCCGCCTTGCGTGGGGCCGCCTTGGGTGGGGCCGCCTTGGGTGGCGGGGGCGCTTATCCCGGCGGGGGTTGCCTGGGCGTTGAGGTCGGCTATCCCTGGGCCAGGATGGCCATGGGGGTCATGGGCGGTGGCCACGATGCCGGGGTCGGCGGTTTGGGTGTCGGCTTGGCCGTCGGGTTGGTTTTCGTTAAGCGTGGTGGCGGGAGTGGTGATTGGGTGGGGGTTGCCATTCGCGGCCGTTTGGCTGGCGGGGAGGTCATTGGCGCAGTAGGCGTAGTAATTTTTGTTGGGGATTAAGTCGCCGGTGTCCCGATCCAGCTTGCCGATGGAAACCTCATTGGCCTTCGGTTTTCCGGCGGGGTCCCGGTATGACCTTAAAACCAGATAAATATACGTGACATCGTTTTTGCCTTTCTTTCGGCTTACGCCCGAGGCGGGCAGGGGGACGGTTTGGCGAGTCAGCATTGGGAGGCCCCGCTTGGGTTTTTTTGGTCGCCGCCGTCTGGCCGGGGATGGGGGGCCGTGGGCGGCGAGGGGTTTGGGAAAACGAAGGGTTGGCGTCACGTCTCCAGGGAAATGACCGTCTCGTGCCAGAGCTTTTCCAGCCGGGCCTTTTCGGCCTCGAGGCCGTCCAGTTCCAGCTTGAGGTTTTTGGCCTTGTCGCCGTTTCGGTAAGTGGCCCCGTCGCTTAGGTCGACCTCGATCTCCTTGGAGCGCTCGGCGATCTCATCAAGCCTTGCCTCGGTCTCGTGGAGTTTTTTTTCCAGGGGTCTGCGTTGGGCGGCCCGCTTTTTCCTTTCCTCGGCGGAGAGGCGCCTCTCGCTTTTGTTGGGAGGGCCCTGGTCGGGCTGGCTCGCCTTGGCTTTGGCCTTATCCCCCGGGGAGGGTTTCTCGGGAGGGGGAGGGGCCTGGGTCTTGGCCACGAGGGGTTTCGACGGGGCCTTGGGGTTCTCGGCCAGCGGGCTGGGGGAGCTTTGGCTTGAGATGGCCCCGGGGTCGGTCAGCCAGAGGCGCTGGTAGTCGTCGAAGTTACCGGGGTGGACGACCAGCTCCCCGTCCTCGATGACCCCGATCTTGTCGCAGAGGCGGTTTATGAAATGGCGATCGTGGCTGATTATGACCATGGTGCCATCGAAGTCGTCGAGGGCGTTTTCGAGCATCTGCCGGCCGGGGATGTCCAGGTGGTTGGTCGGCTCGTCCATCAGGAGGGCGTTCGGGGCGCCCATCATTATTTTGCACAGTACCAGGCGGGTTTTCTCGCCGCCGGAGAGTACCGAGACCTTTTTGAAGACGTCGTCCCCGGAAAAGAGGAAGCCGCCCAGGACGTTCCTGAGGGCCCCGATGGTCAGGTGGCCGGCCGTTTTGGCCAGTTCCTCGATGAGGTTCAGGTTGGGATCGAGGCTCTCCATCTGGAACTGGGAAAAGTAACCAAGGTCGACGTTGCTCCCGAGCTTGCAGGCGCCCGAGGTCGGCGGGGTCAGCCCGGCCAGCATCTTGATCAGGGTGGACTTGCCCCGGCCGTTGGGGCCGACCAAAGCCAGCCTGTCGCCCCGCTTGAGGGTCAGGTTGAGGTGCCGGTAGACCTCCGTCTGGCCGTAGGATTTGGTGACATCGGTGAACTCGGCCACCACGTCCGGGCCCCGGCGGCCCCGGGGCAGGTTAAAATTGAAGGTGGGTTCCAGGCCGTCGTCCGGCTGGGCCAGGCGGTCCATTTTCTCCAGGACCTTGATGCGGCTCTGGGCGCGGCGGGCGGTCGAGGCCCGGGCCTGGTTTCGCTCGATGAACCTCTCGATGTTTTTGATCTGGTCCTGCTGGTTCAGGTAGGCCGCCGACTCGGTGACCAGCCGCCTGGCCTTCTCCTCCACGTACCAGTCGTAATTGCCGGAATAGGAGATGGCCCGCCCGAGCCTGAGCTCGATGATCTTTTGGGCCACGTTGTTCAGGAAAACCCGGTCGTGGGAGACCAGAAGCAAGGCCGAGGGGGAGGCCTTTAGGTAATTCTCTAGCCAGATCAGGCTATCTATGTCAAGGTGGTTGGTAGGTTCGTCCAAAACCAGCAGATCGGGCTTGGCCACCAAAAGCCTGGCCAGCACGGCCCGCATGATCCAGCCCCCGGAAAAAACCGACAGGTAGCGGTCAAAATCCTCCTCGGAAAAGCCCAGGCCGGAGAGGATTTTTTTGGCCTCGGCCTCCCGGCCCCAGCCGTTCATGGCCTCGAAGCGTTCCATCAGGTGGCCATGGCGCTCGGCCAGGAGGGTGAGTTCCTCGTTCCCCAGGTCGCTTTGGGCCAGTTTTTCCTCGACCTCCCTAAGTTCCGTCTCGACTTTCCTGAACTCGGGGTCGGTGTCCAGGACCAGGGCCAGCAGTTTCTGGTCGGTCTCGCTCAGGACGTCCTGGGGCAGGTAGCCCAGCTTCAGGCCCTTGGTCTTCACCACCTGGCCGGCGTCCGGGGCCTCCTCGCCCATGATTAGGCGGATGATGGTGGTTTTCCCGGCCCCGTTGCGGCCGACCAGGCCGATGCGTTCGCCGGGCTCGATGGAAATGGTCACGTCTTTTAGGACGTCTTGGCGGTTATGGAAGCGGGATACGTTTGAAAAAGAGACTAAAGACATGAAGCGATAAACCCACGGTCTGGTTTGATACGTTAATCGTAGCGGTAATATTATTTTTCATGCCTATTTGGGGGAGTATGCCGGGGGACTTAGCCGCGAACGAAACCCTTTCCCAAAAATGGCAGGCCAGATGGTTCGGTTTGCGCTTCCGATTTGCACGATTGTTCTTGGAAACCCCTTGGTAAGGAACTAAAAACTGGGATTTTAGCTGATGTAAAATGATCGTTAATGGGAAGCGAAATAATAATCATGAAAAATAGGATATAGTCCAATGATTATTTGTAAACGTCGTCTAGATATTACGATTTTTATATAAGGTTGTCAAGGGTTTTTTTGCCCCCCGCCGACCATTCCTTGGCTTGTGGCCTTGGCCCCAGGCAAGGAATGGTCAGCGGATGTGGCAAGGCAGGTAAGGCGAGGCCAGTTTTTGGAAGGCGGCGAGGTCGTCGTCCCCGGGCTGATCGGCATGGAGGGCCATGAACCGGGGGTTTAAGACCCTTTCGGGGCGGTAGCGCTGGAGATACCAGGGGATCTCGCCCGCGGCCAGTCTGGCCAGCGAGAGGATGGATTCGGGGGTCACGAACGGCCGGACGCAGGTGGTCCTGAACTCGGCGGGGAAGCCCCCGTCCCGAAGGAGCCGGAGGGCGGCAAGGACGTTTTTGGCGGGGCTTTGGTGGCCACGTTTTTTGGTGGCCAGGGCCTCGGGCCAATCGGAGAGGTCGGCCTTTAGGTCCAGGGCCACGTAATCGACCAGGGAGGAGGCGATCAGTTTTTTTACCACATGGGGGTTCGAGCCGTTGGTGTCGAGCTTGACCAAATAGCCCATGGCCTTGACCCGGGCCAGGAAACCGGGCAGGCCCGGCTGGAGGGTCGGCTCCCCGCCGCTCACGACCACCGCGTCCAATAGGTTTTTTCGCTTTTCGAGGAAGGCCATGACCTCGGTCTCGGCCAGCGTTGATCCGCTGGCCGAGATTAAATCCGGGTTTTGGCAATAAGGGCAGGAGAAATCGCAGCCTTGGGTGAAAACCACCGCGCTGACCTTAGAGGGATAATCAAGCGTGGACAGTTTGTTCAGGCCGGCTAGGCGCATGGGCGGTATCCCCCTGATGGGCCACGGTGACTTGGGGCTTGGCTTTGCCGTTGCCCTTGCCGTTTCCCTTGGCCTTGCCGTTGCCGTTGGCCCCGCCGTTGGCCGGGGCCAGGGGGGCCGCGGTTTGGGCGGCCTGGGCCACGGGGTCGGGGCGCCCGGAGTCATGGAGGTTGTTCAGGCCGGCGTAGGTGGTCCTCATCTTGAACTCGACCTGCTTGCCGTCGTTCCAGCGGCTGACCGGCCTGTAGTAGCCGACCACCCGGGAATAGACGTCCGCGGGCTCGTGGCATTTGGGGCAGACGTGCTGCTCGCCCACCAGGTAGCCGTCCTTGGCGCAGACGCTGAAGGTCGGGGTCAGGGTGAAGTACGGGAGCTTGTAGTTGGAGGTGACCTTCCGCACGATGGATTTGACCACCTCGGGGTCGGTTATCTGCTCGCCGATGTAACCGTGAAGGATGGTCCCCCCGGTGTAGCGGGTCTGGAGGGGATCCTGGTGATCGAGGGCCTCGAACAGGTCCGGGGTGTGGTTGACCGGCAGGTGGGTGGAGTTGGTGTAGTAGGGCTTGAACCTCTCGAGGTCGGCCTCGGTTTTGCCCTGGTAGCGGCCGTTGGCGAAGATCATGTCGCGGTGGCGCTTGAAGTCCAGGGCGGCGAGGCCGTAGGAGGTGCCCTCGGCCGGGGTGGCCTCAAGGTTGAAGAGCGTGCCGGTCTTTTCCTGGTAATCGGCCAGGCGGGTGCGGATGTGGTTTAGGATCTCGAGGGCGAACTCGCGGCCCTCCTCGGTGGAGATGTCCTTTTTGAGGAAATTGAGGCAGGCCTCGTTGACCCCGATCAGGCCCACGGTGGAGAAATGGTTGCTCCAGTATTTACCGGTCCTGGCCTTGATGTCCCTAAGATAGAACCTTGAGTAGGGATAGAGGCCATTATCCGAGAAATTCTCCAGGGCCTTGCGCTTGAGGAGCAGGCTGTCGCAGGCGATTTCGATGAGGTTGTCCAGCCGCCCGAGGAAGTCGGCCTTGCAGGTCGACTCGTAGCCCAGGCGGGGCATGTTGAGTGTGACCACGCCCACGGAGCCGGTCAGGGGGTTGGCCCCGAAAAGGCCGCCGCCCTTGGACTTGAGCTCCCTGGTGTCCAGGATGAGGTGGCAACACATGGAACGGGCGGCCTCGGGGTCGAGGTCGCTGTTGACGTAGTTGGAGAAGTACGGGATGCCGTAACGGCCGGTCATCTTCCAGACGCTGTCGAGGACCGGGTTGTCCCAGTCAAAGCCCTTCACGATGCTGTAGGTCGGGATGGGGAAGGTGAAGATGCGGCCCTTGACGTCCCCGGCCATCATGACCTCGGCGAAGACCCGGTTCAGGAGATCCATCTCGGCCTGGAAATCCCCGTAGACCTCGTCCCTGTACTCGCCCCCGATTATGACGGGCGAGTCCTTGAGGTAAGAGGGCGGGGTCAGGTCGAAACTGAGGTTGGTGAAGGGGGTCTGGAAGCCCACCCTGGTGGGGATGTTGAGGTTGAAGACGAACTCCTGGATGGCCTGGTAGACCTGGTGGTAATCGAGCTTGTCGTAGCGGATGAACGGGGCCAGGAGCGTGTCGAAATTGGAGGCCGCCTGGGCCCCGGCCGCCTCGCCCTGGAGGGAGTAGAAGAAGTTGTAGAGCTGCCCCAGGGCCGTGCGCAGGTGTTTGGGCGGGCCGCTCTCGACGTTGCCGGACACGCCCTTGAAGCCGACCTTCAGGAGATCGCTCAGGTCCCAGCCCACGCAGTAAACGGCCAGGAGGTTGAGGTCGTGGATGTGCAGATCCCCGTTCTTGTGGGCTTGCCTGATCTTGTCGGTGTAGACCTTGTAGAGCCAGTAGCGCTTGGAGACGGCCGAGGACACGTAGCAGTTCATGCCCTGGAGGGAGAAGGGCATGTTGCTGTTTTCCTTGATCTTCCAGTCGCGCCCCTCCAGGTAGACGCTCATCAGGTCGTCATCGACCTGGGAGACCGCCCGCAACTGGGCCCTGTGCTCGCGGTAGAGGATATACGCCTTGGCCGTGGCCTTGTACCTGCAGTCGATCAGGACGTCCTCGACTATGTCCTGGACGGCTTCCACGTCCACGGTATCCTCGGGATATTTAAGCAAGGCTTCCCTGATGGTCCTGACTGTCAGGTCCTCGGCCACGTCCGGCCCAAACTCCTTGGTGGCGTGACCGGCTTTGGCTATGGCCAAAGTAATCTTCTGCGGTACGAACGGAACCACTCGGCCGTCCCTTTTCCTAAAGCTCGTGAAAGCCTTGGCTGGCGATGACATACTTACCTCTTTTTCTTAAGTATTCGCGATTATTATGACTCGCGTTTAACGATTTAATCTATTTGGGGCTAAAGTTTTGCCGAATCAGTTGGATGATCGGTTATCGGGGTCGACGGCCCTGCCTTGGGGGGGCCCGGTGTTCCCCATGGGGACGGTCCCTTCAAAACGGTTTCGGCTTCCTTCTTGAAAGCGCGCGACCTTTAAGGTTTTTCGGGGAAAGTCTCCCCGATCATCCACGACCGTTTTTCCCTCGGCGATCGAACGAGAAAACAAACGAGAAAACCAGGCTTGAACCAATTCGGTTAACGGTTTTTTCAGATTTTATGGTTTGAAAAGCCGCGGGCGAACAACAATAAAATCTAAAGGTAGTTAAATGACGGATTTTTTGCTTTTAGAAGGGAAAACCCTTGAAATAGGGTACCATTTCAAGGGTGAAATTAGTTTTAAAGTGCAAATAAAAAAGCTAAAAACGCAAAACTCTTATAAGTCAAAACCAAAAGTTACGATTTTGTGAAATATCGCAATAAACCTCTGGTTTAAGGCTCAGTTATGTCGTGTCAAAGGTTCTTGAAATATGGATGAAAAATTAGGTATTTAACATCCAAAAAATCTAAAAACCCAAACTTAGCTATTTTATTGTTTAAAAGGTGAAAATCTAAAATTTAGGTAGTAACTTAGGCGTATCAAGAAATTTTAGGCGTGCGATTTTGTTTTTTGCGGTAACGGGCGTTACGGCGTTTTTTTCATGGGCGGTTCGGCTACCCCCACATCTTGTGATTGCGAGCTGAGTATACCCCTAGAAGAAAACCATGTCAAGATCAAATTTAGATCAACAGGAATAACATATGGGCCTGTTTTCTACCTTAAATAGGGGATTTTCGGATCTAGAGTAACATTTATCAAATTCCCGGTCCCCGGAATGTAGCCCAGGTACTGGATTTCCTCGGCCCCGATTCGATCCGGCCAAACGGATTTTGGAAAAATCGATTATGCTCGTTTCGTAACCCCCACTGTCTCCTAAGAAATAGGCCCATCTTCCACCCAAAAAAAACAAAAAAATTTTGCCCCGGCTCTTTAAACCCAAATCGAAAACGCAAAGCCCGGCGAACCCGTTGACCCTGAAATTTAGCCCATATGAATAATAATTACTCAAGGAAAAAAATATTAATCGAAACCTGGCCCTTGATCAAGCTTAAATTCCGTTGCCCCCCGCCTCGTGCCCATGGTCCCGCCTATCGGGACTACCGGGTTCTTGCGAAAAAAAGACAATAAAAAGTAAATTTTTTTTGCCCCCAACCCTTGGGCGCCCGAGGGTTGACTCAGGGGATGGTCCCAAGTATATTCGGGTAAAAAACATGCCGGCCGCGAGGCGTCATTCAGGCGCCGGGCGGTTACCGCGCGGGGTGATTCCATGCCTATCAGCCAAGCCAAAACCTTCGTCCTCTCGGCCCTGGCCGGGTTTTTGGGCGCGGCCCTTTTCTGGTACCTTGCCGTGGCCCCGCAGGCCCGGGCGCAGGACCCCTCGGTCCTCTCCACCGGGGAGCTGCGGTTGACCGACGAGACGGGCCGGACCCGGATGCTTCTGACCTTGGTCAGATCCAAGCCCAGGCTGTTCATGCTTGACTCACAGGGGGAATACCGGCTGGAAATGGGCCTGGGGGACGTGGGGGAGCCCCACGTGTGGCTCAGGGACGCGGACGGGGCGGCCAAGGTCCAGATGGCCCTAACCGCCAAGGGGCTGCCCTCGTTTACCCTGGCCGACCAGAAGGGCAGGGAGCGGGCCGTGGTCGCCCTCAGCCAAAGCGGCGAGCCCACCCTGATCATGCGGGACCCGCAGGGCCGGGACCGGGTGGCCCTGTGGCGGGACAAAAACGGCGAGGGCTTGGCCCTGGCCGACGAGAAGGGGAAGGCCTCGGCGGCCCTTTCGGCCCCCGACGGCGGGGAACCGACCCTCACGTATTTTAAGGACGGCAAGGCCTACAGGACCTTCTAACCCGCCCTCGCCAAAACCAAAAAAGGCCGCCCCGTGGGGGCGGCCTTTTCCCTTAACGGGCAAAACGGTTTCGCCTAAACGCTCAGGACAATCCCGGTACCCTTGGGAAGGCTGGGCGAAATGATCGGGAGCTCCTCGGTGGGGTAATTTCTCGTGGCGGGCTCCGGGGAGGGCTTCGGCGAAAGCGCGGGCGGGCCCGCGGGATTGGGGGGCGGGGGCAAATCCGCCTGCGACTCGGGCTCCACGATGGTGGCCGAGGGGGGCGCACCCGGCACCCCTGGGCGGGCCGCCGCCGGTGGCTCGGCGGCGGGGGCCGGGGCCGGCTCGGCCGCCGGCGGTTCCGCGGCGGGGGCGGCCTGGGGAGCCGCGGGGGGAGCGGTGGCCGGGGGAGCGGCGGGCTCAGCGGGCGCTGGGGTGGCCGGGGCGGGGGCTGGCTCAGCGGGCGCGGGCTCGGGCTCAGCCACCGGCTCGGGGGCCGGCGTGGCCGGTGGTGCCGGTTCGGGGGCGGCCTGGGGCGCCGTCGGTTCCGGGGTTGGCTCGGCCACCGGCTCGGGGGCGGGGGCGGGCTCTGCCGCCGGTTCAGGGGTTGGTTCAGCCGCGGGCTCGGGGGCGGGCTCTGCCGCCGGTTCCGGGGCGGCGGCGGGCTCGGCCGCGGGCGCCGGGCTGGTCGCGGCGGCGGGGGCGGAAGGCTCGGCCGGCTCGGGCAGGGCGCCGAAGCTTTGGACCTGGAGGCCCAGGATC